>JAIRVG010000028.1 GCA_031253995.1 Paucimonas sp. | reverse complement strand
GTGGGAGCGGATTCATCCGCGATCGGCGGCAAAGCCGTCGTAAAACCTGAGTCCCGAGTTTTCCTGACACACTGCGGACGCAGGTTTTATGGCCGCTTCGCGCCCAATCGCGGATGAATCCGCTCCCACGCCGACCGCGGCGCTCTCACGGTCTAGTTCTCTGCGCGATAGCGCAGCCCGGCAGGGCTGGGTGCACTCCTACGAGATTGCGTCCTTCTTTCTATGAGAGGCCCTCTGCCCTGCCGGTCATTCCGGCAGCGCCTTGGACGGGTGCGGCGCAGGTCGCGGCGCCTTGCGCGAATTCAGCAGTCCCAGGCAGATGATCAGGGTCGCCAGCAGCCCGGTGGCGATGATTTCCGAGCGGTAGGCGGGGATGAAGAACATGCTCACCAGTGCCCCGCCGATGAACAGGATCACCATCCAGGTCAGCCACGGGAACAGCCACATGCGGAACTCCAGGGTGGCACCGGCGGCCAGCATCTTCTTGCGCAGGCAGAGCTGGGAAACGGCGATCACCAGGTAGACCAGCAACGCCACCGCGCCCGAGGTCGAGAGCAGGAACTTGAACACGTTCTCGGGGGCGAAATAGTTGATGAAGGTCGCCACCACACCCAGCACGGTGGTGCAGGCCACGGCGGCAAAGGGCACCTTGGCCCGGTTGACGCGCTGCAGGAAGCGCGGGGCGTCGCCGCGACGGGCCAGGGAAAAGAGCATCCGCGAACCGGTGTAGACCTGCGAGTTCATGCAGCTGGCAACCGCCAGCAGGACCACGACATCGATGATCAGCTTGGCATTGGGGATCTGCATCAACTCCAGCGCACGCTGGAAGGAGCCGACCTGCGGCAGGCGAGGATCGTCCCACGGCACGATGGACAGGATCAGCACGATGGAGAGCAGGTAGAACACGCAGATGCGCCACACCACCGAGTTGGTCGCGCGGGTGATCTGCCGTGCCGGATTCTTCGATTCGGCCGCGGCGATGGTGACCACCTCGGCGCCGATGAAACTGAACATGGTGGTGAGCATCGCCCCGACGATCGCCCCCGCACCGTTCGGCGCAAAGCCGCCATGCTCTTCGAGCAGCCGGCCCAGGCCGCTGACTTCGCGTTCGGGCAACAGGCCCATGAGCGCGGCCGTGGCGAGCGCGATGAAGGCAATGATGGCGATGATCTTCAACAGCCCGAACCAGAACTCGAACTCACCGTAGCGGGCGACACTGAAGAAGTTCGAGCAGGTCAGCAGCAGGATCAGGGACGAGGCGATGACCCAGGTGTCCACGGCCGGCACCCAGGCGTTGATGATGTTTGCGGCGGCGATGGCTTCCAGGGGAATCGCCAGGACCCAGAACCACCAGTACAGCCAGCCGATGCTGAAGCCGGCCCAGGGGCCGATGGCCCGGTCGGCGTAGGTGGAAAACGATCCGGTGTCCGGCGAGGCCACCGCCATCTCACCCAGCATGCGCATCACCAGCACCACCAGCGCGCCGGTGAAGACATAGGCCAGGAGTACGGCGGGGCCGGCCTTGGCGATGGCATGCCCGGAGAAGACGAACAGGCCGGCGCCGATCACGCCGGCGATCGACAACATGGTGACGTGGCGCTGCTTGAGCCCGGGGGCGAGTGAAGAATTGGACATGGATAGACTCGTTGATTGTTATTGGAGCGTTCTGATCCGTTGGCGCAGGCAAGCAGGGCTCACGCGGCCGGGAAGGGGGACGCGTCGCCGAGGGACAACGCCTCGCGATCGTGGCCGAGCAGGTCGCACAGCACGTCGACGATGATCTGGTGGTCCTGCCGGTCCGGCAGGCCGGACACCGTGACGGAGCCGATCACCCCGGCGCCTCGCACGATGATCGGAAAGCCGCCACCGACGCTGGCGTAGTCTGCTGGCGAGAGAAAGTAGCGCTGGGTGATGTCGAGGTTTTCCAGCGCGAGCTGGTGCCGGATCCGGTACGAGCTGCGCAGGAAGCGCTGCACGGTGTTGTTCTTGCGCCTGACCCAGTCGTGGTTGTCGGAGGTGATTCCCGGCCGGGCGGCGAAGAACAACGGACGGTCGAAGCGCCGTATGTCGATGACCAGCGGCCAGCCGTTGGCCACGGCCAGGTCGTGCAGGCGCGAGCCAAGGTGCCATGCGCTGTCTTCATCGAAGCGTTCGAATTGCAGGGTTTCTTCCTGGCGGACCAGGCATGCCAGGTCGTCTTTCAAGCTCATCTCGATCATCTCCTGCCGCGCCGGGCCCACTGATCCGAACAGTGTGATGGGAAAACTTTGGTGAGTTAAATCCATTTTTTCTTGCGTTTATATATTGTTTTTCTTTCGTATATCTGCCGATCGGAATGGCCAATAAACCCTGTTGACAGGCCGTATCTTAGTTTTTATTTTGAATGCAGTCATGCACACAAAATAGCATGCAGCTATGCGCCGTACCTTCCTGCCAACAACAATCAATATCAGTGAGGTCCACTATGGTTCGTTCAATCTCTTCAGCCCTGAAGGCTTTCGCCGTTTGTGCCGGTCTTTCCGCCGGCCTGCTCGGGCAGTCCGTTGCGCAGGCAGCCGACACCTCGTTATGGAAGGACGTGCAGAAAGCCGGGGTACTGCGCTGCGGTGCCGCGGTCGCGGCGCCTTATGTGATGCGCGATGCCAAGACCAGTGCCTACAGCGGCTATTTCGTCGACCTGTGCCGGGACTTCGGCGAACGCGTGCTGAAGGTCAAGGTGGAGTTCGTCGACACCAACTGGGACAACCTGGTGGCCGGGCTGCAAAGCAGCAAGTGGGACCTGGCCATGGCCCTCAACCAGACGCCCGAGCGGGCACTGGCGGTGGCCTTCAGCGTGCCGGCGACCGACTACCAGGTCTCCCTCCTGGTGAACAAGGACAACCCCAAGCTGGCCGACGTCAAGGATGATATCGCCGCGCTGGACAAGCCCGAGCTCACCTTCGCGGTGATGTCGGGCACTGCCCAGGACAAGGCGATTTCCTCCGTGATCAGCAAGGGCAAGATCATGCGTCTGCCGGGCATGGATGAAGCCCGCCTGGCGGTGATGTCCAAGCGCGCCGACGTGCTGGTGGATGCCAGCGACACCAACCACCTGTTCGCCCTGGCCAACCCGGGCTGGACCCGTGAGATCCTGCCCAAGCCGGCCCTGGCCAAGCAGGGGGTATCGTTCGGCGTGCGCCGCGACATTTCCCCTGCCGACCTCCAGGTGCTCAATATCTACCTGAGCCAGCGCCGCGAGACGGGCGAGATCCAGAAGCTCGTCGACAAGGCCTCGACCGAAGCCAACGCCGAAGTGAAGTAAGGTTGCATTGCGCAATGCCGCGTGCTGGATCCGGCACGCGGCATTTCTCCATTTCCAGGAAAGAAAGGTGAGTACAGATGGCTGATTCCAAGCGTCCCCTCGATGGGCAGACAGTCCTGGTAACCGGCGCCTCCGGTGGTATCGGTGCCGCGATCGTCGAGCAACTGGTCGCCGAGGGCGCACGGGTGCTGATCCATTACAGCCGGGATGAGCAGGGCGCACAGCGCCTGCTCGATCGCGTCGGTGGCGCAGGGTGGGTCGTGCAGGGCGACCTGGCGGACGAGGCCGGGCCGGAGCGCCTGTGGCAGGCGGCCTTGGCGCTGTCGGGCGGGCGTATCCATGGGTTGATCAACAATGCCGGTATTCGCACCGAGATCCCCCTGGAGGCGCCGGCCGCTGAATGGCGTGCAGCCTGGCGCCGTGAGTTCCAGGTCAACTTCTTCGCCGCCGCCGACCTGAGTCGCGAGGCGGTCCTGCATTTCCGCAGCCAGGGTGGTGGTCGCATCATCACCATGGCCAGTCGCGCGGCCCAGCGCGGCTATGCCGCAGACGCCTTGCCCTACGGCACCAGCAAGGCGGCCCTGATCAACCTGAGCAAGTCCTTGGCGCGCAGCGTTGCCGGGGACGGCATCGTGTCGGTCGCCATTGCCCCTGGCTGGGTGCGCACGGACATGGCCGAGCAGTTCGTCGCCCAGCACGGCGAGGCGGCGGCGGTTGCCGATATTCCGGTCGGGCGCATGGCAGCTCCGGCGGAAATCGCCGAGCTGGTGGCCTTCGCCCTGCGTCCGTCCCAGGCGTCGCTCAATGGCGCGACGCTGGACGTCAACGGTGGCAGCTATATCCGCTGATCGGTGACGAGGCCGAAGAAAAACGGCGCTTTTCCATCGCGGAAAATCGCCGTTTTTTCTTGCCTGACTGGGGCCTTCGGGCCCTTTTTTTCGTTTCCCCGCAAACCACCCTCACGCCTCACGCACCTTCTTGCGAAAGTCCCCCGGCGACTGCCCCGTCCATTTCCTGAAGGCCTTGCGAAAGTTGGCCGCGTCGGAAAAACCGACCTGCGCCGCCAGCTCGTCCATGGGCATGTCGCTCTGCTGCAGGAACTCGATGGCCAGGGCGCAGCGAACCTCGTCCAGCACACTCTGATAAGTGCGCTGATGCTCGGCCAGACGTCGGTGCAAAGTACGCGTCGACATGTTGAGCGTTGCGGCCACGGCATCGATCCCCGGCAGGCGCCCACTGCGGCTGAGGCAGGCCAGGCGCACCGACTCGATCAGGTCGGAGGTTTGCGGAAGGCTGGCATTGAGTTGCTGGCAGAACCCCGTCGACATCGCCGAGGTGATCGGATTGGCATTTGGACAGGGCTGCTGGAGCACCGCGGCGTCGAAGCGTAACTCCATTACGCCGCTGTCGAATTCCACCGGACAGCGAAATACCTCTTCGTAGCGTTGCCAATAGGCCGGTGCAGGGTAGGGCAGCAGCAGTCGCAGCGCAGGAAAAGGCTTTTCCAGCACGCACTCGACCAGCGTATGAATCGAGGCGAACCAGAACTCCGTGGCCAGGGGCATCAACTCGCCCAAGGGGTGGAAGCCCTGCGCGGCGAAGGTGCCGACATCCCCGTCCTGGCGGAAGGACTTTTCGAACACGGGGCCCAGCAGGCGAATGTAGCGGATGCCGAACTCGACCGCCTGGCCGAAGGTGTCACTGCTCTGCAAGGCATAGCCGAGGATGCCGAAGTCGCTGATGCGTTGCCGGGCTCCAGCGCGCAGTCCTGCGTCGGCATGGGCCGCCAGGCGTCGCATGTTGGCGAAGATCGCCATCTTCTGGCGGTGCGAGATCCGCGTCTCGGGATCTCGCAAGTGCGCCAGCGACAAGTCGGTGCCGCCCAGCAATTCCTCCGCGCCCAGGCCCTGTGCCTGTAGCTCCGCAACCAGGGCTGGCACGCCGAGCAGGTTGTGCCGTGGCACATCCTCGGGCCTTCCGTATGAACCGACGATCGAGCGCGTCACCAGGCGACCTCCCTTTCAGCGATGGCAGCAATCAACCCCCACATTGGCACGTTGCAACCTCCCGCCGGACGACCCCCGCGCTGCAGCATCGACAGCCGTAGTACTCCTGAACAATAACAACAAACTTCGAGGCCACTATGAAATCCATGTTCGCCCCAGCGCTGGCGGCATCCCTGATCCTGTTGCCGACCTGCGCGAGTGCCAGCCAGTCCGAGCCGCGCAACGCCGTGCGCATCGGCTATGCCGACATCCAGTTCAACACCGACTCCGCCGACATGACCGGCCCACCCGGGACCACCCCCGACCATATCCGCTCCGTGGTTCGTGACAGCGGCACCCTGGCGCTGGTCTACGAGCGTAACCTCGCCGGTCCCTGGTCCCTGGTGTTCCAGGTCGGCGCCCCTCCGGTCATCGACTTCGACGGTGCGGGCGCCGCCGCGCCGCTGGGCAAGGTCGGCAGCGCCCGGGCCTGGTTTCCCGCCATGCTGCTGGCCTACAACTTCGAGGTGTTGGGCGTGGCGCCCTATGTGGCCCTCGGGGTCAACTACACCTGGTTCAGCGAAGAAAAGATGACCCACGCCTACACCACCGCCTTCGGCGGTACGTCCAGCACCTCCCGGCTGGATGACTCGTGGGGCGCGGTGGCCAAGGTCGGCGTGGACATCCCCGTGGCCGAGCACTGGAGCGTCGGCTTCGCCTACACGCGCTACTGGATCGATACCACCGCCAGCATCAAGACCCAGACCCCGGGGCTGGGGGCGGTCAAGCGCAAGATCGATATCGAGGCCGATCCGGACGTCTATTCGCTCACCGTCGGCTATCGCTTCTGACACAGCCATCAGTCTCTCCAGGCGCCTGCAGGCGCACACCGAACCACATCCACAAGGAATCATCATGAATGATCTGTCACACGCCCAGGACGCTCAGGAAATCGAGCGCATGCAACGGTTGCTGCTGCGTCAGCGCCAGGCGTTCAATACCCGCCCTTATCCTGCGCAGCGCGTGCGGCTGGATAATCTCAAGCGGCTGATCGACGCGTTGCGCCGCTATCAGCGACCCATCGTCGACGCCCTCGAAGCCGACTTCGGTGGCCGCGCCGAATTCGAAACCCTGCAGATCGAAGTGCTCGGCTCGATCCTTCAGGCCCGCCACGCCATGGCGCACTTGCGGGGCTGGATGAAAGCCGAGCGGCGCAAGACCGAGTTGCTGTTCTTCGGCAACCGCGCCTGGGTCCAGTACCAGCCCAAGGGCGTGGTAGGCATCGTCGGGACCTGGAATTTCCCGTTCTATCTCACCCTGGGGCCGCTGATCGCCGCGCTGGCAGCGGGCAACCGGGCGATGATCAAGGTGTCGGAGTATTCCCCGCGCAGCCGCCAGGTGCTGCAGCAGATGCTCGCCGAGGTCTTCGACGAGGATGAGGTCGCCGTGTGTGGCGGCGAGTTGGCCAGTGCCCAGGCATTCACCCGCTTGCCCTTCGATCACCTGGTGTACACCGGTGCGCCGCAGGTCGGGCGCCAGGTGATGCAGGCCGCTGCCGAGCATCTGGTCCCGGTGACGCTGGAGCTGGGCGGCAAGTCGCCGGTGCTGGTCGGTGTGGATGCCGATCTGGACGAAGTCGCCGCGCGCGTGGCCCACGGCAAGGGCTTCAATGCCGGCCAGGTGTGTGTATCCCCCGACTATGTGCTGGTCGGCGAGGGCCAGGCCGGGCTGTTTGCCGAGGCCGTCAAACGCGCCTTCGAGCGCTTGTATCCCGACCCGGTCGCCAGCCCGGACTACACCTGCATCATCAACGACCGCCAGGCCCAGCGTCTCCAGGCACTGCTGGACGATGCCCGGGACAAGGGGGCGAAGGTGCTGTCGTGCCGCGGTTCGGGAGTGTCCTCGCGGCGCTTGCCGTTGCAGGTGATCACCGGCGTGACCGAGACGATGCGCGTGGCCAGGGAGGAAATCTTCGGTCCGCTGCTGCCGGTCATCGAGTACCGCGATCTTGACCAGGCAATCGCCTATATCCAGGCGCGGCCGCGTCCGCTGGCGCTCTATCCCTTCGGCCTGGACCCCGGGCAGACCCGGCGCGTGCTGGAGCAGACCCATAGCGGCGGGGTGACCCTGGGCGACTGGACCTGGCACGTCCTGCAGCACGACCTGCCGTTCGGTGGGGTGGGCAATTCGGGCATGGGCTCGTACCACGGCCAGGAGGGTTTCCGCAGCCTGTCCCACGGCAAGGCGGTGTTCAAGCGCCAGCGCTGGTTTCCGATCCAGCTGTTCTACCCGCCCTACGGTCGCTGGGTGCAGCGCCTGGTCCTGCGCTTCTACCTGGGCAAATCCGACTGACGGATTCAAGGCTGCATGTCCGTCAGGAAGCAGGCGTCTTCTTCTGCGCGCAGCACATGGCCCTGGTACGGATTGTCGACGTCCAGGGCCTTGAAACTGTCGGCAAGGAAGTCGAGCAGCGCCCGGACTGCCTGGGGTATCCCGCGCCGACTGGGCAGCAGCGCGTGGATCACCCCGCCTCTGGGGACCCAGTCGGCAAGCAAGGGCGCGAGCAGGCCGTTGCGCATGTCCTTGGACACCACCAGCCTGGGCAGTTGCACGATGCCGCCGCCATCCAGGGCGACCCGGCGCAGGGTGATCATGTCGTCGGTAACCAGGCGCGGCGTGTGTCGCACCGTGGCCTGCACGCCGCCCGGTCCTTCCATGTTCCACACCGACTGGCCGGAGCAGGGCGGCAGGCTCAGGCTGGGGAAACGTCCCAGGTCGGCCAGGCTGCGTGCCGGCCCGAGGCGTTCCAGCAGGCTCGGGCTGGCGACCAGCGCCTGGGGGCTGCGAGACAGTCGCTTCATGATCAGGCCGCTGTCTTCCAGGGGCTGGAATCCTGCGTACAGGGCAATGTCGAAACCTTCACGCAGCGGATCGACCTGGCGGTTGGTGCTCTCCAGATGGACCTCCACCTCGGGGTGGCGATCGAGGAAGCGCGCGATCATCCCGGCCACGAGGAAGTTGAGCAGGGCGGTGGGGCAGGCGATGCGCACCAGCCCGCGAGGCGCGGCCTGGCTGTCGTCGATCAGTGCCTGCGCGGCCTGCGCGCCGTCGAGCATGTTCAGGCAATGCTGGTAGTACTCCATGCCCAGGTCGGACACGGCGAACTGGCGGGTGGAGCGGTTGATCAGGCGCACACCGAGGCGTTCTTCGAGGGCCGCGAGGTGCCGGCTCAGCCTCGACTTGGGGATGTCCAGTGCCCGGCTCGCCGCAGCGATGCCCTGGTGTTCGATGATCTGCACGAAAAAGTACAGCTCGTTGAGGTCGTACATCGTCAGCGTTCCATTTGTGCAATGGTCAATTCCGATCCGGCGTCTACCGGCCGGTCCGCGAGGCGTCTATGTTGGCAACCGCCAGGTCGGCCGAGTCCAGCCTGGCTCTTCTTTCAGTAGTGCGACAGTGAGGTGTGACATGAGCAAGAAAATCCTGGTTGTACTGACCAGCGTGCCCAAGTATCCGAACCTGGAGCGCGCCACCGGCCTCTGGCTCGGAGAGGCCGTGCACTTCGTCAAGGTGGTCGAGGCAGCGGGTTACCAGGTCGACTACGTGAGCCCCAAGGGCGGCTACACCCCCATCGATCCCCATAGCCTGGCCATGGCCGATGCCACCGACTGGCAGTGGTACCAGAACAGCGACTTCATGAGCCGCCTGGGCGCGACGCTCAAGCCCGAACAGGTCGATCCGCAGGACTATTCGGTGGTCTATTACACCGGTGGTCACGGCGTGGTCTGGGATTTCCCCGACAACGAGCAACTGCAGGCGATCAGCCGCAGCATCTACGAAAGCGGTGGCATCGTTGCTTCCGTCTGCCACGGCGCGGTGGGGCTGCTGAACATCCGCCTGTCCGACGGCACCCTGCTGATCGATGGCAAGGAGGTCACCGGTTTCTCCAACGCCGAGGAGCGGCTGGTCGAGCTGGACCAGTACATGCCGTACCTGACCGAGGACGAGATCGTCAAACGCGGCGCGGTGTACACCAAGGCCGCCGAGCCATGGGCTGCCTACGCCGTGTCTGACCAGCGCGTGATCACCGGGCAGAACCCGGCCTCCGGCGCACCAGTGGCCGAGCGGGTGCTCGAACAACTGGCCGGCTAGCGTCGCCTGGCGCCACCCCATCGCTGCCACGCACGGCATGGGGTGGTCGATGTCCCTGCGGAATTTCATGATCATGGCTGCACCTCTCTGCGTAACGGCCAGCTTCAGCATCAGGCCGGGCTCAGATACGGAATCCGCTGACCAGGCGCAGCAACTGGCTGGCCTGTTCTTCCAGCTGCACGCAGGCATCCAGGGTGCTGCGCAGATCGCCCAGCCCGTGCTGGTTGAGCCGGCTGATCTCGCTGATCTGTTCGGCGAGGGATTCGATGACGGTGGTCTGCTCCTCGGTAGCGGTAGCCACTGAATGGTTCAGCCCATCCATGTCGCCAACCCGTGCCGTGATGCCCGACAGGTGTTGCCCGGCGTGATCGGCGATCTCCCGGGTCTGCTGGCCACGCAACTGGCTGGCCGTCATCACGGCGACCACCCGGTCCGCGCCGTTCTGCAACTCTTCGATCATCTGCTGGATCTCCTGCGCCGACGCCTGGGTGCGGTGCGCCAGCCCCCTCACTTCATCGGCCACCACCGCGAAGCCACGCCCGGCATCGCCCGCGCGGGCCGCCTCGATGGCGGCGTTCAGCGCCAGCAGGTTGGTCTGTGCCGACACTCCCTGGATCACCTCGAGGATCTTGCCGATGTCCAGGGTGCGGCTGGCCAGCGCATCGATTTCGCTTCTGCAGGTGGCGATGTCGTCGCTCAACTGCCCGATGGACGAAAGCGTCTGCGCGACCGTGGCCGATCCCGCTTCGCTTTGCCGCCTGGCATCGCTGGCCTGGGTGGAGGCATCGGCGGCGCTGTGGGCGATCTCCTGGGCGGTGGCGCCCAGCTGGATGATGGCGGTCGCCATGCTGGTGGTGCGGCTGCTCTGTTCGTCGCTGCTGGCCACCAGGCCGTCGGTGGTGCCCAGCACCTGTCGGGCCACGCCGTGCAGTCGATGGGCGCTGCCCGCCACCTGGCTGACGGAGTCATGGATGCGTGCGACGAAACGGTTGAAGGCGTGGGCCAGTTCGGCCAGCTCATCGGCGCCGCGGGCGTCCAGGCGCCTGGTCAGGTCGCCTTCGCCGCTGGCGATGTCCTGCATGGCGCCACTGATGTCGCGCAAGGGGCGCAGTAGCCAGTGGATCAGGGCGCCGAGCAGGAGCAAGACCGCCAGTACCGCCAGGGCCGTGGCGCCGTAGGCGGTGCGGCGGAACTCGGTCAGGGGGCGATAGGCGGCCGCCTTGTCGATCACCAGGGCGACCTGCCAATGAATGCCCGGCAGGCCGCTGATGGGGGTCAGCGCCAGCAGTTTGGGCTTGCCGGCCTCGTTGAATTCCTGAAGCCCGTCGCCCCGCCGTGGTGACAACTGCGGACAGGCTTCGGCGAGCGTCTTGAACAGCAGTTCCTGGCGCGGGTGCAGGAGAACCTGCCCTTGCTCGTTGATCAGGAAGGCGTAGCCCTCGGCACCGGGGTTGGCGGCTTCGAGCATCGCGTTGATGGCATCGAGGGCGACGGCGCCGGCGGCCACGCCAGTGATCCGGCCATCGCGCACGACGGGATGGGCAATGGCCAGGGCAGGGCGGTTGCTGCCGGCGTACAGATAGGGTTCGGTGATGACCAGGCCGGAGCCTGCGGCGGCCTGCTTGTACCAGTTGCGGGTGCGTGGGTCGTAGCCTGGCGGCATCGGTGTGTCGGGGGCACTGATGAAGCTGCCCTGGGCGCTGCCCAGCGAGGCGGAAAGGAACAACCGGGCGTAGACCTCCTGGTTCAACAGCGCCCGGACCGAATCGGTGGCCTGGTCCGACGCTTGCAGTTGCCGCGCCAGCAGGCTGACCAGATGGCCACGCCCCTCCAGCCAGTTGCGGATGCTGTACGCCAGCAGCCTGCCGTTGTTGTTGAGTTCCGCCTCCAGGCTGCGCTGCGTGGCGTCTTGCTGGCGCTGGTCCTGGTACAGGGCGAACATGCCGAAGGCCGCCGCGACGACGAGTGAGGCGGCCAGGAGTATCTTGCGGGCGAATGAGCGGACATGAAGCATTGGCGTAGGCACCATCGTGGTTTCTGCAACAGGAAGACTGGCGAACGCTACGTGGCCGGGCGAACCCGGCCACGCCGGCGTGTCACCAGAGGGGCAGGGTGTAGCTGAGGATCAGGCGGTTGTCGTCCAGGTCGTTGGCGAAGTGCCGGGTGCGGATCGTCGCGTTGCGCCATTTCACCCCGAGGTTGCGCAGCGGTCCGCTCTGGAAGACGTAGGCGATGTCGGTATTGCGTTCCCATTCCTCGCCGCTCGGCCGGCCGCCGCCGAGCTCGATGTCGCTGCCACGCACATAGCGGCTCATGAAGCTCAGGCCGGGAATCCCCAGGGCGCCGAAGTCATAGTCGTAGCGCGCTTGCCAGGAGCGTTCGTCGCGGTTGGCGAAGTCGCCGAACTGCACATAGTTGAACAGGAACGGATCGCTGCCGGCGATGTAGGCGTAGCCGGTATCGCCGGCCATGCGCTGGTAGGCGAAGGCAACGCTGTGGGCCGCCTGGCGCCAGGTCAGCATGAGGCCGTAGGCGTCGTTGTCGACATTGCTGCTGCCGTCATCCCTGGCGCGAGCGACGCGTAGCTCGCTGCGCAGCGAGCGCTGGTCGTCCAGGCGCAGGTTGTGGGTCAGGCTGAGGATGTGCTGGCGATAGATGTCTTCCAGCTCGCCATAGTGCCAGGCGCCGCTCCATTGCTCGTTCCAGCGATAGCTCAGGCCGGCGAAGTCGAAGGCGTCGCTGGTCTTGCTGCTCTTGATGCCGGTGGCGCCGGCGCTGCCGGTGCTCGCGCTCATGTCTTCGAAGTCGGAGGAATTGCGCTGGTTGACCTGACTCAGGCGCCCGGCATCGAGGGTCAGGCCGTCGATCTCCTGGCTGTTCAGGTGGCCACCGCGGAAACTCTGCGGGAGCAGGCGGGCATCGTTGTAGGCGACGCTGGGCAGGCGCGGCTGCAGCGCGCCCAGCTTGAGCACGGTGCGCGAGACCTTGAACTTGGCGGTCAGGCCCAGTTCAGCGTATTCGTCCTGTGCCTTGCGGCTCTCCCGGTCCTGCTTGAGCAATTGCGTGCCGCTGCGCCCTGCGCCGGAGTCGAGCTTGAGCCCGAGCAGGCCGAGGGCATCGATACCGACGCCGATATCGCCCTCGGTAAACCCCGACTCGTAGCGCAACAGCAAGCCCTGGGCCCACTCTTCGGCCTTGGCCTGGCTGGCCCCGGCCTGGCGGAAATCACGGTTCATGTAGAAGTTGCGCAGCTCCAGGCTGGCCTTGCTGTCGTCGAGCAAGGCCGCGCTGGCCGGCACGACCGGGGCGAGGGCGCAGCCGGCCAGGAGCAGGCGATTGACGGTGAGGGAATGCTTCATGGTGATGTCCTGTTGTTGTTATTGATGGAACAGCGAGCCGCGCATCGAGCCGCCGGGGTCGATGCGAGGCAGGGGAAGTACAGGGGATCGTGTTGCTCAGAACTGTTCGGCGGTCAGGCCGTAGAGCGACCGGCTGCCAGCACGAATGCTCGCTTCCAGGCCCAGGGTGCGCGGCAGCAGACGGCTGAAGAAGAACTCCGCGGTGGCCAGCTTGCCGCCGTAGAACCCGGCGTCCTGGTCCAGCCTGGGCCGTGCGGTGGCTGCCATGCGTGCCCACATGTAGGCGTAGGCGACGTAACCGAACAGTTGCAGGTACTCCACCGAGGCCGCGCCCACCGAGTCGGGGTCGACCCTGGCCTGCTCCAGCAGCCAGTCGCTGAGGTCTTCCAGGCGCTGCAATGCCTCCAGCAGCGCGGGGCTCCAGGGCGTGTGCCGGGTGTTGGCGAAGTCACGGATTTCCGTGGCGAAGCGCTGCAGCGTCGCGCCGCCGTTGGCCACCACCTTGCGTCCCAGCAGGTCGAGGGCCTGGATACCGTTGGTGCCTTCGTAGATCTGCGCGATGCGCACATCGCGGACCAGTTGTTCCTGGCCCCATTCGCGGATGTAGCCGTGGCCGCCGAACACTTGCTGGCCATGCACGCAGCTTTCCAGCCCGTTGTCGCTGAAGAAGGCCTTGGCCACCGGCGTCAGCAAGGCCACCAGGGCTTCGGCGTCGCGGCGTTCGCCGGGGTCGGTGGCGTACCTGGCCAGGTCCAGTTGCTGGCCGACATAGCAGGCGAACGCGCGCCCGCCTTCGTTCAGCGCCTTCATGGTCAGCAGCATGCGGCGCACGTCGGCGTGGACGATGATCGGATCGGCGGCCTTGTCCTGGTTCAGCGGGCCCGCGGCGGCACGACTCTGCAGGCGCTCGCGGGCATAACCCGCCGCGGCCTGGTACGACGCCTCGGCGCAGCCGATACCCTGGATGCCGATGGAAAGACGCTCGTAGTTCATCATGGTGAACATCGCCGCCAACCCTTTGTTGGCTTCGCCGAGCAGGTAGCCGGTGGCGCCATCGAAGTTCATCACGCAGGTGGCCGAGGCCTTGATGCCCATCTTGTGTTCGATGGAGCCGCAGCTCACCGCGTTGCGCGCGCCGAGGCTGCCGTCGGCGTTCACCAGCACCTTGGGCACCAGGAACAGCGAGATGCCCTTGGCGCCGGCAGGCGCGTCCGGCAAGCGGGCGAGCACCAGGTGGATGATGTTCTCGGTCAGGTCCTGCTCGCCACCGGTGATGAAGATCTTGCTGCCGCTGACCTGGTAGCTGCCATCCGCGCCGGGGGTGGCGCGGGTGCGGATCATCCCCAGGTCGGTGCCGGCGTGGGCTTCCGTCAGGCACATGGAGCCGGCCCAATGACCGGCGTACATGGGCGGCAGGTAAAGGCGCTTCAGGGCTTCGCTGCCATGGGCATCGATGGCCAGGCAGGCGCCGGCGCTCAACGCCGAATACAGGGCGAAGCTGGACCCGGCGGCATAGAGCATTTCCTCGAATGCGACGGCGAGCATCTTGGGCATGCCCATGCCACCGTACTGCGGGTTGCCGGACAGGCCGACCCAGCCGCCCTCGGCATAGGTGGCATAGGCCTCGCGAAAGCCTTCGGGGGTGCGCACTGCGCCATCCTGCCACTGCGCACCTTGCTCGTCGCCGCTGCGGTTGAGCGGGGCGATCAGGGTCGCGGTGACCTTGGCCGCTTCTTCGAGAATGGCGTCGGCGGTGTCGGCATCGACGCTGTGCGCCAGGGCCGGCAGGCGCGCCCACAGTTCAGGGGCGGCGAAGACTTCATGGAGGACGAAGCGCATGTCGCGCAACGGGGCCTGGAATGTACTCATGGAGGAAGCTCTCGATGGCGGGGCGCCTGGCCCCGCGTGTCAGTGGGAAGTTGCGCCGGCGCTGCCCAGGCCGGTCTCGGCCCGCACGCGCTGGTCGTCGAAGCCTTGGCGATCCCTGGCGCCCTGCGCGCTGCGGTCCAGGCGCGAAACCAGGACGATCACCAGGAAGGCCAGGGGCATGGAGAACAGCGCCGGGTGGTCGTAGGGGAAGATCGCCTGGGGGTGACCGAGCACGGTGACCCAGACGGTGGGCGAGAGGATCACCAGCGTCAGTGCCGAGAGCAGCCCGGCAAGCCCGCCGCAGATGGCCCCGCGGGTGGTCAGGCCGCGCCAGTACATGGCCATGATCAGCACCGGGAAGTTGGCCGAGGCGGCGATGCCGAAGGTCAGGCCGACCAGGAAGGCGATGTTGACCTGCTCGAAGAGGATGCCCAGGGCGATCGCCACCAGGCCCAGGCCCACCACGGCCAGGCGCGAGACTTTCATCTCCTCGGCTTCGCTGGCCTGGCCGCGCTTGAGGACCGTCACGTAGAGATCATGGGAAATGGCCGAGGCGCCGGCCAGGGTCAGTCCCGCGACCACCGCGAGGATGGTGGCGAAGGCTACGGCCGAAAGGAAACCGAGGAACAGGCTGCCGCCGACCTTGCTGGCCAGGTGCATCGCGACCATGTTGCTGCCGCCGACCAGCGCACCGCCCGGTTGTCCGTTGATGAAGTACTGCGGGTCGGTGCCGACGATGACGATGGCGGCGAAGCCAAGCACGCACACCACGAGGAAGAAGAAACCGATGAACGCCGAGGCGTAGAGCACCGACTTGCGCGCTTCCCGGGCGTTCGGCACGGTGAAGAAACGCATCAGGATATGCGGCAGGCCGGCCAGGCCGAAGACCAGGCCAAGCGCCATGGAGGCGACGTTGACCGGGTTGGACAGCATGCTGCCGGGGCCCATGATGCTCCAGCCGTTGGCATGGCTTTGCACCGCGCGCCGGGCCAGGGTTTCCAGGCTGAAGCCGAATTCGGCGAGGGCCAGGAGCATCAGGGTGGTGCCGCCGGCCAGCAGCAGGACGGCCTTGGTGATCTGCACCCAGGTGGTCGCCAGCATGCCGCCGAAGACCACGTACACCAGCATCAGCACGCCCACCACCACCACCGCGACGGCGTAGTCGAGGCCGAACAGCAGCTTGATCAACTGCCCGGCGCCCACCATCTGCAGCAACAGGTAGCAGCACACCACGGTCAGCGAGCCGCAGGCGGCCAGGACCCGGATACGGCGCTGGTCGAGGCGGAACGAGACGATGTCGGCGAAGGTGTAGCGGCCCAGGTTGCGCAGGCGCTCGGCCATGAGGAAGGTGAGGATGGGCCAGCCGATGAAGAAGCCGGTGACATAGATGAAACCGTCATAGCCCTTGGCGAACACCAGGCTGGAGAGCCCTAGCAGGGTGGACGCCGACATGTAGTCGCCGGCGATGGCCAGGCCGTTCTGGAAGCCGCTGATGCCGCCGCCGGCAGTGTAGAAATCGTGGGTCGAGTGGGTGCGCCGCGAGGCCCACCAGGTGATCAGCAGGGTGGTCAGGACGAACAGCATGAACATGCCGATCGCGTCCAGGTTGAGCGGTTGCCGGCCGCCCTCGGCGGCGCTGGCGAGCCCGGGCAGGATGGCGGTCGATGCCGCCAGGGCATGGGTAGGAATGGGTTTCATGCCTGGCTCTCCTTGATGATGCTGGCGCCGATGGGGTCGAAGTGGTGGTTGGCGCGGTGCACGTACCAGGCGGTGAGCAGCCAGCTCGCCAGCAGCAGGAGCGCGCCCAGCGGCAGGCCGAGGCTCAGGTGGCTGCCCGGAAAGAGCGGCTGGTGCAGGAATTGCGGGTTGATGGCGGCGACTCCCATGAACAGGAAGTACGCGGCCAGCACCACGGCCGACAGGCACCAGCTGGTCCGCGAGCGGGCCCGGCTCAGGGCGAGGAACCTGGGGTTCTGGCTGATGCGTCGATAGTGTTCGGCATGTGGATCGGGCAGGTGGGTCATGGGGCCTCCGGTTGTTTTTGTTGTACGGCAGGGCACCGGCCCGCCGCAGGGCGGGCCGCTTGTAGTGAGGGGTCGGGAGCGGCCTGCTCAGGGCCAGCTGTAGGCGCTGTAGCGTTCGCGCAGGGTTTTCTTGCTGACCTTGCCGGTGGCGGTATGGGGCAGCTGCTCCAGCACTTCGCTGGCATCCGGCAGCCACCATTTCGGCACCTTGCCTTCGAGGAAGGCGATCAGCTGTTCATGGCTCGGCGCAGCGCCGGCGATCCTCGGCACTATCACCAGCAGGGGCCGTTCGCTCCAGCGCGGGTGGGCGACACCGACCACCGCCGCCTCGGCGACGTCGGGATGGGCCATGATCGCGTTCTCGATGGACACCGAGCAGATCCACTCGCCGCCGGACTTGATCACGTCCTTGAGGCGATCGGTGATCAGCATGTAGCCGCGGGGATCGATGCAGGCCACGTCGCCGGTGTCGAACCAATCCTCGCTGCTGCCCTGGCCGTAGTAGCCGTTGCGTACCCACGGGCCGCGTACCTGCAGGGCGCCGGAGGCCACGCCGTCATGCGCCAGGCGCCGGCCGCCCTCGTCGACGATGCGCATTTCCACGCCGAACAGCGAGCGACCGGACTTGAGCAACTGCGCCCCGCGGTGCGGCGCTTGCAGCTCGTCGTACCAGGGCTGGTAGCGGTTGTAGCTGCCCATGGGGCTCATCTCGGTCATGCCCCAGCCGTTCTCCAGCGCCACGCCGTGCTCGCCCATGGCCTCGATCAGCGTCAGCGGGCAGGCGGCGCCGCCGGTCACCGCGCGACCCAGCGTCGGGACTTCCAGGCGGTTGGCCTGCAGGAACTGGCTGATGTTGTTCCACAGGGTCGGGACTGCGAGGGAGAAGGTCACGCCCTCGTCGTTGATCAGCCGCACCATTGCCGCGGCATCGCCCACGGCGGGGCCGGGCAGGACCAGCTTGGCGCCGACCATCGCGGCGTTGTAGGGCATGCCCCAGGCACTGACATGGAACATCGGCACCATCGGCATCACCACATCGATGGCACGCAGGCCGACGTTGTCGGCCATGTTCTGCGCCATGCCATGCAGCACGGTGCTGCGGTGACTGGTCAGCACACCCTTGGGATCGCCCGTGGTGCCGGAGGTGTAGCAGAGGCCGCAGGCCTGGCGTTCGTCGATCTCGGGCCAGGTGTACTCGGCGCTCGCCTCGGCCAGCAACGCTTCGTAGCTGAGCAGGCCGGGGAGGCTGCTGGCAGGCAGTTGGTCGGCGGCGCACAGGGCGATGAAGCGGCGTACCGAGACCAGCTGGTGCTGCAGTGCTTCCACCAGCGGGATGAACTGCGGATCGATGAACAGCACATCATCCTCGGCATGGCGAATGATGTAGGCGACCTGTTCGGGAAACAGCTTGGGATTGATGGTGTGGCAGACACGCCCGCTGCAGGGTGCGGCGTAGTGCAGCTCGAAATGCCGGTGGTCATTCCAGGCCAGGGTGCCGATCCGTGCGTCTGGCGGGCAGTCCAGCGCATCCAGCACGTTGGCCAGCCGGGCGACCCGGGCGAACGCGTCGGCGTAGGTGTAGCGATGCACGCTGCCATCGGCGAACAGGGAAACGATCTCGGTATCGGCCGCGACCTGCAGGGCATGGCGCATGATCGCGCCGATGCCGAGGTCGAAGTTCATCATCATGCCTTGCACAGGCAACCTCCTGCCTTGTTCTTGTATGAGGGCATAACAGGTGCGGTCCGGCGGACCGACAACCCTCGTGGCAGGGGTTCAGCAAGGCGTGTGCCAACGGCTGGGAGGGATTTTTGTTTCCTGAAAAACCTATTTAAATCAGAGAGATAGATTTGTTGGTCGGCCGCATTGGTGGCCGCCTGGGCTTTTTTCACCCCGTTGCGGTTTCAATTCTGAACCTGGTTTCAGGTTCGCTTTTCATTCCTGCGGTGTTGCACCGCCGCCGCGCAGGCGCCGCCACAGGGTCGTGCGACTGATGCCCAGGCGTCGCGCAGCCTCGTGGGTGTCGCCGCCACAGTCGGCGAGGACCTTGCGGACATGCGCCACTTCGCTGCGCTTGCCGACATGGCGCAGGTCCTCGGCGGCGTTCGGGGCCTGCTGCTCGCTGTGGGCGAACAGCTCCGGGAACAGCGGACGCAGCAGCTGTTCGCCGGGATCGTCGCCCAGGCTAGGGGCGGACAGGGCGGCCCGCTCCACCAGGTTTTCCAGCTCGCGGATATTGCCCGGCCAGGCGTGGTTCTGCAGCGTCGGCATCAGCCGTTCGAGCAGCGCGCGGCCGGCTGCCGCGGCGGCTTCGGGCAGGCGCTGCAGGATCGTCGTTGCCAGCAACGGGATGTCCGCGGCGCGCTCCCGCAGCGGCGGTACCGCCAGCCGCAGGATGTTCAGGCGGTAATACAGGTCCTCGCGAAAGCGCCCATCGGCGATGCGTTCGCGCAGGTCGCAGTGGGTCGCGGCGAGCACGCGCAGGTCCACGGGTGTCGGCTCCGATGCGCCCAGGCGCAGCACCTCGCGTTCCTGCAACACCCGCAGCAGGCGGGTCTGCAGGCTGACGGGCATGTCGCCAATCTCGTCGAGAAACAGCGTGCCGGTGTGCGCCGCTTCGATCAGGCCGGTCTTGCCGCCCTTGCGTGAGCCGGTGAAGGCGCCGTCCTCGTAGCC
The DNA here is from genome assembly GCA_031253995.1 of Paucimonas sp. Lineage (GTDB taxonomy): Bacteria > Pseudomonadota > Gammaproteobacteria > Pseudomonadales > Pseudomonadaceae > Aquipseudomonas. Next base: position 131,024 of record JAIRVG010000028.1, on the reverse strand, counting down.
GAACAGCTCGCTCTCCAGGAGGGTCTCGGGGAAGGCCGCGCAGTTGATCGCGACGAAGGGCCCGGCCTGGCGTGGGCTGGCATTGTGCAGGCTTTGCCCGAGCAACTCCTTGCCGGTCCCGCTTTCCCCGGTAATCAGCACGGTGGCGTCGGTTTGCGCATAGCGCCGCGCCAGCTCCAGCAGCGTGCGGAACGCCGGCGTGTCGCCAAGGATCTGCTCGAAGCGGTAGCGCGCGGTGAATTGCCGGGGGCGTGCCTGGCTGCGGATGCGCCGGTCGGCGCGCTGGATCACATTGGTTTCCTGGCAGGAGATCACCGCGCCATCCGGCCGACCGTTTTCGATGATGGCGCTGATGTTCGCCGCCAGCACCCGCCCGCCGATGCGCAGGATGCGGTTTTCCTCGCTTTCACCGTCGCGCAGGGTGGCGCTGATGTCCAGTTCCGGCATGAGTTCGCCGATCGGGCGATCCCGTGCGGTGTCGACGGGGATGTCCAGCAATTGCGCCATGCGCGGGTTGAGGGACTGGACGATGCCGCTGGCGTCCACTGCGATCACCCCGTCGCTGAGGTTGCGCAGCACGGCATTCAGGCGTTGCTGCTGGATCAGCGCGTGGGTTCGGCTGCGGGCGATCGCCAGGGTTTCGTCCAGGGCACGGCGGATGGCATCGCCATTGAGTGCGAGCACGCCCTTGGCACCCGCCGCTTCGGCCATTTCCACCGCGGTGGAAGAGCCGACGATGACCCGATAACCGTCATCGACCAGCTGGCGGATGCGCTGGCGCGCTTCGTCGAGGTTGGAGTAGGTGGCCTGACGCAACTCGACGGTGAACAGCGAGGCCATGGCGTCCAGTTCGGGATGACCGCGCTGGAAACTGAGGATGCCTACCTTGGTCGCCTGCTTCCTGGCCAGGTCCAGGGCACGGATCAGGTCGTACTCGCCCATGCGGATCGCCAGGGTGCTGGTGGCGATGTGTCGGCGCAGGTAGTCGGCGGTGGCGCCGGAACAGATGATCACGTCGACGTCCTGCCGGCTGTCCAGTGCCCGTCCGGTATCGAGCAGTTGCGTGGTGGTGGTTTCGACGATTTCGATATGCGCACGGTCCTGATAGTCGGGGATGACCTGCTGCACGATGCGGCCCATGCGGCTGGGGCCTTCCGACAGGCGCAGGTGGGTGATGAGGGCGATGATCCGGGGGAGGTAGCGTTCTTCTGGCATGGCGTCGTATCGGCAGGATGGGCTTTTTCCAGACTGAAACAATGGTTTCAGATTTGCAAAGGCTCAGTGCTCGTGGCGTTCTGGGTGAAGCCGGATTTTCTTTATAAGTGTCTGTTTTAAAAAGAGAAATTATTTATTTTCCAGAGCTGGAACGGCTCTTGCTCACACCTGGCCAGGTCATCACCTGTGAGCAGTCTCCGATGTACAGCACACCTTCTACTGGATCCGCGCATCCGCGGATCGATCTTCCCCAAGCCCTGGCGCCGCTGGCGCAGTTCCTGGCGGCACGCACCGGGCGCGGCGCTGTTCGCATCGAGCAGTGCGAGCGCCTGTCCGGCGGCGCCATCCAGGAAAACTGGCTGTTGACCGCCACCCTCGAAGACGCCGGCGAGCGCGTCGAACGACGCTGGGTACTGCGTACCGACTCGCCGTCCTCGGTGGCGGTGAGCATGAGCCGCGAGGAGGAGTTCGCCGTCCTGCGCGCGGTGCACCAGGCCGGGGTCAAGGTGCCCGAGCCGTTGTGGCTGTGCCGCGATCCGGCGCTGATCGGCCGCGATTTCTTCGTCATGCAGGCGCTGTCCGGCTCCGCCAGCGGCCATCGGCTGAGCACCGACCCGAGCCTGGAACCACGGCGTGGCGAGCTGTGCCGCGAGCTGGGTCGCAGTCTCGCCGCCCTGCACCGGATTACCCCCGACCACCCGGCGCTCGGCTTTCTCCCGGCGGCGCGGGCCGATCACGCCCAGGCCAGCATCGACCAGTATCGCCAGTACCTGGACGCGTTGCCGGGCAGCCACCCGGTGATCGAGTGGGGCCTGCGCTGGTGCGAGGTGAATCGTCCCGAGCCAGTGCCCGCGCGCCTGATCCACCGTGACTACCGCACGGGCAACTACATGGTCGACGGCGGCCAGTTGAGCGGCGTGCTGGATTGGGAGTTCGCCGGTTGGGGCGACCCCCGCGAAGACCTCGGCTGGTTCACCGCCCGCTGCTGGCGCTTCGGTCGTCCCGAGCGGCAGGCCGGCGGAGTGGGCGAACTCGACGATTTCCTCGATGGCTATCAGTCCGTCTCCGGCTGGCGCCCGGATGCCGATGCACTTCGCTACTGGCAACTGATGGCCCACCTGCGCTGGGCGGTGGTCGCCCTGCAGCAGGCACAGCGGCACCTGACCGGGCAACAACGCTCCCTGGAACTTGCCCTGACCGGGCGCATGGTGCCGGAGCTGGAACACGAAATCCTCAACCTGAGCGGAGGTGTGCGATGAACGCACCGGATGCACGCGAACTGCTGTCGACGTCCCGCGAGCTGTTGCTCGACCGGTTGCTGGCGGCGCTGCCGGCGCACCTGCACTACGACGCCCGGATGATCGCCAGCGCCATGGCCATCGCCGGGCGCGAGATCGACCAGGGCGAGCGCTGCGCGCAGCTGGAAACCGATGAACTGGGCCGCCTGCTGGCGTCGCGCGGCCTTGCCGGTCTTACCGCCGGCGATGCCCGGGCCCTGCTGGCGCAGTTCATCCGCCAGGGGCTCTACGACCAGCCCGACGAGCAGCAACGCGCCTTGCTCGCGGCCCTCGGCGCGATCACCCGCAGCCGTCTGGCGGTGAGCAATCCGAAGGTGCTGGCCCATGCACGTTGAGCTGCCGCCGAACCCGCGCCGACGCCGCCTGCACCTGGTGCGCCACGGCCACGTCGACTACTTCGACGGCCAGGGCCGCCCGCTCGATCCGCGCACGGTATCGCTGTCCCGGCGCGGCACCCAGCAGGTGCGCGCGCTTGGCCAGTTCGTCCGCGACCTGAGTTTCGACCGGGTGCTCTGTTCCGACTACCCGCGTGCCCGGCAGACCCTTGACCTGCTGCTGTCCGGGCGGCCGGCGGCGGTGGACTTGCGGCCTGAACTGCGCGAGATACGTGCCGGCCGTCTGCGCGAGATTCCCGCCGACGCACTGCATGACACCGTCACCGGCGCCTATCACCAGGCGGCCCTGGCGGACGCGCGTTTTCTCGGTGGCGAGCGCTGGGAGGATTTCCAGCGGCGGATCCTGGAGCAGCTGTTCGCCTTGCTCGCCGAGCCGACCTGGCACAGCGCGCTGATCGTCAGCCACGACGCGGTCAACCGCATCCTCCTGGCCTGGGCGGCCGGCGTCGGCTTGCCGGGCATCGCCGCCTTCGAGCAGGACATGGCCTGCCTGAACATCATCGATATCCCCAGCCAGGCCCTCGCGCCGCCGGGCGGGATCATCCGCACCCTCAATTTCACCCCCTACAACCCGCACAAGGCGGGGATGGAAGGCACCGTGCTGGAACAGCTGTTCAGCGCGATCGCCCCCACCACCCTTTGAGCTCCACCGTTTGGCAACCACAGGAAAACCGTTATGAACTTCGCCCTCTCCGATGAACTGCTGGCCCTGCAGGCCAAGGTTCGCGACTTTATCGCCCGGGAAATCATCCCGATGGAACAGGACCCACGGCACACGCCCCACGGCCCCTCCGAGGAACTGCGCCAGGCGCTGGTGGCCAAGGCCCGCGCCTCGGGGCTGCTGACGCCCCATGCGTCCCGGGAAATGGGTGGATCGGGCCTGTCCCATATCGCCAAGGCGGTGATCTTCGAGGAGGCTGCCTACTCGCCCCTCGGCCCTACCGCGATGAACATCCACGCGCCGGACGAAGGCAATATCCACCTGATGGAAGTCGTCGCCACCGAGGCGCAGAAGGATCGCTGGCTGCGGCCGCTGGTGCAGGGGCATATCCGTTCCTGCTTCGCCATGACCGAGCCCGCGCCGGGTGCTGGCTCCGATCCGTCGATGCTCGCCACCATCGCCGTGCGTGACGGCGACGACTACGTGATCAACGGCCGCAAGTGGCTGATCACCGGGGCGGAAGGCGCCAGCTTCGCGATCATCATGGCGCGCACCGAGGACGGCAACGCCACCATGTTCCTCACCGATACCGACAAGCCCGGCTTCATCCTCGAACGCATGATGGATTCGCTGGACACCTGCTTCACCGGTGGCCATGCGGTGTTGCGCTTCGACAACCTGCGGGTGCCGGCCAGCGACGTGCTGGGTGAAGTGGGCAAGGGCTTCCGCTATGCCCAGGTGCGCCTGGCACCTGCGCGCCTGACCCACTGCATGCGCTGGCTCGGCCAGGCGCGCCGGGCCCACGACGTTGCCACGGGCTATGCCCACCGTCGCGAGTCGTTCGGGGTCAGGCTGGGCGAGCACCAGGGGGTCGGCTTCATGCTGGCGGACAACGAGATGGACCTGCACACCACGCGCCTGGCCATCTGGCACTGCGCCTGGGTCCTGGACCAGGGCGGGCGGGGCAACTTCGAATCGAGCATGGCCAAGGTGATCAGTTCCGAAGGTATCTGGCGGGTGATCGACCGCAGCGTGCAGATCCTCGGCGGCCAGGGCGTGACCAGCGAGGCCATCGTCGACCGGATCTTCCGCGATGCCCGTGGTTTCCGCATCTATGACGGTCCCAACGAGGTCCACCGCATGAGCCTGTCGCGCAAGATCCTCGCGCGTCTGGATGGGGGTGTGCAGTGAGCCTTTCGCCTGTGCAACTGTTCGATCTGCGTGGCAAGAGCGTGCTGGTTACCGGTGCTTCCAGCGGCCTGGGCCGTCACTTCGCGCGTACCCTGGCCGCCGCGGGTGCGCGGGTGGCGGTCGCTGCCCGGCGGGTCGAGCGGCTCGACGAGCTGGTCAACGACCTGCGCTTCGACGGCCACGAGGCCCGTGCCTACGGGCTGGATGTCACCTCGCGCCAGTCGGTGGTCGAATGCCTGGCGGCGATGCGCGCCGATTTCGGTGGCATCGACATCCTGGTCAACAACGCCGGGGTCAGCGATACGAAGCGCGTCCTCGATTACGACGACCAGGACTGGCAGGCGATTCTCGACACCAACCTCAAGGGCGCGTGGATCGTCGCCCAGGAGGTTGCCCGGGGCATGGTGGAGGCGGGGCGCGGTGGCAGCCTGATCAACATCACCTCGATCCTCGCCGCGCGGGTGAGTGGCGGTGTCGGTCCTTATTGCGCGGCCAAGGCGGGATTGAGCCATCTGACCCGGTCCATGGCGCTGGAGCTGGCGCGGCACGGGATCCGGGTCAATGCCATCGCCCCGGGCTACGTGGTCACCGAGATCAACGAGGGGTTCCTTGCCAGTGAGGCGGGTGAGCGGCTGAGGGCGCGCATTCCGTCAAGGCGGTTCTGTGACTGCGCGGATCTGGATGGCGCGCTGCTGTTGCTGGCGTCCGATGCTGGAAGGGGTATGACCGGTGCCGAGATCGTCGTCGATGGCGGGCATGCCTGCTCGGGGCTCTGAGCCGTACAGGTAATGCGACACGGCCCCGGTGGGGCCGTGTCGAGCGTTCCGGACGCGAGGTTGCATCAGGCCGGGACCGGGCCGTCAGGCTCCGACCCGGAGGACGATCTTGCCGATATGCCGGCCTGAGTCCATCAGTTCATGGGCCGCCCGCGCCGCTTGCAGGTCGAAGGTGGCGTAGATCAGCGGCTTGACTTGCCCGCTGCGCACATGGGGCCAGACCTGGCTTTCCAGCTCGGCGATGATCGCCGCTTTTTCCTCGTGGCTGCGCGAACGCAAGGTCGAACCGATATGGGTCAGGCGCTTCACCAGCATCGGGAACAGATCGACCTGGGTGGCCGGGCCCTTGATCACACCGATCTGCACGATGCGCCCGTTCATTGCGGCGACCCGCATGTTCCGGTCGACGTAGTCGCCGCCGATGATATCGACGACGACATCGACCCCGCGTCCCTCGGTTTCACCCATCACCTCGGTGACGAAGTCGTGCCGCTCGTAGTCGATCGGGTGATCGGCACCGAGTGCGCGGCTGGCCGCCTGCTGTTCGGCACCGGCCACCGTGGTGAAGATCTTCGCGGCACCGAAGGCTTTGGCGAGCATGGTCGCAGTGGTACCGATTCCGGACGCGCCGCCGTGGATCAGCACGGTTTCACCGGCCTTGAACTGGCCACGCTGGAACAGGTTGACCCAGACCGTCAGGAAGGTTTCCGGTAGCGCCGCCGCCTCGACCATGCTCAGGCCGTGGGGCAGGTGCAGGGTGGTGCGCTCGGCGGCGACCGCATATTCGGCGTAGCCGCCCCCCGGCACCAGGGCCATGACCTGCTCGCCGAGCTTGAAGCGGCTCGCCTGCGGTCCCACTGCGACCACCTCGCCGGCCACTTCGAGGCCGGGGATGTCGGAAGCGCCGGCGGGAGGGTCGTACAGGCCCTTGCGCTGCAGCACGTCCGGGCCGTTGACCCCGGCCGCGTGCACGCGGATCAGGATTTCGCCAGCGCCTGGGGTCGGCGTGGGACGCTGGACGGGGGCCAGCACATCGGGACCACCCGGCCGGGCGATCTCGATGGCGGTCATCTGTGAAGGAAAGGAGGGTGTGTTCATGCTGCGAGTCTCCAGATGGTGGGAAATGCGATCATCCTAGGGACGCGCCGGCCGCCGGTCGCGCAGCGTTTTCTCAGGGCTGGGTTGCAGGAATGCAGCGGGAGGGGTGAATGAACTGGAACGATGCACGGGTCTTTCTGGCGTTGGCGCGCCAGCAGACGCTGCGGGGCGCTGCCCGGGAAATGAACGTCGACCAGGCGACGGTGAGCCGGCGTGTCGCGGCGATGGAACAGGCGCTGGGCTCGACGCTGTTCCTGCGCACCGCCAGCGGTTACCTGCTGACGGAGGTGGGCGAGAGCGTCCTGGACATCGCCGAGCGCATGGAGGCCTCGGCCATCGAGCTGGTGCGTCGCGCCCAGGGGCAGGACCGGGCGCTGTCGGGCGAAGTGCGGGTGACCACCACCGATTCGCTGGCGGTGGATTTCGTCATCCCGGCGGTGGGGCGCCTGCATGCCCTGCATCCGGACGTGCGGATCACCTTGAACAGCTCCTCCGACCTGCTCAACCTGTCCCGGCGGGATGCGGACATCGCCATCCGCACGCGCAAGCCGGACAACCCCGACCTGGTGGTGCGCCGCCTGGCGAGCTGGCCCATGGGCCTGTTCGCCGCCCAGGGCTATCTCGACCGGCAGGGCGTGCCGCAGCCGGGCACGGCCTTCGCGGGGCACGACGTGGTGATGTACGAGCCCTGGCTGCACGCTGCCGACACGGCGACGCTGGCGGGGGAGCCCATCGACGCCGGGCGCATCGTGTTGGCCGGCAACACCAGCATGCTGGTGCGCAATGCCCTCAGGGCCGGACTCGGCGTGGGCGAGATTCCGCTGTACATGGGCGAGCAGGATGGCCTGGTGCGGCTATGGCCGGACCGGCAGCGCAGCAAGCCCTACGAGGTGTGGATGGTGACCCATGGGGACTTTCGCCATACGGCGAGGATCCGCGTGGTGATCGATGCGCTGGTGCAAGCGTTCGCGGGGGTGTCAGAGGGGGATGGCGTGTTTTGATACTTTAATGCTATCTATATTGTCGATTGTGTATCGCTACTCGGCTTGCTCTCGTGTTAATTAGATAATATGTTAACTAAAACAAGAATCCCGGAGGCGCCATGTTCCTGTCAGCGAACGAGCAGGTCGGTTTCGAACGCTGGTGCCAGTCCCTGCGCAGCATCTGCGGCAACTTCAACACCCTGCCTTCCAGCCTGACCCGTCACTTCATCGGCGAGATCCACAGCCAGACCATCGGCGCCCTGGATACCGCCCATATCCGCACCAACGCGCGGTTGATCAGCCGCGAGCTGATCGGCGTCGACAGCGACGACAGCCACTGCTTCCTCATCTACCAGCGCAGCGGCCGCCAGCGCATCCGCCAGGCCGGCATGGAAGTCGAGCTGGGGCCGGAAGACATCGCCCTGGTGGACTCGGCGCGGCTGTTCGAGATCGAGCCGCTGGGGCTGGTGGAAAACGTCTCGGTGCACCTGTCCCGGGATATCGTCACCCGCCAGTTCAAGGGCGACAGCCTGTTCGGCAAGCTGTCGCGCAACAACGTGTCCAGCCGCATGGTGCGCTCGCTGGTGCAGTCCATCGGCATGCTCGGCGATGGCGCGGCCAACGGCGATGACGGCCAGGCGATCCAGAGCGCGCTGGTGTCCCTGGTGCTGCCGGCGATGTCCGGGCAGGTACAGGGGGAAGGGCATCTGCTGGAAAGCAACAGCCTGTTTGCCACGGCGCTGCGGCTGATCGAGGCATCCTTGCAGGATATCGACCTGGGGCCTGCGTACCTGGCGGACCAGTTGCACACCTCGGTGCGCAGCCTTTACCGGCTGTTCGAGGAACATGGCGAGAGCGTCTCGCGCTACATCCTGCGCACCCGCCTGAGCAAGGTGGCCCATGACCTGTGCAGCCACACCCTGCGCAGCCAGTCGATCACCCAGATCGCCTTCAAGTGGGGCTTCGTCGACGTCGCCCATTTCAGCCGGGCGTTCAAGCGCCAGTTCGAGGTTTCTCCCCGCGATTACCGGGCTCACGCCTTCCAGGTGTGAGCCTTGGCGAAAAATGCCAACTGCGTTGGCGGTCACAGTCAAGCGCAGTCCCGCGGCAGATTTTCTAATACCCCTACAAAGCCTAGTGCGAGACCCACGGCCTCAGCCTGTGCCGTGGGCGCATAACAACAATAAATGTGTCGCTGGAGTCCGAAACACATGAAAACCCTCTTTCTGCTGGCGGGTCTCCCGTTATTGCTGTCATCACTGCCTGCCCTGGCGGCAGACGCCAGTCTCCCCGCCCAGGTCGATGCGAAACGCCTGACCAACGCCAACCTCGAACCCGGCAACTGGATGAGCCACGGTCGTACCTACGACGAGCAGCGCTACAGCCCGCTGGACGCCGTGAACGACAAGAACGTCAGTCAGCTCGGCATGGCCTGGACCACCCGCCTGGACATCGACAGCGGTACCGAAGCCACGCCCATCGTGGTCGACGGGGTGATGTACACCACCGGCGCGTTCAGCATCGTCTACGCGATGAACGCGGCGACCGGCGAGATGCTGTGGAAGTACGACCCCCAGGTGCCGCCGGAAAACCTCAGCCAGGGCTGCTGTGGCCCGGTCAACCGCGGTGTCGCGGTGTGGGACGGCAAGGTCTACGTCGGCAGCTTCGACGGTCGCCTGATCGCCCTCGACGCGGCCACCGGCAAGGAAGTCTGGTCGGTGGACACGGTCATCGACCGCAAGAAGAGCTACTCCATCACCGGCGCACCACGCATCGTCAAGGGCAAGGTGCTGATCGGCAACGGCGGCGCCGAGTTCGGCGTGCGCGGCTATGTCACCGCCTACGACGCCGGGACCGGCAAGCAGGCCTGGCGTTTCTACACCGTGCCGGGCGACCCGAAGCTGCCACCGGAAAACCCGGCGATGGCCATGGCCCTGAAGACCTGGACCGGCGACGGCTGGGTGAAGTGGGGCGGTGGCGGCACGGCCTGGGACTCCATGGCCTACGACCCGGACCTGGACCTGCTGTACATCGGCACCGGCAACGGTTCGCCGTGGAACTACCAGTTCCGCAGCCAGGGCAAGGGTGACAACCTGTTCGTCTCGTCGATCCTGGCCCTGCGCCCGGACACCGGCGAGTACGTCTGGCACTACCAGGTCACGCCGCAGGACCGCTGGGACTACACCGCGACCCAGCACATCATCCTCGCCGACATCAAGGTCGACGGCCAGGTGCGCAAGGTGCTGATGCAGGCGCCGAAGAACGGCTTCTTCTACGTGCTCGACCGCACCAACGGCAAGCTGCTGTCGGCGAAGAACTACGTGCCGGTGAACTGGGCCAGCGAGATCGACCTGAAGACCGGCCGCCCGGTGCTGACCGGTGCTGCGGACTACTCCAAGGAGCCCAAGGTCGTACAGCCGAGCTTCCTCGGCGGCCACAACTGGCACCCGATGTCCTACAGCCCCAACACCGGCTACGTCTACATCCCGGCCCAGCACACCCTGGCCGAGCTGAAGGCGGCGAAGGAGCCGATGTTCTTCCCCAACAAGTCGGTGCTCAACTTCGGCCTCGACGTACCGGATCTTCCGGAAGATCCGAAGACCTTCAAGCAGATCCGCGATGCCTGGACCGGCGAGCTGATCGCCTGGGACCCGGTCAAGCAGGCGCCGGCCTGGAAGCAGGAGTACGCCAGCGCCGGCAACGGCGGCACCCTGGCCACTGGCGGCAACCTGGTGTTCCAGGGCACCGCGGACGGTCGGGTGGTGGCCTACAGTGCCGACAAGGGCGAGAAGCTCTGGGAGCATCGGGCCAACTCCGGGGTGATGGCCGGGCCGATCACCTACACCGTGGGTAACGACCAGTACGTGGCGTTTTCCGTGGGTTGGGGCGGGATCCTGCCGCTGCTCACCGGCTCGCTGACCAACAAGGCCAAGGTGCAGTCGGAGTCGCGGATCATCGCCTTCAAGCTCGGCGCCAAGGGTGAGTTGCCGCCGCCACGCCAGGCGCCGGTGTTCCCCAATGTCGACCTGCCGCTGACGGCGACCACGGAGCAACTGGGCCAGGCGCGCAGCATGTTCAACGGCCTCTGTGCCGGCTGCCATGGCCTGAACGCGGTGGCAGGCGGCGTGGTGCCCGACCTGCGCTACCTGACCAAGGAAAAGCACGCGGCCTTCCCGGCCTTCGTCAGCGGCGCGCTGATCTACCGTGGCATGCCGAACTTCTCCGACATCCTCAAGCCCGAGGACATGGAGTTGATCCGCCAGTACCTGGTCAAGCGCACCCACGACCTTCAGGCCGAGCTGAAGGCCAACGCCGCGAACTGAGGCCGATTTGTCCGAAATCACCCTGGCGACCCCTGGAAATGGGGTCGTCCGGGGCTCTGCATGCCAACAAAAACAACAACGAGAGCTCATCATGAAGATCATCCGTCCTTCGACCCTCGCCACCGGCCTGGCCCTGTTCGGCGTATCCCTGGCGGCCCTGGCCGACGTCAAGCCCGATCCCGGCGACTACACGGCACTGCCCAAGGGCACCGACGTGGTGGTGCTCTACCAGCAGAATCCGCGGGGTGACAAGGTCTACTCGGGCGGCAAGAAGGTCGCCGACGACCTCGACCTGGACATGACCGTCGGCGTGCTGCGCCTGATCCACTTCACCGACTTCTTCGGCACCGGCTACACCTGGGACCCGCAGATCGTCATTCCCTTCGGCCAGCAGGACATCGGTGCCACGCACACGAAGAATTCCGGGCTGGGCGACATCACCTTCGGCGGCACCCTGTGGACCATCGCCGATCTTGAGCGCAACGAGCATCTCGGCTGGTCGGTGTTCTTCACCGCGCCCACCGGCAGCGACAAGAACGAAGGCTTCGCCCTCAGCAACAATCGCTGGGCGGTGGACCTGCAGGCCGGCTACATCAAGGGCCTGACCGACAAGATCACCTGGGACGTGATCGCCGAAGCGGAGTTCTACCAGGACCAGCGGTCCACCGATGCGAAGAAGGACACGCTGTTCCAGCTGCACAACCACCTGCGCTACAACTTCACCCCCGAGACCTACGCGGCGATCAGCTACCGCCACAACTGGGGCGCGCGCGAGACCCTCGATGGCCAGACCCTGGCCACCAGCCGCAACAACGGCACGGTCGGTTTCACCGTGGCGACCATGGTCAGCAAGCAGTTGCAGGTGCTGGGGCAGGTGATGCACGACACCTCGGTGCGGGAGGGGGTGAAGATCGACAATTCGCTGCAGTTCAGGGTGGCGTATTTCTATTGAGTCGGAGCGCGTACCGTAGGAGCAGGCACGCCAGCTCCTACTTTTGGGTGACCGACCTAAGTATCGCGTGCTTCTTACTCCCGCTTACTAGCCTTGTGCCCACCCTTTGCGTATGGTCCCACCCATCCCCGCGGGACCCGATGGAACACCCCCATGAAAAACAACCAGCGGCCACGCGCCGCACACCGCCACGCTGCCCTCGGCGCACTGCTGCTGACCTCCACCGGCGTACTGGCCGATAGCCCTGTCGAAGTCGAGCCCGTGGTGGTCAGCGCCACCCGTACCGGCGATCAGTGGTCCGAAGCCGCCCTGTCCGCCAGCGTCGTCGACGCCGCCGACAGCCGCGGCGAACAGGCACTGACCCTCGGCAACCTGCTGTCCGGCGTGCCGGGGGTGGTGGTGCAGAGCCGCTACAACGCCGCCCAGGGCCTGCGCCCGGCGATTCGCGGCTTCGGTTCGCGTTCCAGCTTCGGTGTGCGCGGCATTCGCGTGCTGGTGGATGGCGTGCCCTTGACCATGCCCGACGGCCAGACCGAACTGGACGGCTTCGACCTCGGCCTGGTGGAGCGTATCGAAGTGCTGCGCGGTCCGGCCGCCGTGCTCTATGGCAACGGCGCGGGTGGCGTATTGGCGATCAATACCCGCGAGCCGAGCGAGCAGCCGAGCGTCGCCGGCGATGTCAGCTTCGGCAGCTACGGCTTTCGCCGACAGAGCGTCGAGGCCAGTGGCACGCAAGACAATGTCGGCGCGCTGCTGGCGCTGAGTTCGACCCAGTCGGAGGGCTATCGCCAGCACGCCACCAGCGAGGCCAACAACCTCACCGGCAAGGTGCGCTGGTGGGGCGAGACGGGGCGCCTGGCGCTGACGGTGCATGCACTGGACAACCGCTCGGAAGACCCGGGTGGACTGGACCTCGGCCAGGTGCGTGCTGATCGCGATCAGGCACGGCCGCAAAGCCTGTCGTTCGACTCGGACGAGCGCATCACCCAGCAACGCCTGTCGCTGGTGTGGGATGGCCAGCCGCAGGGCGAGGACACCTACCAGATCCGCAGTTATGTCGGGCAACGGGATTTCGAAAACCGTCTGCCCCTGGCCGCCAACGGCCAGACCAGCTACGAGCGCCTATTCGGCGGTGTCGGTGCCAACTACACCCATGTCGCCGACTGGTTCGGCCTCAAGCACAAGCTCACCTTCGGCGGCGACCTCGAATCCCTGCGCGACGACCGTGATCGCAACAACAACGTCATCGGTGGCGAGAAGGGCGCATTGACCTCCCGTCAGCGCGAGGAAGCCCGCAGCCTGGGTCTGTTCATCGAAAACCAGACCGAGCTGACCGAGGACTGGCTGCTCAGCCTCGGCCTGCGCCACGACACGGTGCGCCTGAGCGTCGACGACCGCTTCCTGCGTGACGGCGACGACTCCGGCAAACGCAACCTGCGCGACCTCAACTACAGCGTCGGTCTCAGCTATCGCCTGGACCCGCACCACACCGTCTACGCCCGCGTCGCGACCTCCTTCGAGACTCCCACGGTCAGCGAGCTGGCCAACCCCAATGGCGGTGGTGGTTTCAACAGCAGCCTGGAACCGGCGGAAGCGCTGAACAAGGAAATCGGCTTCAAGGGCGAGACCGCGCACTGGCGCTACGAGGCCGTGGTGTACAGCATCGATACTCGTGATGAGCTGGTGCCCTATTACCCGACCCCGGTAAGCCGAGGTTTCAATCGCAACGCCGGTTCGACCCGGCGCGATGGCCTGGAGATCAGCCTGCGCTGGCAGCCGGACGAGCACTGGCAGTTGACCACGGCATACAGCCTGAATGACTACAGCTACCGCAGTTTCAAATATAAAGAGGCCGATGGCACACAGGTCGTCTACGACGGCAATCGCTTGCCCGGAATCCCGGTACAGAGCCTGTTCGGTGAACTGAGCTACAGCCGCGACAACTGGTACGCACGGCTCAACACCTCGGTATTCGACCGCCAGTACGCCGACAGCGGCAATACCGCGCGGGTCGGCGGCTACGCGCTGGTCAACCTGCGCCTGGGGATGCAGCTCAAGGGCTGGGCCGAGAACGTCGAGCCCTACGTGGGGCTGGACAACCTGACGGACCGCCGTTACTACGACAACCTGCGCATCAACGACAACGGCGGCCGCTACTACGAACCGGCCCCCGGCCGCACGGGCTACGTGGGGATGAAGATCCGCTTCTGAGCAGGGGCATTGTGCTATCGCGCGTCATGGTGTCTGGGTTAGCCTCAGTCACCGTTGTTCCTCTTTTTCATGCAAGGAGCTGGATCATGCGCTTGTCCCCGTCTTCGCTGGACCTGATCAAACGCCGTACCGGACTGACCCTCAAGGCCCACCAGGATCCCCAGGGCACCTGGTTCATCGGTTACCAGCATTACGGCGATGTGCATGATGGCATGGAGATTACCGAGGAAGAGGCGCAGGCCAAGCTCGAACAGGAAATCGACCGCATCGAACCGCTGCTCGCCGGCCTGCTCAAGGTCCAGGTGAACCCGGGGCAGTGGGATGCCCTGGTCATGCTGGTGTTCGACTTCGGTTTTGCGCGCTTCCGTAGCTCGATGCTGCTGCGTCATGTCAACAACGGTGACTTCGAGCGGGCTGCCGCGGAGTTTCCGAAGTGGAACCAGCTGGGCGGGCGGCCGAATGCGACGATGATGCGGCGGCGGGATATCGACCGGCAGGTGTTTCTCTCGGGCCAGGTCCCGGCCTGAGGCGCTGTTGTCGTTGGGTGGATCGCCGTGCTACAAGCGCGGTACCGCATTCGATTTGCAAATCCGCCCATGACTTCCATTCCGAAACCCACTAGAACCCTCTTCGACCTCGACCTGCTCCGTGCCATCGTCGTGGTCGCCGATTGCGGCAGCTTCACCACTGCCGCCTCCCGCCTGCATTCCACCCAATCCACCATCAGCCAGAAGGTCCGCCGCCTGGAGGACATGGTCGGTCATCGCCTGCTGGAGCGCGGCAACCGCGAGGTGCTGCCCACCGACGCCGGGCAGACCCTGCTGGGCTACGCCCGCCACATGCTGGCGCTGAACGACCAGATGCTCGAAGCGCTGGCCGGAGCGACCGTGGGGATGACGGTGCGCCTGGGGGTGCCGGAGGATTTCGTCGGGGGCCGAACCACCAATGCGCTGTCGGCGTTCAACCGCAAGCACCCGCAGGTCAAGCTGGAGGTCACCAGCGGCCTGTGCCGCGATATCGCCCAGAGCTACGACAACGGCGAGCTGGACCTGGTCCTGCTCAAGCAGCGGCGCAACGGCCGGGAAGGGGTGGCCAGCTGGTCGGAGGAACTGGCCTGGATCGACAGTGCGAAGCATCCGGCGCTGGAGCAGGACCCGATCCCGCTGGTGACCTTTCCACCCCGTGGGTTGTACCGCGACGAGATCATCAATGCCGTGGAGGCCTTGGGACGACGCTGGCGGATCGCGTTCACCAGTTCGAGCCTGAGCGGGATCCAGGCGGCGGTGGCCGATGGCATGGGCATCAGCCTGCTGCCGCCGCGGGCGGTGACCGGGGATCATCGGGTGTTGGGGGAGGGGGATGGACTGCCGGTGGTGGACAGCTACGAGATCGTGGTGGTGCACCGGGGGACGGCGGAGCCGATGGTGAAGGAGCTGGGGGCGGTGCTGGCGAAGGTGCTGGATCAGGAATGAGGGGCTTGACATGCCCTGGCACGGTCTACTGCCAGGCATTCAGGCACAAACAAAAAAGCCCGCCTTCGACAGGCGGGCTTTTCATTCAGGCTGCTGACGCAGTCGGCATCAACGCTTCGGATTCAGCGTCAGGTGCACGTTGCGGTTTACATCCTTGTACAGCAGGTAGCGGAACGGGCCAGGGCCGCCGGAGTAGCAAGCCTGCGGGCAGAAGGCGCGCAGCCACATGAAGTCGCCGGCTTCCACCTCGACCCAGTCCTGGTTCAGGCGATACACCGCCTTGCCTTCCAGTACGTACAGGCCGTGTTCCATGACGTGGGTTTCAGCGAACGGAATCACGCCGCCCGGCTGGAAGGTCACGATGTTGACGTGCATGTCGTGGCGCATGTCGGCCATGTCGACGAAGCGGGTGGTGACCCAGGCGCCATCGGTGCCCGGCATCGGGATCGGGGTGATGTCCTGTTCGTTGGTGACGAACGCTTCCGGATGCGGCAGGCCTTCGACGGCTTCGTAGTGCTTGCGGATCCAGTGGAAGGTGACGTTGGCGTTGCTGTTGTTGCGCAGGCTCCACTCGGCAGCCGGCGGGATGAAGGCGTAGCCACCTGGCTTGAGGGTGTGGTTCTTGCCCTGCAGGGTGATGTCGACTTCACCTTCGACGACGAACAGCACCGCTTCGGCGTTCTTGTCCAGCTCAGGACGCTCGCTGCCGCCTTCCGGCGCCACTTCGACGATGTACTGGGAGAAGGTTTCGGCGAAACCGGACAGCGGGCGGGCGATGACCCACATGCGCATCTTGTCCCAGAAGGGCAGGTGGCTGGTGACGATGTCGCGCATCACGCCTTTCGGGATGACGGCATAGGCTTCGGTGAACATCGCACGGTCTGTCAGCAGCTCGGTCTGAGCCGGGTGCCCGCCGTGGGGGGCGAAGTAGGATTTCGACATGGACAGTCTCGAAAAGTGTTTGTTGTTGTATCCCCGGGACCGCCTGCAACGGCCGTTCTACCGGGGCTTGCCGCTCTACAGTATGAGCATCGTGGTGCATCCACAAATTAAATGTTGGAATTCGTGGTATTCGATTACTGAATGGGCGTTTCCGCGTGGATCCCTTGGCGCTCGGCCACGGCCCGCAAGGTCTTCAGGGTGATCATCGGCGCGTCGATGACGAACTGGTTGGCCAGCCAGGCGGGGATGTCGCCGGCCGGGTCGGCCTGCATTTCGTAGGTGACCTCGGTTTCCCGTTCGCCCTTGGGGATCATCGTCCACCGCCCTTGCAATCGGGTGACGCGGGTCTGGTCCGGCTCCCGCGGGACCATGCCGGGAACCGCCGTCAGATGGCGAACCAGACTGCCGTCATCGGCGCGCTCGGTGTGCACCTTGAGCACCATGTCGCGGGTGCCGGCGGGCCAGGGCAGGGCGGTGGTGAGGTAGACCCAGGTATCGTCGCCCTCGACCTTGAGCAGGCGCATGTCGGCGCAGGCATACAGCCATTTGCAGGCGACCCGCAGGTTTTCCTGGAGGTCGCTCAGGGTGCGCACGTCGGCCTTGATGCGCGTGACGCCACGGAAGCTCTGGTATTTCGAGCCGGGGACGTCGCGCAGGTAGATCTGGATGCCGGCCTCGTCATGGGCCAGGTGCCAGGGCTCGGCGGCCTGGGCGACGTTCAGGCACAGGGCCAGGACCAGGAGCAGCAGGGGATGCATGAGGAATGGCCTGGCTTGGGTGGGTTGTTTCAGGATAGATGGGATTTGTGTCGGTAGTGCGGGCCCGACGTGCCAGTGATGAGGCCCTGAAACCCGGTACAGGGCCTGCATCCGTCGCCGTCAGAACATCCACTGCACCCCGAGCGAATACCCCGCCTGATTGCCCTCGTCATGGGCAAACCGGCTGTTGGCCTCGGCAAATACGCCCAACTGCCCGGTCACCATCAACTGCGCACCCAGCTGTGCGCGCCCGAAGCTCTTGTCCACCTCACCCAGCCCGGCCACCCGCACCCGGCCATCGGCGCGGCTGGTCAGGTCGATGTCGTCCAGGCGCCCGTCCGCCAGCTCGCGCACCCAGCGCACGCTGGCATAGGGCTTGACCGCCATGCCGCCGCCCAGCGCGAACAGGCCATGCAGGCGCCAGCCCAGGCTGGCTTCCAGTGCGTCATAGTCCTGCTTCTCGAAGCCGAGGGCGGTGCGCATCTCTTCGTCTTCGCTGAAGTCGTCGATGCGGTAGTGGACATAGTCCAGCCCCGCCACCGGCCCGGTCTTCAGACCGCCGAATTCGAAGTCGTAACCTCCGTTGACCCGCGCGCCCCAGAACAGCGCCGAGGTATCGCCACTCAGGCGCTGGTCCAGCAGCACCGGCCCGCCGTTGGCCTGGATGAACACCGAGCGGTGGGTATCGAAGCGGGTGTGTCCGGCACTCAGCTCGCCGCCCAGCCAGGCCGGACCGCCATCGTTCAACAGGGCGAAGATCCCGACCTGCCAGGTATCGCCTTCGACGCGTCCGCCGTGGTCGAGCGTGTCACGGCTGCGCTCGAAGCCGAGGCTGGCGCCCACGCTGGCCATCTCGTTCAGACGATAGTCACCGAGCAGGTGCACGCCAACGCGCTTCGACTCCGGATTGCCCGGCGCATCGAAGCCACTGTCCGGCGACACCTCACCCTCGACCCCCACCTCGCCGTCGAAGCTGCCCACCGCACGCTCGCTGCCGAGCAGGGTCAGCCAGCGCCGGTCATGCAGGCGGGTCATCGCCTGGTGCTGGCGTTGCAGCTGGTCTTCCATCTGTCGCGCCAGGGCGCCGCCGGAGGCAGTGGAGGCGAGCAGATCGGCGTTGGTCAGCTCCAGCACGAGGCGCGTCAGCAGCCGGGAGAAGTCCCGCAGGCGCTGGTCGATGCGTTCCTGGCCGAAGGCATTGGTCAGCACGGTCTCGTTGTCTTCCGCCGGATCGTGCCAGGTCGAGCCACCGGGAATCGCCGGGTTGTCGGTCTGCTCGTAGCCATCCAGATCGCCCAGCTCCCAGTTGGTCGCCTCGATGAACAGCACCGGTACGTTCAGGCCGTTGAAGCTCTCGCCATCGCTGCAGCAGCCAGTGCCGGCGGGGTAGTCGGCGTTGAGCCCGGGGTTGGTGAACAGGTCGATCTTCAGCTCGCTGGCGATGCGCAGCAACTGGTCGCGGTAAGCGCCGAGGGCCGGGTTGGCCACGGCGTTGCTGCCGGCATGGGCGTACATCTTGTCGCCGGTGATCAGGCTGTCGAGATTGATCATGCCCAACAGGTTGGCGCGCTGGCTGTCGTCGAGGGCGGCGACATAGGCCCGCGAGCCGCGCAAGCCTTCTTCCTCGGCACCGAAGCCGACCACCTCCAGGCCGTTCTCCAGTTGCACGCCACCGAGGTTGCGGGCGATCTCGGTGAGCACCGCAGCGCCGGAGGCATTGTCGTCCAGGCCCTGGAGGGTGGGGCGGCCGTAGTAGGTGTCGAAGTGGGCACCTAGCACGATGTAGTTGCTGCTGGTACCGGTGGCGGAGGCGATGACGTTCTGCGAGTTGCGGTTGCCGGCCCAGGTGAAGTCCTGGCGGCGGGTCTGGTAGCCGAAGTCCAGACGCGACTGCATCCAGTCAGCCGCCCCGGCGAAGTTGGCGGTGCCGCGGTAGCGGCCGGGGTAGTCATGGATCAGGCGGTCGAGGGTTTCTGCGGCGTAGCTGCCGTAGTCATGGGCATCAGCCTCGGCAGGCAACAGGGACGACCCGAGGGCTACGGCGATGGCGAGGGGTTTGAGCACGGCACTTGTCCTTATGTGTCGGTAGGCGGGGCATCTTGGCGATGCGTCGACGAGTCGGCAGCAGGAAACGGGCCGATTTGTGACGAATTTGCAGGATTTGTCCGGTATGGCTCGGGCGGTTGGCAGATCCATCGCCAATGTTTCAACACTATTTCAATTCATTGTTTCATTAAATTTCTGAGTTATTCAAAGGGAATGGTTTTTGCCGAGGATGGGCGCTGTTCACGGCTTGTTACGCTTTACTCCGCTGCTCTGCGACACCACGCCGCACCCTTACGGCGCCCTGCGCTGGCACCCCCATCCCCCGCATGACAAAATGCCGCCCCACAAAAAACCTAGAAATGAACAGCTTCAACGCGAAGCGTGCACCTTCCCGAAAGGATGGTTACATGAACGATCTACTGACCCGGCGCTCGGTTATCGCCGGGCTCGGCGTGCTGGGCCTCGGTGCCCTGGCGGGCTGCGACAGTTCCCCGAAACTCGACTTCAAGTACGGCAAGGACCTGAGCAACAAGATCCTCGGCCGCTCCTTCAAGCTCCAGGATGTCCACGGCGACACCTACGCACTGTCGAGCTTCTACGGCTCGATGCCGATGGTGTTCTTCGGCTTCACCCAGTGCCCGGCCATCTGCCCGACCACCCTGGCGCGGGCGGTGCAGATCAAGAAGCTGATGGGCCGCGACGGCGACTTCCTGAAAGTGGTGTTCATCACCCTCGATCCCGAGCGCGATACCCCGCAGGTGCTGGAAGACTACGTCAAGGCCTTCGACCCGACCTTCACCGCGCTGTCCGGCACGCCGGAGCAGATCGCCGCCACCGCCAAGGAGTTCGGGGTGTTCTACGAGAAGGTGCCGCTGGGTGACAGCTACACTGTCTCGCATTCGTCCACCAGTTTCGTCTTCGACTCCCGCGGCCGCCTGCACCTGGGCCTGTCCCATTCGCTGACGGCGAAGGAATGCGCCGAAGACCTGTTGACCCTCATGGAGATCTGCTGATGCCCATCCTGCGCAAATCCCTGGCCGTCCTGGCCCTCTGCGGCGCGGCCCTGCCGGCCCTGGCGCAAACCACAGTGGGCGAGCCCTGGGTCCGCGCCACCGTGGCCAACCAGCAGGCCTCCGGCGCCTTCATGACCCTGACCGCCGACAGCGACAGCAAGCTGGTCGCCGTGCAGTCGCCGGTGGCCAAGGACGTGCAGATCCACGAGATGAGCATGAACGGCGACGTGATGAAGATGGGCCCGGTACAGAGCCTCGACCTGCCGGCCGGCAAGACCGTGGTCCTCGATGCCAACGGCTACCACGTCATGCTGATGGGCCTGAAGCAGCAGCTCAAGGAAGGCGAGAAGGTAGCGCTGACCCTGGTGATCGAAGATGCCAAGGGCAACAAGGAAAACCTTGAGATCCAGGCGCCGGTGCGCTCGCTGACCAGCGGCGGGCACGAAATGCATCACGGCAAGGGCCATATGTAAGACGCCTGTGGGGAGCGGGCAACCCGCTCCCCACAGCTCCCTGCAAAACAGTGTTTCCTCTGTCGTCTTCCCTTTGCGCACCAACATTTCCCGCCATCCGTCCGGCCATGCCGAATCCAGGCGAATCCTTCACGGCATACGAACTCCCAAGTCATGTACGGCACAACGTCGTGCATCCTTCGTTTTCTATGAGGTGAAAGATCATGGCTAACAATGAAAACCGCACTGGCTCCAAGCAAGGTGGCAACCCGGGCAACTTTGCCAACGATCGGGAAAAAGCCTCCGAAGCCGGTCGCAAGGGCGGGCAACATTCGGGTGGCATGAATCAGGACCGGCAGAAAACCCAGGACACCGGCCGCAAAGGCGGTCGTTCCTGACCTGTAGTACCGCTGTAACCGGCGGGGCATGAGCGATGCCCCGTCCGCCTGGCGCATCGCGGTCCGTCCTCGATGCGCCGTTTGCTTTCCTGGAGGACTTCGTCATGAACAAGGGCGCAACCCTGTTGCTGCTGTCTGGCCTGCTGGCCCTGGGCGGCTGTTTCGACAACTCCAACCATCCGGGCAAGGACAGCGATCCGAGCAAGCCGTCGCTGCAGATGCAGCAGCCGCAGTCGGACAGCCCCGCCTCGCAACTGGCGCCGAGCAAGGACAGCGACAACTGATCGGCGTCGCCCGCATCCCGAACAAACCTTCTGTGCTACCCGTTGGTCACTACTGCATGAGCCCGATCAACGGGTACCAGGAGGTGGCCAATGACCTTTTTCTGTCTGCTCCGTGGTTGTCAGTGGCGGTCACTGCCCGTCGGCGAGACCGAGGGCGTGGCGTGTCAATGTTGTGAACGCTGTGGCGCCTTGCGCTACCACCTTTCCTGATACCAGGAGTTCCCCATGGCACGAGCAATCTGGAAAGGCGCCATCAGCTTCGGACTGGTGCATATCCCCGTGGCCCTGGCGTCGGCGGTGCGCAGCCAGCGGATCGATTTCGACTGGCTGGACCAGCGCAGCATGGACCCGGTGGGCTACAAGCGGATCAACAAGGTCACCGGCAAGGACGTCACCAAGGAAGACATCGTCAAGGGCGTGGAGTACGAGAAGGGCCGCTACGTGGTGATCAGCGAGGAGGAGATCCGCAAGGCGCGACCCGAAGCGACCCAGACCATCGATATCTTTTCCTTCGTCGCCGCCGGCGAGATTCCCCTGCAGCACTTCGATACGCCGTACTACCTGGCACCGGACAAGCGTGGCGGCAAGGTCTACGCCTTGCTGCGCGAGACCCTTGAAAGCACCGGCAAGGTGGCCCTGGCCACGGTGGTGCTGCACACCCGGCAGCACCTGGCGCTGCTGCGGCCGCTGGAGGACGCGCTGGTGCTGATCACCCTGCGCTGGCCGGATGAAGTACGCGGGATCGACAGCCTGGAACTGGACAGCAGCGTGACCCAGGCCAAGGTCGCCAAGGGCGAACTGGAGATGGCCCGGCGGCTGGTCGAGGACATGAGTGGCAAGTGGACGCCGGATGACTACCAGAACGTGTTTCGCCACACCATCATGGACCTGGTGGAAGAGAAGGCCAGCAAGGGCAAGATCAGCGTGGTGGAACAGGCCGAGGAGGCGGGTGGCAAGGGTGCCGATATCATCGACCTGACCGAACTGCTCAAGCGCAGCCTGGGGGGCAAGGGGGCGAAACCGGTGCCGAAGAAAAAGGCTGCGGCGGCGAAGAAGACGCCGCGCAAGGCTTCCTGAACGACTAGAGCAACACATAACTCATTGATTTAGCAGGGATAGTGTGGGAGCTCTCGACTTGTGTTCTCTGCGCGACAGCGTATCCCGTCAGGCTGAAGCCAACGACTTCAGATAATCCCCAAACCCACCCCGCGCCCGGGGATCCAGGCGCGGGCTGGTGGACACGCTGTTGCGCGCCGTCCACACGATAGTCGCCCCGCACGCCTGCAGGTCTTCGATCAGCCGCACATCCTCGTTCAACGCCAGGGGCTGGAACCCGCCGACCCGCTGGTACGCCCGCGCACAGATCCCCAGGTTGGCCCCGTGGATATGCCGGTGCCCCTCGCGCATCTCATAGCGACTCAGGTAGCGGACCTGCAACGCCCGGTCCTGCTCCGGCAACCACTGTTCCACATGCACCGTGCCGCACACCGCGTCGGCGGCAAATGCGAGCTGGCAGAGCAACCAGTCCGCCGGCACGCAACTGTCCGCGTCGGTACAGGCCAGCCATCGTGCGCCGCGCTCCAGCATCAGCGCGGCTCCGGCGCGACGGGCCTGGCCGACGTTGCGAACATCGACCTCAAGGCTGTCCACCCCGAATGCCCGGACGATCTCGGCGCTGCCATCACGACAGCGATCCAGCACCACGAGGATCTCCACCCGGTGCCCGGCCGCCTCGGCTGCACGGGCGGCCTCGTCCATGGCCGTCAGGCAGCGTGGCAGGGTCTGGGCTTCGTCGTGGGCAGGAATGATCACGGCAATCATGGGCAGGTCTCGTCCAGGTCGATCACGCTGGGCTGGCAGCTCCAGTACTCCAGCAGGAAATCCGCTTCCTCGTGGCGCAGCACCCGGTACAGCGGCAGGCGCTGTTCCAGCAGGGCGTGCACCTGGCGCCCGTCTTGCGGGCAGCCCTCGATGGGGTGCAGCCAGTGGCAGGCGAGCAGGCCGCCATCCCCGGCCAGGCTGGCCACGGACTGTTCGATCGCCTGCAACCAGGCCTCGGGATCGAGGTAGTAACCGATCTCACCGAGCACGATCAGGTCGAAGACCCCGCCCGGCCAGTCACCCGGCAAGCGCCCCTGTTCCACCCGCACCCCGGGCAGATGGGCCAGCCGTTGCCGGGCCAGGGCTACCGCCGTGGCGTCGAGGTCGTGGCACAGCAGTTCGCTGCAGCGCTCGGCCAGGGCCGCGCTCAGCTCGCCGTTGGCGCAGGCCGGCTCGAACACCCGCTCATGGAACTGCCGCGGCAGGCTGGCCATGATCAGCTCGCGCTTGCGCTTCTCGTACCAGCGCGTGCGGAAAGCCCAAGGGTCGTCGCTGGCGGCGAACAGGTTGGCGAAATAGTTCGCGTCGATACTCATCGGAACACCAGTTCGAAAGGTTGCAGCAGGCATTCCAGCGTCGCCGCCGGCAGCACCGGCGCACGTTCGCCGTCCGCTTCGATCTGGCTGACATGGGCGGCGATGGCCTGCTGCTTGCGTTGCAGCGCATCGGCGTCCAGCGCCACCTTGCAGGCGCGTTGCCAGGGCAGGCGCTGATCCTCAGGCTCGGCCCAGTACCAGGCCCATACCGGCACTTCCAGCAGATCGACGCTGTTGGCCAGCGCCGCCTGGGCGCAGGCGCGGCCGACCGCTTCGTGATCGGCATGGCCGTCCCCGCGCCAACTGCAGAGCAACAGGTCGCCCGGCTCCAGTACATGGCCGAGGTGACTGACCAGGAACGCTTCGTCACGGGCCACCGCCGTGTCCTTGAGCGACAGGCGCTGCCACTCCAGGACCTGCACGTCGAGGCCGAGGTGGTGCAGGGCATGGCGGCTTTCCAGTGGACGCTGGCGGCGCAGGCGGTGCTCGGTCCAGTGCTCCGAGCCGGGATGGCTGGCCTCGCCATCGGTGACCGAGATCAGCAGCAGGTCCTGCTCGCGCCCGCGCAGGCTGGTGAGCAGGCCACCGCACATCAGCACCTCGTCGTCCGGGTGCGGCGCTACCACCACCAGGCGCCTGCCTGGCGGGCACAGCTGTTGCGGCTCGATCCAGGTCGCGCGGGCCAGGTGGGCGGATTGTTGCCAGTGTTGCGGGCGGGTCGCCGGGCCCTTGAACAAGTCCTCGCTCATAGCTGCCATGCCCCCGCCGGCCCGCTGGCCAGCTGTTGTCCAAGGGCGGCCAGGTCGCGTTCGGCATGGCTCTGGCGCAGGTACACCGGCAGGTCGGCAGCGAGGCGGGCGAAGTGGCTGTTATGGCAATAGGGGGTGGCGCCCAGGGCGCGGCCAACGTGCTCGATCACCTGGTTCACCGCCTGTTCCACCTGCGCCCGGGCCCGTCGAACCGGCAGCTCGGCATCGCCACCGGGGTTGGCGTCGATCCACGCGGCGCACGCGCGCAGGGTCGCGCGGGCGCCGCACAGTGCTGCATCCACGGCGCCGAGATGGGCCTGGGCATGAGGATCGGGACGGGGTTTGCGGCAGTGTTCACGCAGGTAGTCGGCCAACGCCTCGGCGGCGCCGTACCAGCAGGCGGCGATCCCGCCACCGCCGTGCCAGAACCCGGGCCGTGACAGGTATTGCCCCGGCGAACCGATGGCCTGCGCCGGCGAGCGGTCGAACTCGATCACCACGCTGGTGGTGGTGGCCATGCCCACCGCCTGCCAGTCCTCGGCCAGGATCCGCTGGCTCGGATGGGACAGCTCGATGGCCACCAGTTGCGGTTCGTCATGTTCCCAGGCCGTGACCAGGGCGTTGTCGATCTGCAGGGCTCCCGAGCACCAGGCCTTGCGTCCTTCGAGGATCACCCGGTCGCCGTCACGCTCGACGATCCGCGTGCGCGCATCCGGCGGCTCGGCGGCCCACACGCCCCAGATGCCCTGGCCGACGCGGTGGCTGGAGCCGCACTCGGAGAGGATCGCCAGGGCATCGGTGTGCCCTTCGTAAAGCTTGGCCAGGCTCAGGTCGCAGCCGGCGACCCGGGCCAGGGTCTGCCAGCGTTGCAGGGTGTGGCCCTGGCCGGGCAGGGGCAGCAGGTCGAGGTGGTCCTGTTGCAGCGACTGCAGGATCGGCGGCAACTGGGTGTCCAGGTGCAGCGCCTGCGGGCGCTGGGTGAAGCTGCGCAGAAGGGTGTCGAGGCTGCCGAGGTCGAAGTCCTGGATGATGCTCATGATGTCTCCTTGTGCGGCTCGCTCAGCGCAAGCCGAGGCGCTTGCGCATGCTGGCGCTGATCGACTGACGAGTAGTTGCGTAGTCCTGCCACGGGTCGTTGCCCTCGGCCAGGCGTTCGTCGATGTTGGCCAGGGTCCATTGGTTGGCGCCTTTCAGTTCGGCCAGTTCCTGCGGCCGGATCGGCACCGACACCGGCATGCCCTCGCGGGCGCGCAGCGACCAGGCACACACGGTGGTGGTGCCCTTGCCGTTGCGCAGGTAGTCAATGAAGATCCGCCCGACCCGGTTCTTCGGCCCGGACACTGCCGACAGGCGATCGGGAAACAGCCCGGCCAGATGGCTGACGATGGCGTGGCTGAAGTCCTTGACCTCGTCCCAGCCGGCCCTGCGCTGCAACGGCACCACCACATGGATGCCCTTGCCGCCGCTGGTCTTGAGGAAGTAGCGCAGGCCGATCTCGTCGAGCAGGGTGAGGGTCAGGGTGGTCGCCTCGACCATTGCCTTCCACGGCAGGGCCGGGTCCGGGTCGAGGTCGAGGACGAAGCGGTCGGGGCGTTCGAACTGCTTGTCGGTGGCATTCCAGGTGTGCAGTTCGAGCATGTTCATCTGCACCGCGCCGAGCAGGGTGTCTTCGTGGTTGATGACCATGGCAGCCTGGCCGGCCTGGTCCTTGTCGTAGGTCTTCACCTTGGGCAGGTCGAGGTGCGCGACGTTCTTCTGGAAGAACAGCTCGCCGCCCAGGCCATCGGGGGCGCGCACCAGGGCCACCGGGCGGTCCTTGAGATGGGGCAGGATCAGCTTGCCGACCTTGGCGTAGTACTCGGCGATGTCCAGCTTGGTGGTACCGCTGCCGGCATCGATGATCCGCTCGGGATGGGTCAGGCGCAGGTGAGCGCCGGCTTTCTTCGCGGGCATGGGTCGCTCCAGGTTGATGGCGCTGGCCGGCTTGTCGCTGCGCAGGCCGTGGAACACCGCATGGCGGACGATGCCGTCGCGGGTCATCTGGGCAAAGCTGACCTCCGCCAGCAGGCGCGGTTCGAGCCAGTGCACGCCGCGGGCTTCGGCGCCGGTGGGGGGCTTGTCCAGGGCCGGGCGGGGGATTTCCAGGGGCTTGAGCTGCTTGAGCAGGGTGGTCAGGGTATCGGTGCTGAAACCGGTCCCGACCTTGCCCGCGTAGCGCAACTGTTCGCCGTCATGCAGGCCCAGCAGCAGGGCACCGAATGCGTTGCGGCTGCCCTTTGGGTCGGTGTAGCCGACGATCACGAACTCCTGGCGCTGCTGGCACTTGAGCTTGACCCAGTCGCTGCTGCGCCGCTCCACGTAGACGCTGTCCCGGCGCTTGCCGATCAGGCCTTCCAGGTTGAGCTGGCAGGCGCTGGCCAGCAGCGACTGCACAGGCTCGGCGAAGCTGGCGGAATAGCGCAGGGCCGGCGGCGGGTCGGCGAGGATCTTTTCCAGGGCCGCGCGGCGTTCGTCCAGGGGTAGTTGGCGCAGGTCGTGGCCATCGAGCCAGGGCAGGTCGAACAGGTAATAGACGATCCGTTCGTCGTGCTCGGTATCGAAGGCGTTCTGCAGGGCCTGGAAGTCCGCCACGCCATTGTCGTCGGCCACCACCATCTCGCCGTCGAGCCAGGCGGATTTCAGCTTGAGCTTTTTCAGCGCCGCGACCTGGTGCGGCAGCTTCGCTGTCCAGTCATGGCCATTGCGGGTGAACAGGCGCACGTCGCTACCTTCGATGCGGGCGAGGATGCGGTAGCCGTCGAACTTGATCTCGTAGCACCAGTCGCCTTCCGGCGCAGCGTCCACCAGGGTCGCCAGTTGCGGCTTGAGGCTGTCCGGCAGGGTGCCTTTTGTGGCTTTTTTCGCCGTGCGGGCGCGGGTGGCTTCTTTCTTCGTTCCTGGCAGGCTGCGCTCGCTGAGTACGCTGTCCGGCTGGGCTTCGAGGATGTCGTAGTCACTTTCTTCGCGGGCGTGGGCGTCGCTCGACTTCACCAGCATCCACTGTTCCTTCTTGCCGGCCAGGCGGGTGCGGAACAGGTTCCAGCGACCGTTGAGCTTTTCGCCCTGAAGTTCGAAGCGCAGGTGGCCCTTGGCGTAGCCCTGGTCGGCGTCGCCCTCGGGAATCCAAACGCCGCGATCCCAGACGATCACATCGCCCGCGCCGTAGTGCCCTTCGGGGATATGTCCCTCGAAGCTGGCGTAGTCCAGCGGGTGGTCCTCGACGTGAACCGCGAGGCGTTTCACCTTCGGGTCAAGCGACGGGCCCTTGGGAATTGCCCAGCTTTTCAGGGTGCCGTCCAGCTCCAGGCGGAAGTCGTAGTGCAGGTGGCTGGCGTCGTGTTTCTGGATGCAGAACTGCAGGGCATGGGCCTTGCCACGGCTGCGCTTGCCGCTGGGTTCCGGGGTGGCGGCGAAGTCGCGCTTGCGCTGGTATTCCTGCAGGGGCTTGGCCATGGCGGATGCTCTGTTTTCGGCGTCTTGCTAAGTGGGAGAGGGCGCGCGGGACAGGAGTTCAATTGGCGTAGCGCAGGCGGGCGACCGGGTGGCGAAAAGACTGAATCATTCCGCGCGGCAGGGAGTCGACTCAGGAAGAGCCCACCCGAAAGCGAGGCAGCCATGATCGACAAAAGCGACAAGCCCGGGGCCAACGCGCCCTATGTTCCCCAGGAAATCGACGATATCCAGGACCGCATGGGCGAGGTCCGTGAACTGGATTTCAGCGAGCGCCACGACGAGCGCCAGGGCCGCGCCGGCGATGCCCGGCCGGAGCAGGAGGTGAACCGTGAGTTTCCGCCGGAGCGGGTCGAGCACGGCGGCATGAGCGGCGGTGAAGCGCTCACTGAAAGCCTGCACGAAGACAACGTCACCTACGACGACCTCAGCCCTGACACCCTGTTCGACCAGAGCGGCGCCCGCGATCCGTCCGAACAGGGCGGTGACGGCCCGGCGGACAAGCAGTTGCGCCGGGTCGACGGCGACGAGATCGGCGGCGGCATCGGCCTCGACGAAGCCGAACTGGCCCGCTCCGCGCCCCTCGATGGCAAACCCTGGACCGACCGTGTCTCGCCGCCGGAAGGCGACGAGGAACCCTGAACCTGAAGGAGACGACCATGACCGATCACTGCGCCTGTCCTGGCTGTACCTGTGAAGTGGATGCCAGTGCGTTGAAGCAGAACGGCGAGGCCTACTGCTGCGAAGCCTGCGCCAGCGGGCATGAGAACGGCGAGCCGTGCCGCATGAGCGACTGTCATTGCGGCGATGACAAGGGCAAGCAGCCTGATGAGTCGAATGTGGATAACGCGCTGGAGGAGACGTTCCCGGCGAGCGATCCGATTTCGCCTTGATGCTTTGTTCTGGAAAAACACATAACTCATTGATTTAGCAGGGACCTTGTGGGAGCGGGTGAACCCGCTCCCACAGCCAAAGATTCGAGTGCCAATTCCTGTCCGCAATAACCTCTATCGCCAAGCGTTCTTGCCAACTGGCATTTCTGCCAGGTGAGCACTGCGCGTTCCAGCGCTATGGTCTGGATGAACCGCGCTCCGAGGTCTTGCCATGTCAGGACGGAACATTGCCGCAGCACTGTTGTTCGGCATGGCGTCGATTCCGCTCACCCACGCCGGGAACCAGACCTGGACCCGGCCCGCCGATACCTACCTTCTCGAACTGCCAGCCTCGGTCCGCAAGGTCACCTTCACCCTGATCGGCGCCGGGGGTGGAGGCGGGCATGGCGCCGTGGCCCGTGACCTGCCGTTTTTCAACGGCAGCCCTGCCGCAGGCGGTGGCGGCGGTGGCGGGGCGACGCTGATCTGCACCCTGGTGGTGATGCCCGGTTCTTCCTTGCTGGTCACCGTCGGTGCAGGTGGCGTGGCTTCGGCCGGCGGGGCGAGTGGCATCCGCATTCGCGAGCCGGGCGGCACGATCTCGGCGTTCACCTTTTTCGCCTACGGAGGCGAAGCTGGCAGTCACGGGCGCAGTCGCTTGCTGTCCAGCTCGCCCGGGCACGCTGGCCGTGGTGGCAAGGGCTCGACCACCCCCGATTGCGTGCTGGTGGAGGGTTTGGCCGGCCGTGATGCCCGCGCCGACACCCCGGGCAAGGGCGCCGCAGCCAATCCCGAAGAGGCGGCAAGACGCGTCGCCATCCTGCGCGGGCTCAAGGTCCAGCGCAGTGAGCAGGTGACGGCCAGTGCCGCTGATGCCGCTCGTGCGGCCTGGTGCAAGGGTGCCGGCATGGGCGGCGATGGGGGTGTCGCAGCGCACAACGATGGTCGCCCGGGGAGCGATGGCTGCGTGTCCATCGACTACTGAGTTGGCTACCGGCTCAGCGCCTTGATCAACTCGGCCTTGCGCATCGTCGAGCGTCCCGCGATGTTCTGCTTGCGTGCCTTGTCCATCAGCTCGGCCTTGGTCAGGTCTTCCATGGGTTGATCCGGCCTCGGCTCGCCATGCCTGGTCTTTACCGCGCGTTGCGCCGAGGACTGCCGCGACTCATGCTTGGCGCCCGCGCTTTTCTTCTGCCCGGAACCCCCCGCCTTCTCGCCGCCTCCGGACTGCTTGTTGACCGTGGCCCAGGCGCGGGCTTCGGCTTCGTCCTTGGGCACCCCCTTGGCTTCGTAGCTGTCCTCGATATGTTCGGCCTTGCGTTTCTGTGCCTCGGTGTATTTGTCCTTGCTTCCACGTGGCATGGGACGATCCTCCGATGGTGTGTGCCAGCGATGACGCCAATCAGGGCAACTGCCAGGTCCCCCCGGCCTTTTCGCAATCGATCCGCGACTGGCCCTGGTTCCGCGTGTCGTAGTAGTAGGTGACCACGCGCGCATCCTTGGGAATCGTCGGTCGTGCGCCGTCCGGGTCATTGCTGGTGGCCTTGGGATTGGCCAGGCTCTCCTGGGTCAAGGGCGCGCTGCATTGCCCGGTCTCCTTGTCCGGGCAGCGCGCCACCCGGCGTTTTTCGGTGTTGAGCATTTCCTTGTTTTCGTTGCTGCACGACCAGTCGATGGCGTCGTCGGGCATGCCCGTGAGCTTGTAGCAGGTCTGCACTTCCACGGCCGGCACCGCCTCGCTGGACGAGCGCGTGCTGACCTGGCAGGCGTCCGCCAGGACAGGGCCGCTGGCAAGGCTGGCGAGGATCAACAGCAGGGCAGGGGTTCGCATGGTCACCTCCGGTGGCGGTGTCAGCTTTTGTCGAGCGTCTTATTGGCTGCGACTGAAAGGGCGGATGGCCGGTTCAGGACGGCGGACGAATGGCGAGCCTGCTCAATGCAGTTGAACTTTGCCCGCCCCGGCGCCTCCACCGAGTGACGGGCCAGACAGCCTCGGCCCGCACCGTGTTGCTGGCATGCGGAAGGAAGTCGCCACCATGAAGTTCTCGCGTTTCGCCCAGAAGCTGGCCAACTGGACCGGTCGCCCCATGACCTTCGCCATCGCCTTCGGGCTGGTGCTGGCGTGGGGGATCAGCGGGCCGCTGTTCCACTTCAGCGACACGTGGCAACTGGTGATCAATACCTCGACCACCATCGTGACCTTCCTCATGGTGTTCCTCATCCAGAACACCCAGAACCGCGACACCGACGAGCTGCATATCAAGGTCGACGAGCTGCTGCGGGCCACGCGCCGGGCCCACCACGCCTTGCTTGGCCTGGACGATCTGGACGAGAAGCAGCTCCATGAACTGCGCAAGCGCTACCAGCACCTGGGCGAACTCGCCGACGACAAGGGCGCGGACAATACCCCACGCAAAGACGGCGACGCCTGACTCACGGAAAGACGCCGGCGTGCATGACGCCGCCGGCAACCGACCCGACAGCACGAGGTGACCATGGCCAGTCATATCATTCATTTCACCGGACCGATCAACGCATCCACCTGCGGCAACCTCATCAGCACCTGTTCCAAGG
Source organism: Paucimonas sp. (assembly GCA_031253995.1). Lineage (GTDB taxonomy): Bacteria > Pseudomonadota > Gammaproteobacteria > Pseudomonadales > Pseudomonadaceae > Aquipseudomonas. Next base: position 99,455 of record JAIRVG010000028.1, on the reverse strand, counting down.
CCCTGCAACAGGGCGCCGATCGCCTGCAGGTGAATCTCGCCACCATGGGCGGGGAGTGCAGCTACGGTTTCAGCCTGTACAACTTCCTGCGCTCACTGCCGGTGCGGGTGGACACCCACAACCTCGGTACGGTGGAGTCGATGGGCAACATCATCTTCCTCGCCGGCGAGCACCGCACCGCCTGTGCCCTGAGCAAGTTTTTGTTCCATCCGTTCCACTGGACCCTGCACGGGTCGGTGGACCATGCGCGGATGGCCGAGTATGCGATGAGCCTGGATTATGACCTGCAGCTGTATGCGCAGATCGTTGCCGAGCGCACGCAGGGGGCGGAGGAGGTGCTGGATATTCCGCGTTACCTGATGGCGTATCCGCGGATCGTTACGCCGGAGGAGGCGATCCGCTGCGGGTTGATCCAGGGGGTGGATGATTCCCGGATCGAGCCGGAGGTGGTCCAGTGGAGCGTGCACGCGTAGGATGTTTCAAATTATTACGCGTACGATGGGGGAAAAATGCCGCTCAAGGATCTGTTGCTGGCGCTGGTGGTGATCGTTGCCTGGGGCCTGAACTTCGTGGTGATCAAGGTCGGTCTCGACGGGCTGCCGCCGATGTTGCTCGGGGCCCTGCGTTTCATCCTGGTGGCGATTCCCGCCGTGTTCTTCATCCGCCGCCCGCAGTTGCCTTGGCGCTGGCTGGTGGCCTACGGCTCGACCATTTCCCTCGGCCAGTTCGCCTTCCTCTTCGAGGCCATGCACAACGGCATGCCGCCGGGCCTGGCCTCGCTGGTGCTGCAGTCGCAGGCGTTCTTCACCATGATCTTCGCCGCGCTGTTCCTCAACGAGCGCCTGCGCGCGGCCAGTGTCCTGGGCCTGCTGGTGGCGGCCGGCGGGCTGGCGTTGATCGGCAGCGAGAACGGCAGCCACGTGCCGCTGCTGGCCCTGCTGCTGACCCTGTGCGGCGGCGCCTGCTGGGCCATGGGCAACATCATCACCCGGCGCTTCGGCAAGATCGACCTGGTGGCCCTGGTGATCTGGGGCGCGCTGATTCCGCCGCTGCCGTTCCTGGCACTGTCCTGGTACCTGGAGGGGCCGGCGCTGATCGAGTCGTCGCTGCGCAACATCGGGCTGAACTCGATCCTGTCGCTGATCTACCTGGCCGCCATCGCCACCATGCTCGGCTATGGCCTGTGGAGCCGCCTGCTGTCGCGCTACCCGGCAGGCAAGGTGGCACCGTTTTCGCTTCTGGTTCCGGTGGTGGGGCTGACATCCTCGGCCTGGCTGCTGGATGAACGCCTGAGCGCGATCCAGTGCTGGGGCGGTCTGCTGGTGATGGTGGGGCTGCTGATCAACGTGTTCGGTCCGCGCTTGAAGGACGCTTTCCGTCCCGCCCAGGCCTGAGAATCATGCCGCTGGTCGGGGATCGCGCCGATGACCGGTCGGTCCGCAAATGTCCGGCTAGTCTCTGAAGCATCGAGATCGCTATTTTCAGGTCCTTCGCTGGAGGATCGGTAGCGGTCGCTTTCAGAGGGGAGCAGGAACATGAAGGATCAATTTCTCGAAGACCTCGGCGATGAATTCCCGATCAATTCCGTTGTGCGTTGCGGCCAGTCCGCCGTCCGCCTCGGTTTTATCCATATGACCCTGGACGATACGCAGGACACCTTCAAGCCTCGGATGCCGGCCCGCGCCGAAAGCCGCCGCTTCCTTCCCGCCGCATTGCCGAAACGCTGAATCCGCTGCCCTGCGGGGCATTCGCGGGTGTTTGCGCAAAGCGTCGACGGATGCGCGATTTGCGCCAATTGATGCCGTTTTGCTTGACCCTGCTCATTGCGCCGCCGGGCGGCGCTGGAGAGGGATGGCAATTTGTGCCTTACTACGCCCGCCAACGCGCAAATTCCAGTGGAGGACAATGATGCGTATCAGGGAAGAGAAATACTGGGAATGGGCGGATGCCATGTTGCACAGCCGCAGCCATGATGAAGTCCTGAGTGACGGTACCAGCATCGATGTCCAGGTCAGGCTCTCGCGCACTGGCGCGACCCAGCTGTTCCTAGGTGTCTATGCCCGCCAGGGCAAGGCGTTGCTGGAGGAGTATTACCCTACACGGCCCAGCGAGAGCATGAGCCGGGCACTGGTCTGGGGCGTCGACCGGGCCAGGGCACTGGTGGCCGGGCTGCAGCCGGAGGAGGTCATGGCACTGCGGGCGTGATCGAATCGTAAACAGGAAAGCCGGTGGGGCAATGAATGCCCCACCGGCTTTTTTTTTGAGCTTCAAGCTTGAAGCTTCAAGCTGCAAGAAGAGGCGGATGCGCGTTGCCTTGGCTTCTTCTTGCAGCTTGTAACTTGCAACTTGCCGCTGAAGATCAGCAGAGGCGGTCGATGACCTGCACGCCGTGGCTGTCACGCAGCGTTGGCCATTCCTGCTGCAGGGTGGCCAGGACGCGGCCGACGAACTGGGTGTCGGCGGCGGCTTTCTTGCCGACGTAGCCCTGGCCGCGACGGTACATCTTCAGGCGGGCACGCATGTTTGGCTTGCGTTGTTCGAACTCGCTTTCCGCGGTGCAGCCACCCAGGCCCTCGATGTGCACTTCACCCGCGTTGCAGATCCAGAGAATGTGGCTGTCGAGGCTGTCCTTGCGCGCGGCGAACAGTTTGGCCAGTTCTTCGATGGTCGGTTTTTCGTTCAGGTTCATCATTAAAGCCCCCATGACGCTTCAGTATTGATTTCTCTTCCGGCGCTACAACGTGTAGCGCACTACCAAGGCTGCTACAGCAGCATCGCAACAGGGGCTTTCTTCACTCTGCCTTTTGGACAGTCCCACTCCACGGACGATCCGAAAACCACTCGAACCGTCTGGAACACCCTTGCCAGCGCTCCCGATCAGGGAGACGGCCTCATCATGCAAGAGGGCGACGAATGGCGTCAACAGGTTTTGTAGTGATTTTTTCTTATCACTACAAAATTCTTTTCCTACAGGCTTTCCGCGTAATTCAGTGACTTGCGAGTCATTCGGATGACCCTCCGGTCGACGCGCAGGCGCAGGCCGCGCCGGTGGAAGGCGGTGCTGAACGGGAGAGGGAATGGGGCGGCCTCGCAGGAAGCGGGCCGCCGGGGGAATCAGAAGTTGGCGGGGGTGTTGGCGCTGATGATCTCGGCCTCGTCCTGGCCGATGTTCTTGAAGCTGTGGGGCAGGGTGGTGGGGAAGTAGTAGCCGTCGCCCGAGTTGAGGATGCTCACCTGGCCATCGACGCGCAGTTCGATGGTGCCACGGGTGACCAGGCCGCATTCCTCGCCTTCGGCGTGGACGATCGGCTCTTCGCCGGAGTCGGCACCCGGGGCGTACAGCTCGCGCAGCATGCGCATCTGCCGGCCTTCGACGCTGGCGCCGACCAGCAGCATGCGCATGCCGCTGCGACCGAGGTCGGGTTGTTCGGCTGCGCGGAAGACGAAGCGTTCTTCCCGTGGCGGTTCGTCGAAACTGAAGAACTCCGCGAGGGACATGGGGATGCCTTCGAGCAGCTTTTTCAGGGAGCTGACCGAGGGGCTGACGCGATTCTGTTCGATCTGCGAGATCGTCGAGTTGGTCAGGCCGCTGCGTCGGGCCAGTTCCCGTTGGGAGAGCTTGTTGCGTTCACGCACCAGTCTGAGTCGTGTCCCCGTGTCCATAGCCGCCTTGGTGTGTCAGAAATAATGGGCGACGCATTAAAACACACTCGCACGGGCTGCGCGCATAGCGCTGGCACAAGGTTCGCGTCGCTCTAGCGATTGGAGGTGGACCAGAGGCCTACCAGCAGCAACAACACGGCCGCCACCAGGTACGGCAGGCGCGCATCAAGGGTGTAGATCAGCGTGCCGGCCAGCGGCCCGATCACCACGCCAAGGCCCTGCGCCGCGCCGATGGAGCCGGCGGTGGCGCCTTGTTCCGAGGCCTCCACGGCGTTCGCCGCCAGTGCCGTGAACGCCGGGAAGACCCAGCCCATGCCGCCGGCGCAGACGAAGAAGCCCAGGGCCAGCAGCGTCGCATTGTTGGCGAAGGCGCTGACCAGGAAGCCCAGCGCGCCGACAGTGGCACCGACGCGGATCATCCGCAGCGGCGGCCATTGCAGCTTGCGCACCAGGAGCTGGGAGCAGATCAGCGCCACGCCGACCATGGTCAGTGCCACGCCAGCGGCCTGCGCCGCGGCACCGGGCTCCAGGGACAGGCGGTCGAGGGCGAAGAAGCCCACGGTGATCTGCGCCAGGGAGACGCAGAGCATGGCGACGAAGGCCACCACCAGCGGCCGGCGCAGGCGCGGGTCGCTCAGGCGTACCGGGCGCGGCGGCTGGGCCAGGTGCAGTTCCTGGCGCTCCAGCTTGCTGCGCAGCACCAGCACCGCCAGCAGCGGCAGGATCGCCATGGCGTACATCGGCAGGCTCAGGCTGAAGCGCGCCAGCAACGCGGCCAGGGCCGGGCCCAGGACCAGGCCGACGGCGTTGGCTGCACCCAGCGAGGCCATGGCCCTGGCCCGGTGCTGCGGTTCGACGTTGTCGGCGATCAGGGCGTTGCTGCCCACCGGCAGGGCGGCGTAGAAGGCACCGATGGCGCCACGGCCGAGCATCATCCCGGCGAAGGCGATGGAGGCCGGTGGCAGCCAGCGCAGGGCGCCGTCGATGAACAGGCACAGGGCCCAGTAGGCGGCGGTGAAACCGCTGGCGCCGAGCAGCAGGATGCGCCGCCGGCCATAGCGATCGCTGGCGCGGCCCCAGGGGCGGGCGAGGAGCATCCAGATCACCCCGGACACGGTCATCGCCGCACCGGCCTGCCAGGGGGCAAGCTGCAGGACATGGGCGATGGGGCCGATCAGGGAGACGAAGGCCATCATGGCGATGGTGCAGGCCATGTGGGCGAAGAGCAGGGGGCGGATATCGAAGGTGGTCTGTGGTGGAGGCACCTGAGTGGTCATGGGCAGTCCGGGGCTGGTTTTTGTGGTGACTGTTCCGGCCCTGTCGCTGATTTGCCAGCGCCAGGGCCCGGACGGCCGACCATTGTGCCCCGGCCTGATACCAACCTTGAAGATAAAACCGGTATTTACGTTTTTATTTCGATCACCACAGCGCCACGGTGTACCCCAGGATCAAGCGGTTCTCGTCGATATCCGTGGTCAAGCCGCCACTGGAGCGGAACGTGGCATTGCGCAGCCGCACGCTGAAGTTCTTCAACGGTCCGCTCTGCACCACGTAGGCGATATCGGTGTCCCGTTCCCATTCCTTGCCGCCACTGACGGTCGCGGTCTCGATGTTCCTGCCGTTGACGTAGCGGGTCATGAAGCTCAACCCGGGCAGGCCGAAGCCGGCGAAGTTGTAGTCATAACGCGCTTGCCAGGCATCGGTCTCGGCCTTGGTGAAGACGTTCACCGTGACCAGGTTGACCGAGTACGGGTCCAGCCCCGGATAGGCGAAATCGCCGTCGCCGGAGAGGTTCTGGTAGCCCAGGCCGAACTTGTGGGCGCCGACGCCGAGGGTCAGCATGCCGTTGAAGAAGCGGTTGTCGATCTTGCCACCATCGACCCGCGCGGCCGAGCGCAGGGCGTCGTGGCCGGTTTCGCGGGTGTCGAAGTAGCGCAGGTCGCTGCGCAGGCTGACTCCATCGGCCAACGGCAGGTCATGCACCAGGCCGGCGTAGTGCTGGCGGTAGATGTCCTGCATCTGCGCGTAGTAGTAGCTCACCGCCAGGCGCGGGGTCAGGGCGTAGGTGCCGCCGGCCAGGTCGAGGTGGCTGCTTTCCACTCCGGCGTAGCTCATCTCGTCATTGCTGGAGGAATCCCGCAGGTTCTGCTTGTCCAGGCGTCCGACATTGAGGATCAGGCCGTCGATGTCCTGGGAGGTGAGCAGGCCGCCGCTGTAGGTCGACGGCAGCAGGCGCACGTCGTTGATCGCCGCCACCGGCAGGGCCGGCTGCAGGGTGCCGAGCTTGAGGGTGGTCTTGCTGATCCGCGCCTTGGCGGTCAGGCCCAGCTCGCTGAAGTCGTCCACCGGCTCCTGGCTGGCGCCGAAGGGCAGCAGGCCGGTGCCGCGGCGGTCACGGCTGGAGTCGAGCTTGACCCCGAGTTCGCCGAGGGCATCGATACCGAAGCCGACGGTGCCCTCGGTGAAGCCGGACTCCAGGCGCAGGATGAAACCCTGGGCCCAGTCCCGCGCCTGGCTCTGTGGCGCGTTGTCCTGGCGGAAATCACGGCTCAAGTAGAAGTTGCGGGCTTCCAGGCTGCCCTTGCTGTCCTTGATGAAGTCGGCGTGGGCGAGCAGCGGGGCGAGGGTGGCGCACAGGCCGACACCGGCCGCGCGATAACGGGGAGTGAATGACATCGATGGCATACCTTTTGTTTTTGTTCTGGCGTACTGAGGGCCAGCCCGCATCTGACGGGCGTGACTTATAGTTAACATGTTATCTTTTGTTCCGTGAAGCCCTTTTGCTAAGCGCATGGATAAAATTAAGATATTAACGTTATGCCTTGTCCTTCCCTGTCCCCGGAGCCCCGATGACGCATCCTTCCAACCCGGGGCGGCTGATCGTCCTGCTCGCCGCACTGGTGGCCTTCGCGCCGCTGTCCATCGATACCTACCTGCCCAGCCTGCCGGCCATCGCCAGCGACCTCGGCGCCGACGCCGCTCATGTGCAACTGACCATCAGCCTGTTCCTCGCCGGCTTGTGCCTGGGCATGCTGGTCTACGGGCCGCTGTCCGATCGCTATGGCCGTCGCCCGTTGCTGTTGGGCGGCATGGGCCTGTACCTGGTGGCGACCGTGGGTTGCATGCTGTCCGGCTCGGTGGAGCAACTGGTGGCCTGGCGCTTCTTCCAGGCTCTGGGCGGGGCGGCGGCGTCGGTGCTGGGGCGGGCCATCGTGCGTGACCTGTTCCCCCTCGGCGAGGCGGCGAAAGTGCTGTCGCTGATGCACCTGGTGACCATGCTCGCGACCCTGGTGGCGCCGCTGCTGGGCAGCGTGCTGATGGATCTCAATGGCTGGCGCACGGTGTTCTTCGCCCTGTTCGTGTTCTGCGCGCTGTGCCTGCTGGCCTCGGCCTGGAAGATCGCCGAGACCCATGCCCCGGACCAGCGCGGCGATTCCCTGGCCACGGTGTTCCTGGCCTATTGGCAGATTGCCCGGCAGCCCCTGGCCCTGGGCTACATCCTGTGCATGGGCCTGGCCTTCGGCGGCATGTTCGCCTTCATCACCGCCTCGCCGTTCGTCTACATGGAGTACTTCGGCGTCTCGGCCCGTGGCTACGCCTGGCTGTTCGGCCTGAATATCGTCGGGATCATCGTCATGACCCTGGTCAACGCGCGCCTGGTCAGTCGCATCGGGCCGCTGCGCATGCTGGCGGTGGGCGCCGGGGTGGCCGGGATCGCCGCCGTCGGCCTGCTGCTGGCGGGGTTGAGCGGCTGGGGCGGGCTGGCACTGATCGCTGCCTGGGTGATGGTCTACGTCAGCGTCACCGGCTTGCTCGGCGCCAATTGCGTGGCCAGCCTGCTGGCGCTGTATCCACGCCAGGCGGGGGCGGCTGCGGGGCTGGCGGTGGCCTGCCAGTTCGCCCTTGGCGCGGTCTTTTCCGCCCTGGTCGGCGCCCTGGCCGACGGCACGCCGCGGCCGATGTGCCTGACCCTGGCGGTCGCCGGGTTCGGTTGCCTGCTGTGCTACGGCCTGATCGCCCGGCGCAGTCGCCTGCAGTCCGTCAGCCAGACGGCCTGAATCGCCATCGCTTGTCTTGGCCAGCGTCCATACTCTGTGAACCCCGGGCTGTTTGCCTGATGCCCGGGCACCTGTTACAAACAGGTGCACTTACAAAAAGTGCGCTTGCAAAAGGTGCTACAGCCGCGCGTGCGGCGTTCACAACAGCGGTGCCACAGACGTTCGCAGGCACCGAACAGCATGGAATCCAGAATGACCCAAAGACAGGTAATCAATGCTTCGGTCGCCCCCAAAGGTAGCCTGGAGACGCTTTCCCAACGTGAAGTCCAACAATTGAGCCAGGCCGGCTCGGGCAGCATGTACAGCCTTTTCCGCCAGTGCGCCCTGGCAATCCTCAACACCGGCGCCCATGTCGACAATGCCAAGACCATCCTCGATGCCTACAAGGACTTCGAGGTCCGTTTCCACCAGCAGGACCGCGGCGTGCGCCTGGAACTACTGAATGCCCCGGCCGACGCCTTCGTCGACGGCGAGATGATCGCCAGCACCCGGGAAATGCTCTTCAGCGCCCTGCGCGACATCGTCTACACCGAAAGCGAGCTGGACCGCCTGAACATCGACCTGGACAGCTCCCAGGGCATCACCGACTACGTCTTCCAGTTGCTGCGCAACGCGCGCACCCTGCGTTCCGGCGTCGAGCCGAAGCTGGTGGTGTGCTGGGGCGGGCACTCGATCAGCAGCGAGGAATACCAGTACACCAAGAAGGTTGGCCACGAGCTGGGCCTGCGCAAGCTGGACATCTGCACCGGCTGCGGCCCCGGCGTGATGAAGGGGCCGATGAAGGGCGCCACCATCGCCCATGCCAAGCAGCGCATGAGCAGCGGCCGCTACCTGGGCCTGACCGAACCCGGGATCATCGCCGCCGAGGCGCCGAACCCGATCGTCAACGAACTGGTGATCCTGCCGGACATCGAGAAGCGCCTGGAAGCCTTCGTCCGTGTCGGCCACGGCATCATCATCTTCCCTGGCGGCGCCGGCACCGCCGAAGAGTTCCTCTATCTGCTGGGCATCCTCATGCACCCGGACAACCGCGACCTGAAGTTCCCGGTGGTGCTCAGCGGCCCGCGCAGCGCCGAGGCGTACTTCGAGCAGTTGCACGCCTTCATCGGCGCGACCCTGGGCGAGGCGGCGCAGGGGCTGTACCAGATCATCGTCGACGACCCGGTGCAGGTGGCGCGGGTGATGACCGAGGCGCTGAAAGAGGTGAAGCAGTTCCGCCGCGAGCGCAACGATGCCTTCCATTTCAACTGGCTGCTGAAGATCGAGGAGAGCTTCCAGCGCCCGTTCGACCCGACCCACGCCAACATGGCCAGCCTGCAGCTGAGCAAGTCGTTGCCGCCCCATGAACTGGCGGCGAACCTGCGCCGGGCGTTTTCCGGGATCGTGGCGGGGAACGTGAAGGACAAGGGGATCAGACTGATCGAGGAGCATGGACCGTACGAGATCCATGGTGACGCGCAGATCATGGGGCCGCTGGACAAGCTGTTGCAGGCCTTCGTCGAGCAGCACCGGATGAAGTTGCCGGGTGGGGCGGCCTATGTGCCGTGTTATCGGGTAGTGGCGTAGCCTTTCAGGGCCTCATCGCTGGCAAGTCAGCTCCCACAGGTTTAGCGGCGCACGCGCACCCTGTGGGAGCTGGCTTGCCAGCGATAGGGCCCTCAGGATTTACACAAAGTCCCCATCAGCCATCAGTTGCAGGCTGCCATCTTCCTGTTCCTTGACCAACCCACTGGCCAGCAACAGCGGCTTCACCCTTACCTGCAGGCTCGGCTCGACGAAGGCCTTGATCGCCTCCAGGTCCAGCGCGCCATTCCCCGGCATCTCCTCCTTGTTGTAGGACAGCCAGGCCTTCTTCAGGTTGGTCAGCACGTCGCCGGCGGTGGTGCTGGCAAAGCGCCGATGCAGCGGGATCCCGTTGAATTCGAAGCTGTGGGCAAAGGCGTAGGCGCTCTCGTCGTTCGCGCTTTCCTTGCAGCGCGCGCAGACGCAACGGCCATCACCGAAGGCATTGCTCAGGTAGGTGTTGAAGTCCACCACGGGCTTCAGGCTCAGGCGCTTGTCGACTTCGAACAGGTCGCCGGTCATTTTGGCTTCGGCACTCAAGGTTTTCTCCTTTGCGGGTCTTGCAGGTTCAGGCCGGCACGATACCAGTGCACGCGGCGCAGTGCTCGCTTTCGTGATGGTCGGGCGTGGCTTATCCTGTACGGCCTTAACGATCCCGCCCAACCCGGAGCCCCAGCATGCAGAAGTACACCGCCACCGTCACCATCAGCGCCGAGCAGCGCGACGACGTCGAGGCCGTCGAGAATACCGGCGTGCAGGTTTCCCTCGAAGCGGTGTCGGAAACCCTGAAGAAGGTGCACTTCGTCGGCACCCTCGCAGCCCCGGAAAACCCCACCCATATCTGCATCACCCTGGACAACGGCCTGACCTACTACGGCGAGATCGTCAACGGCCACGCCGAGCTGGAATACGGCTGGCTGGCCTTCGAATCGGACATGCTGACCCCGGAAGAACTCGGGCTGTAGTTCCCGGCGAATTATTTTTTCGCCGCCCTGCATCCAGTCGCGCCCCCCGCGCGTAGTTCGGATAGCAGCCTCGATGCTGCCTATCCGATCTTCCTGACTGGAGTCTTGCCCATGAAACGTTCCGCCCGCTTCGCCCTGATCGCGTCCGGCCTGTTGCTCAGCAGTCTCGTCCAGGCCAATAGCGCCGTTCCCGACAGCATCAAGGTGCCTGATGGCCACAAGGTCGCCCTGGAAACCGTCGGCGTCGGCGAGATCACCTACGAATGCCGCGACAAGGCCGACATGGCCGGACAGACCGAGTGGGTCTTCGTCGGGCCCAAGGCCGTGCTCAACGACCGCAGCGGCAAGGCGGTAGGCGACTACTTCGGGCCGCCCGCCACCTGGCAGGCAAAAGATGGCTCCAAGGTGACCGGCACCCAGGTCGCAGTGGCGCCGTCGAGCCAGGGCAACCTGCCGTACCAACTGGTCAAGGCCAACCCGGCCGAGGGCAAGGGCGCCATGACCGGCGTGACCTATATCCAGCGCGTGGCGCTCAAGGGCGGTGTCGCGCCGGCCAGCGCCTGCACCGCGGCGGACAAGGGCAAGCGGGAAGTGGTCCGGTACCAGGCGGACTATATTTTCTGGACCGCCCGCTGAATCGCCATGGTCCACGCCAGGCTGGTCTACGCTGCTCCAGGCCGGTCCGCCTGGAGCGGCGTCCCTTTCTTGCCAATGGCCGTGCCCTGTGACCTTATCCGCGCCGTCGTTCGACCATGAAGCCCACCTGGCCGCCTGCGCCCGCGGCGACCGCCAGGCCCTGCGCCGCCTGTATGAAGAGGAGGGCGCGCACCTGCTCGGCGTGGCGCGGCAGTTGCTCAAGGACAGTGCCCTGGCCGAGGACGTGGTGCACGACACCTTCATCCGCATCTGGAACCGCGCCGCTACCTTCGATCCGCAGCGGGGCAGCGGGCGCGGCTGGATGTTCAGCATTGCCCGGCACCTGGCGCTGGACTTTCTGCGCCGCCGCGAGCGCGACCTGCCTTTCGACGAGGAGGGCGCGGTGGAGGCCGACGCCGATAGCGATGGCCCCCTGCACAGCGGCCGCATGGACGCCTGTCTCGAACAACTGGCCCCCGAGCGTCGCGCCTGCGTGCTCCATGCCTATGTCGACGGCCTGTCCCACGCGCAGATCGCCCGGCGCCTGGGCACCCCGCTGGGCACCGTGAAGGCCTGGATCAAACGCAGCCTGGCTGCCTTGCGCGAGTGCATGGGATGAGCAGCGAAGCCGAAGATCTCGACGCCCTGGCCGCGGAGTACGTGCTCGGCACCTTGCCCCACGACGAACGCCAGACCGTGGCCCGGCGCCTGCCCCACGATGCCGCGCTGCGCGCCGCCGTCGATGCCTGGGAGCATCGCCTGCAATCGATGCAGGGGCTGGTGCCGCCCCAGGCACCGTCGCCTTACCTCTGGCAGCGCATCGACCGCAGCCTCGACAGCCGGCAGCCCGTGCGTCCCCCCCTGTGGCAGCGTCCGGCGCCGTGGCGCTGGGCGACCCTGGCCGGGGTGGCGGCGAGCCTGTTGCTGGCGGTCCTGCTGCTGCGCCAGCCCGAACCCGCCGCGCCGACCTGGCTGGTGGTGCTGGTCGCCCCGCAGGACAAGGCACCCGGCTGGGTGGTGCAGGCCAGCGACCCGCACAACGTGCGCCTGATTCCCCTGGCGGTGGCCGAGGTTCCCGCCGACAAGGTGCTGCAGTTCTGGACCAAGGCCGATGACTGGAAAGGCCCGGTTTCCCTGGGCCTGGTCGAGCCCGGCAGCTCTGCCGAGGTGTCGCTGGACGCGTTGCCGCCCTTGCAGGACAACCAGTTGTTCGAGCTGACCCTGGAAGCGCCGGGCGGCTCGCAAACCGGCAAGCCGACCGGGCCGGTGCAGTTCATCGGGCGCGCCGTCAAGGTGCTGTAGTGCGCACTATTTTGTGACACTGCAAAAAAAATGCACTAAAACAGCACTTTTTTGCGTTTGAGCAAAGGGCCGGATTTCCCCAGACTCCCGTCCAGTCTTTCCATCTCCAAGGAAGGAGCCCTTTGCGTATTGCCCTCGCGATACAGGTCCGCCCGAGGTTGGGCGGGCTTCTTTTCTTCAGAACAGGTGCCTGGTCGTCACATGTCTAGCCGTGGTTTGCGTCACTGGTTCGATCGCTTCATTCCTGCCGCGTTGCATATCCCTCCCCAAGAATGGTTCCGCGCCGCCATCGGTGCCTTGCTGGCATTGGCTGCCGCCGGCAGCGCCTGCAGCTATTTGTTCGGCAGTGCCGCTGCGCTGCACCTGATGGCGCCGCTGGCGGCCTCGACGGTGCTGCTGTTCGCCGTGCATTCCGGTGCGCTGTCCCAGCCCTGGCCGTTTGTCGCCAGCTATGTGTGCGCGGCGGCGGTGGGTATCAGCCTGCATCACTGGTTCGGCCCTGGCCTGCTGGTGGCCAGCGCGGCACTGCTGCTGGTGATCCTGCTGATGTGTCTGCTGCGCTGCCTGCACCCGCCGGGGGCGGCGGTGGCGGTGAGCCTGGCCCTGGCCGATCCGTCGCTGGCCGCCATGGGTGTGCGGGTGATCGAGCCGGTGCTGCTCAATGCGTTGATCGTCCTGGCCGTGGCGGTGGGCTACAACCGCCTGACCGGCGTGGTCTATCCGAAGATCGGTCTGCCACGCAAAGCTGATCATGGCACCGCCGACCAGCCGGCCAGCGAACGCGTCGGCGTCAGCGGCAAGGACCTGGATGAAGCGCTGGACGAGTTGGGCGAGTTCGTCGATGTCACCCGCGACGAGCTTGAACGGATCATCCTCGCCACCGAGCGCCACGCCGTGCAGCGCAGCCTGGGCGGGATCACCGCGGCCAGCGTGATGTCCCGCGACGTGCAGTTCGCCAGCCCGGACACCACCCTGGCGCAGGCCTGGAAACAACTGGCCAGCCACCACCTGAAGAACCTGCCGGTGCTGAACGCAAGTGGCAAGCTGGTGGGCATCGTCAGCCTCAGCGACCTGGTCGGTCCGGCCATGGCCCAGGCCCGTTTCAACTGGCGCGGCCTGTTTGGCCGGACCAGACCGGTGACGCTGGAACAGATCATGAGCGAGCCGGTGATCACCGTGGACAGCGACCGCCAGGCGGTGGAGCTGATCCCGCTGCTGTGTGATCGCGGCCTGCACTGCCTGCCGGTGCTGGAGGCGGGCAAGGTGGTGGGCGTGGTGACCCAGACCGATTTGATCGCCGCCTTGAGCCAGCACCTGCTGGCCCAGGATCGCCTGGCGAAAGCAGCCTAGATCAACGGATCCCAGCGCTGCGACCAGTCCGCATCCCGGGCTACCACCGCGCGGAGCAGGTCAAAGGCCTGGCGCAGCACTTCCGAATCCCGCTCGCGGGCATATACCAGCCAGGTCGGGTAGGGGAATTCCGGCGCCTGCGGCACCCGCTGCAGGACGCCGCGCTCCAGGTAGCTCTGCACCACCCGGGTGCGGAAATAGCCGCTGCCGCCGTGTTCGAGGATGTATTGCAGGGCCAGCGGGCCGAGATTGAAGCTCAGCGCCGGGCGCGCGCATTCCGGCAGGGCCTCGTCGTGCAGGCGGCGGAAGGCGTCGCCCCAGTCGATGTACACGTAGGGTTCGGGCTGGCGCGCCAGCTGGATGCGGATCAGTTTTTCTTCCAGCAGTTGTTCCACCTGCAGGCCGGGGCTGTAGATCGGCTGGTAGACCAGGGCCGCGTCGAGGGTGCCGGCTTCCAGCTTGCGCAGCAGGGTTTCGCTGTCGTTGACCTCGCTGCGGATGGCGTGGTCGGGCAGGTGCTCGTGGAGTGCCCGCGCCCAGTCCAGCATCAACGGGTTGCACAGGCTCACCTCGCCACCGATGCGCAGCACCTGGCTGCGGCCGTCGGGCAGCGGCAGGTCGCGGCGGGCGGCTTCCCAGGTGTGCAGCAGTTGCGTGGCGTAGGGGACGAAGGCCTCGCCGTTGGGCGTCAGGCTGGCGCCGGCGCGGCTGCGGATGAACAGGGTGCTGTCCAGTTGCTCTTCGAGCTTGTGCACGCGGGCGCTGATGGCTGTCTGGGTGAGGTGCAGGCGTTCGGCGGCGCCGACCAGGCTGCCGCAGCGCACGATTTCAAGGAAGGTCCGGGCCAGCTCGATGTCCATGGGGCAACCTGGAGGAGGGGGGAGCGGGCCATTCTAGAGGTTTTGTCGCGGGCCTGTGGGGCCTCGAAAGCTATCTCAGGTGGGCGTGGTACTTGTGGGAGAGGGTAAACCCGCTCTCACAAGTCCCCTGACGACATCGAATCAGTAGCGAATCATCACCGACTTCAGCTCGGTGTAGTCCTCGATGAACGCCCCACCGAACTCCCGGCCCACACCCGACGCCTTGATCCCGCCAAACGGCACCGCCGGGTCCAGCAGGGTGTGCATGTTCACCCACAGCGTCCCCGCCTGGATCTGCGGGATCAGGCGCATGGCCTTGCCCAGGTCGTTGGTCCACAGGCTGGCGCTGAGGCCGTACGGGCTGTCGTTCATCAGCTCCACCAGCTCTTCCTCGGTGTCATACGGCAGGAAGGTCGCTACCGGGCCGAAGGTTTCCTCGGTCATCAGGCTGTCCTTGGCCGAGTTGGCGAGGATCACCGTCGGCTCGACATAGCAGCCCGGACCATCGATCAGCTGGCCGCCATGCAGGATGGTGCAGTTCTCCGCGCGAGCCTTGGCGAACAGCTGGCCGAGCTTGGCCTGGTGCTGCTTGTTGGTCACCGGACCGAACTCGGCGCTTTCGTCCAGCGGCGAGCCGATCTTCAGTTGCGCCAGGCGCTCGCACAGGCGCTGGGTGATCGCCTCGATCTGCGAACGGTGCACATAGAAACGCTCGGCGGCGGCGCAGATCTGCCCCGAGTGCAGGAAGCCCGCCTCGATGATCCCGGCCACGGCCTTGTCCACATCCACATCCGGCAGGAAGCCGGCGGCGTTCTTGCCGCCCAGTTCCAGGGTGGCGCGGGTCAGGTTGGCGGCCATGGCGGTCTGGCCCACGGCCAGGCCCGTAGGCACGGAACCGGTGAAGGACACCTTGTCGGTGTGCGGATGTTCGATCAGCGCCTTGCCGACGCCGCCGGCACCGGTCACCACGTTCAGCGCGCCCGCCGGCAGGCCGGCTTCCACCGCCAGTTCGGCGATGCGCAGGATGGTCAGCGGGGTGAATTCGCTCGGCTTGATGATCACGCTGCAGCCGGTGACCAGCGCCGAGGCCAGTTTCCAGATGGCGATCATGGTGGAGAAGTTCCACGGCACGATGCCCACCACCACGCCGATCGGCTCGCGCAGGGTGAAGGCGGTGTATTTCTCGCCATTGAACGAGGGCAGCGACGGGGTGATGGTCTCGCCACCGATCTTGGTCGCCCAGCCGGCGTAGTAGCGCAGGAAGTGCGCGGCCTGGTCGACTTCGAAGTTGCGCGCGATCTGGATCAGCTTGCCCGACTGCAGGGTCTCGATCTGCGCCAGTTCCTCGCGGTTGCGTTCCAGCAGGTCGGCCAGCTTCAGCAGCACGCCGCCGCGCACCGCCGGGGCGGCCTTGGACCATTGGGCGAAGCCCTGGCGCGACGAGGCCACGGCGGCGTCGATATCGGCCTGGCTGGCTTCGCCGACGCGGCTGATGACTTCGCCGCTGGCCGGGTCGATCACGTCCAGGTGGCGGCCGCTGCCGGCGACCCGCGCCTGGCCGTCGATGAACTGGCCGTGGTCACGCTGGAGAAAGGCCTGGACGGCGGGCAGAAGGGAAATGCTCATGTCGGATGTACCTGTGCAAAGAGGCAAAGCCGCACCCTAGCGCAGCCTCGCGCGAGTGACTTGACTGAGCCTGCCAGGGGTACATGACCGGGTCTGCCAGCGCGCCGGCTGTCCGTCCGGCTGACGCCATGGAAAGTACAATTTTGTCTCTGGAAGGTGCATTTTCAGCGTCTCCAGCGCCTCCCATACTGGCCCCGAATCCGCCGCAGTCGCTGCCGCTGGTAGCTCAGTCGGACATCCAATAATAAGCAGGGCCTCCCATGAAAAAGCCAAACCCGCTGCTCGAAGACCTCAAGTCGGTACTGCCGACCATCGCCGCCAATGCCCCCCGTGCCGAGAAGGACCGCATGGTCCCTGCCGAGAACATCGCCCTGCTCAAGGGTATCGGCCTGCACCGCGCCTTCCTGCCGAAGGCCTATGGCGGCATGGAGATCTCCCTGCCGGAATTCACCGATTGCATCGCCCTGCTGGCCGGTGCCTGCGCCAGCACTGCCTGGGCCATGAGCCTGCTGTGCACCCACAACCACCAGCTGGCCATGTTCCCGGCCAAGCTGCAGGAAGAAATCTGGGGCGTGAACCCGGACCACACCGCCTCCAGCAGCATCGCGCCGTTCGGCCGTGTCGAAGAGGTCGAAGGCGGCCTGCTGTTCAGCGGTGAAATGGGCTGGAGCAGCGGTTGCGACCACGCCGAGTGGGCCATCGTCGGTTGCCGCCGGGCCAATGCCGAAGGCGGCCAGGACTACTGCTTCGCCGTGCTGCCACGCAGCGACTACGAGATCCGCGACGACTGGTACGCCGCCGGCATGAAGGGCAGCGGCACCAAGACCCTGATCATCGACAAGGCCTTCGTCCCCGAGCACCGCATCCAGAAAGCCAAGGACATGATGGAAGGCAAGTCCGCCGGCTTCGGTCTGTACCCGGACAGCAAGATCTTCTACACCCCGTACCGTCCGTACTTCGCCGTCGGTTTCGCCACCATCAGCCTGGGCATCGCCGAGCGCATGCTGGAAGCCTTCCGCGAGAAGACCAAAAACCGCGTGCGGGCCTACACCGGCGTCAGCGTCGGTGCCGCCACCCCGGCGCTGATGCGCCTGGCCGAGTCGACCCACCAGGTCGCCGCCGCCCGCGCCTTCCTCGAAAAGACCTGGCAGGACCACGCCGACCACGGCGCGCGCAAGGAATACCCGAACCGCGAGACCCTGGCCTTCTGGCGCACCAACCAGGCCTACGCGGTGAAGATGTGCATCCAGGCCGTCGACCGCCTGTACGAAGCCGCTGGCGGTACCGCCTGGTTCGAGAGCAACGAGCTGCAACGCCTGTGGCGCGACTCGCACATGACCGGCGCCCACGCCTACACCGACTACGACGTCTGCGCGCAGATCCTCGGCCGTGAGCTGATGGGCCTGGAGCCTGATCCGAGCATGGTCTGATCCGCGACCGTTCTTCTCTCTCGCATAACAACAATCACGGCTGCCCAGCGCGGCAGCCGGGGAGTCTTGCATGTCCAATGAAACCGTCGCGGCCTTCGACAGCCGCGCCTTCCGCCGCGCCCTGGGCAACTTCGCCACCGGCGTCACCGTGGTCACTGCCGATGATGGCCAGGGCAACAAGGTGGGCGTCACTGCCAACAGCTTCAACTCGGTGTCCCTCGATCCTGCGCTGGTTCTCTGGAGCCTCGACAAGCGCTCCACCAGCCTGGCGACCTTCGAGGCGGCCAGCCACTTCGCGGTGAACATCCTCGCCGCCGACCAGATCGACCTGTCCAACAACTTCGCCAAGCCACGGGAAGACCGCTTCGCCGGGATCCCGCACCAGGCGGGGGTGGGCGGGGCGCCGATCCTGCTGGACTGCTCGGCCAACTTCCAGTGCGAGAAGTACCAGATCCTCGACGGTGGCGATCACTGGATCATGATCGGCAAGGTGGTGTGCTTCGAGGACTGCGGGCGTTCGCCGCTGCTGTATCACCAGGGTGCGTATTCCATGGTGCTGCCGCACACGCGCATGACCCGTCGCGAAGAAGGCCAGCCGCCGAGCAGCAATTTCCAGGGCCGCCTGAGCCACAACCTGTACTACCTGATGACCCAGGCGCTGCGGGCGTACCAGACCAGCTACCAGCCGCGCCAGCTGTCCAGCGGCCTGCGCACCAGTGAAGCGCGGATGCTGATGGTGCTGGAGAACGATGCCGGCCTGAACCTCACCGACCTGCAGCGTGAAGTGGCGATGCCGGCGCGGGAGATCGACGAGGCGGTGGCCAACCTCAAGCGCAAGGGGCTGGTGTGCGACAGCGAGGCCGAGGGGCATGTGCGCCTGACCGTCAGTGGCATCGACCAGACCGAGGCGCTGTGGACCATTGCCCGGGAGCAGCAGGACAAGGTATTCGGCGAGTTCAGTGAAGAGCAGATCGAGACGTTCAAGACGGTGCTCAAGGCTGTGATTCGCGGGTAATACCGCGGATGTGAACCGACCGTACAAGGAGCTGGCTTGCCTGCGAAGGACCGCAAAGCGGTCCTTCGCAGGCAAGCCAGCTCGGTAGGTGGTGCAAGGAATCCCCTACAAACCCGATGGTGTCATTTTGTTCCTAAGTTGTTATGTTATTACATAAATAACTCAGGAGCCCCCATGAACCGCCCCATTGGAAGGTTGTACCTCGGCCTGTCCGCCGGCCTGCTAGGCCTGCCCGCCCTGGCCCAGGATCCCGTCGTGCTGGATGCCGTCACCGTCACCGAACGCCGCCTCGAAGAACGCGCCGATGGCCCCGTGCAAGGCTATCGCGCCACCCGCTCGGCCACCGCGACCCGCACCGACACCGATATCCGCGACACCCCGCAAGCCATCAGCGTGGTCCCGGCCCAGGTCATCGACGACCTCAACACCACCCGCATCGACCGCGCCCTCGACTTCGCCGGCGGCGTCTCGCGGCAGAACAACTTCGGCGGCCTGACCTTCCTCAACTACAGCGTGCGTGGCTTCACCACCGGCGAGCTGTACAAGAACGGCTTCGCCATCAACCGTGGCAGCTACAGTGCCCCGGACACCTCCACCATCGAGCGCATCGAGGTCCTCAAGGGCCCGGCCGCCAGCCTCTACGGTCGCGGTGATCCTGGCGGGCTGGTGAATATCGTCGGCAAGAAACCCCAGGCCGAAGCCTTCACCACCTTCAAGGCCAGCGCCGGCAGTTGGGACCGCTACCGCAGCAGCCTCGACGTCAACACCCCGCTCGACGAGGAAGGCCGCGTGCTGTCGCGGGTCAACCTGGCGCTGGAAGACAACGGCAGCTTCCGCGATCACGTCGATGGCCGCCGCGCCATCGTCAGCCCGTCGCTGAGCTGGCAACTGAGCCCGGACACCCTGCTGTCCATCGACACCGAGTTCTCCCGCACCGAATCGGTGTTCGACCGCGGCATCCCGGCGGTGAACGGCGAACTGGGCTCGGTGCCGCGCTCGACCTTCCTCGGCGAGCCCAACGACGGCCATATCCGCAACGACAACCAGACCCTCGACGTGGCCCTGGAGCATTACCTGAACGACAGCTGGAAGCTGCGCCTGGCCAACCACTACACCCAGGGCACCCTGCGCGGGGCGAGCTCGGAGCCGTCGCGGGTGGTGGGCGATCGCATCAGTCGCTTCTACCGCGAGCGCGATTTCGAATGGAACGACAACATCACCCAGGCCGAGCTGCATGGCCAGTTCGACTGGGCGGGCTGGCAGCACCAGACCCTGATCGGCCTGGAGTACGAGAACTACCGCAACAGCCAGAAGTACCCGCAGAGCGTCACGGGCTTCGGCTATGGCCTGGATATCTACAACCCGGTCTACGGCCAGCCCAAGCCTGCGATCGTCAATCCCAACGACTTCTTCGAACGCACCGAAAGCCATGCGCTGAACCTGCAGGACCAGATCGCCTTTACCGAGCGCTTGCGCGGCCTGGTCGGGGTGCGACTGGAGCGGGTCGAGCAGACCGCGCTGAACCGCACTACGCGGGTCAGCAACAGCCAGGAAAAGGACGTCGCCACGCCACGGGTCGGCCTGATGTATCAGCTCACGCCTGAAGTCGGCGTGTTCGCCAACGCCTCGACCTCGTTCAAGCCCAACAGCATCGGTACCCGCGGCGAGGTGTACAAGCCGGAAAAGGGCGTCGGCTATGAGGCCGGGCTCAAGCTCGACCTGTTCGACAGCCGTATCGGCGCGACCCTGGCGCTGTTCCATATCGACAAGGAAAACGTCATCACCACCGATGCCTTCGGCGACAGCGTTGCTGCCGGCAAGGCGCGCAGCCAAGGCCTGGACCTGCAGTTCAGCGGGCAGGTGACTGACGCCGTGCGGGTCATTGGCGCTTATGCCTATATCGACGCAGAAGTGACCAAGGGCGATGCGGCCTTGCCCAAGGGCAGCGACCTGCTCGGCATTCCCCGGCACAGCGGCAGCCTGATGGCGGTCTACGAGTTCCAGGATGGCGCGTTGCGCGGTTCCGACTTCGGCGCTTCTGCCAACTATGTCGGCGAGCGCTCCGGCCAGGCCGGCAGCAGTTTCCGCCTGCCGTCCTACAGCACCGTCGACCTGCTGGCCCACTACAAGGCCAGTGAGCAGCTCAGCTTCGGCCTGAACCTGAACAACCTGTTCGACCGCAAGTACTACGAGCGGGGCTACAACGCGGCCTGGAACATGCCGGGCGATCCGCGAAACCTCAGCCTCAGCCTGAGCTATTCCCTCTGATCACGATAAGGACATGCAATGAAAAAGCGACTGACTCCCTGGCTGCTGGCTGGCCTTTTCGCTGCCGCCGGCAGTGTGCAGGCCCATGGCCTGTGGACCGAACAGCGCCGCGGCGCGATCGAGGTGGTGTATGGCCATGGCGCCGAGGACAACCCGTTCAAGGCGCAGAAGATCAAGAGCGCCTGGGCCTGGGACGGGCAGGGCCGGCAGATCCCGGTGACCGTCGAGCGCCTGGCTGACCATGCCCGCCTGCAACCGCTGCGCACGCCGGCGGGGGTGGCGGTGGCGCTGGACAATGGTGCCTGGTCGCAGACGCCGGAGAAGAAATGGGTGAACGAGGACCGCACCAAGGTGCCCGGCGCCATCAGTTCGACCCATACCTTCAAGTACAGCCTGGCGATCTACCAGGAAGGCGCGAAGCTGCCGGCCCTGAAGGCCCTGCGCCTGGTGATCGTGCCGCAGGTCGATCCGCTCAAGGTCGGGCCGGGCAAGGCATTGCCGGTGCAGGTGCTGCTGGATGGCAAGCCGGTGGCGGGAGTGGACCTGATCGGCGACTATCGCGGCGCGCCGCACCAGGTGGCGGCGACCACCGACAGCGAAGGGCGGGCCAGCGTGGTGGTGCGCAACGAAGGCCTGAACATCATCGCCGCCAGCGTCACCCGGCCGCTGGCCAAGGACGCACCGACGGCGGAGGAGGGGTTGTTCACCTCGCTGACGTTCCTGGGTGAACCGCATCACGAGTGAGATTGCTGTGGGAGCGGGTGAACCCGCTCTCTCTCATGGAACAACACATAACTCATTGATTTAGCGGGGACGGCGTGGGAGCGGATTCATCCGCGATTGGCCGCGAAGCGGCCCTAAAACCTGAGTCCGCGGTGTGTCAGGAGAACCTGGGACTCAGGTTTTACGACGGCTGCGCCGCCGATCGCGGATAAATCCGCTCCCACGCCGACCGCGGTGCACTTGCGGTCTAGTTCTCTGCGCGACAGCGCAGCCCGGTGGACGGCGTGCAGCCACTTATCCCACCGGCGTACACAACTCCACCAGAATCCCCGCCGGGCACCTGACCCACGACACCGTCTGCCCCCACGGTTTCACCTGCGGCACCTTCAACGCCTGAGCTCCGGCGTTGACCGCCCGAGTGTGTGCCGCCGGCACATCATCGGTCACCAGCCCCAGTTCCATCCCCAACGGCCGCGCACTCTCGCTGGCCGCCAGCACACCGCCCTCGAAATTCACCTCACCCAGCTCAAGCGAGGCAAAAGCCAGGGTCGTCGCCCCGGTGTCCAGCTCGCCATAGTCCCCTGACTCATGCAGAAAGCGCCGCTGCAGGCCAAAGGCGCGTTCGAAAAAGTCCAGCGAGGCCGCGACATCCGCGACATAGGCAATGGTGTATCCCAGTTTCATGCAGGTCTTCCTTGAGTGACGAAGCTGCCGTTATACCGCAATGCGGCAACCGGCACATTGCCAGCGCCGATGGGCCACACTAAGGTGAGCGCGGACCTGGACCAAAGGAGCTGACCATGGCCGATTCACTTGCCCTCAACAAAGCCAGCTGGGACGAACGCGCGCCGCTGCATGCGGCGTCTGGCGACTATGAAGTGGCGACCTTCGTCGCCGATCCCGCGCACCTGTCCGAGGTGGTGCGTTTCGACCTGCCGCTGCTGGGCGATATCGAAGGCCAGCGCGGCCTGCACCTGCAGTGCCATATCGGTACCGACACCCTGTCCCTGGCCCGCCTCGGGGCGAACATGACCGGGCTGGATTTCTCCGCGCGTTCGCTGGAGCAAGCCCGGGACCTGGCCTCGCGCTGCGAGGTGGCCATCGAGTATGTCGAGGCGGATGTCTACGCCGCCTGCTCGACCCTGCCGGCCGCTTCGTTCGACCTGATCTACACCGGTATCGGCGCATTGTGCTGGCTGCCGGATATCCAGCGCTGGGCGGGGACCGTGGCGACCTTGCTCAAGCCCGGCGGGCGGCTGTTCCTGCGTGACGGGCATCCGATGCTGATGGCGATCAACGAGGATCACCGTGACCGGTTGGTGGTGGAGTACCCGTACTTCGAACGGCCGGAGCCGACGGTGTGGGTCAGCGACCAGACCTATGTGGCCACCGATGCCAGCCTCGTCAACACCGAGACCCATGAATGGAACCATGGCCTGGGTGAGGTGGTGAGTGCCTTGCTCAGCCAGGGCCTGCGGATTTCCGGGCTGGTGGAGCATGACAGCATTCCCTGGGAGGCTCTGCCGGGGCAGATGAGCCGGCGGGACAATGGGGAATGGCAGCTGGACAGCCAGCCTTGGCGGTTGCCGTTGAGTTATACGTTGCAGGCGGTCAAGGAGTAGGGCTGCCTGTCTTGAGTCTCGTAGCGCCCTTGAGATCGAGCGCCGCCCGCGCGGGGCTCGATCTCAACTCCCTGATTTCTTCACCCGAGGCTTGCGCACCCGCTTGGCCCCGCCTGCCGCCGCAGCACTGCTCTTGCGCTTCTTCTTCCAAGGCGATCCACCACGCCCCGCCGGTGTCGCCGGCCCTGAAATCGTCAGCCTCAACCCCGCACAGCGTTCCACCTGCTTGCTCATCCACACCGACTGCTTCTCGACGAAGGTCTCCAGGGTCATCTCGCCGCTCTGCACCATGTCCAGCGCCTGTTCCCAGATCGCCGTGGTGCCGGGGTCGGCGATGGCGCGGGGTACGGCGTCGATCAGGCTGAAGGCCGCCGGAGTGGCGCTCAGGGCCTTGCCGTTCTTCACCAGGTAGCCGCGATCCAGCAGGCCCTGGATGATCCCGGCGCGGGTCGCCTCGGTGCCGATGCCGGTGGTGTCCTTGAGCTTCTGTTTCAGGCGCGGGTCGTCAACCAGCTTGGCCACGTTCTTCATCGCCTTGATCAGGTCGCCCTCGGTAAACGGCTTGGGCGGCTGGGTCCACAGATCCTTGAGGGCCAGGTCATGTACTGCGCACCACTGGCCCTTGCTCAACCCCGGCAACACCTGCGGCGCCGGCGCCTCCCGGCCTTTCGGCGGCGTCAGCGCCTCCGGCAGCGCACGCCGCCAGCCCGGCTCGACGATCTGCTTGCCCACCGCACGCAGGGCCTCGCCGGCGCAGTCGAAATCGGCCTGGGTGCGGTCGTATTCGTGGTTGGGCAGGAACTGCGCCAGGTAACGCGCGCGAATCAGGGTGTAGACCGCCTTGGCCTTGCCCGGCAGGCGCTCGGGGGGAACGGCCGCCGCAGTGGGGATGATGCCGTGGTGCGCACTGACCTTGGCATCGTTCCACGCCCGCGAGCGGCGTTGCGCCTGCAGGTGCGGCTGCAAGGGCGCCAGGCTCGGGTCGGCGCGGTGCAGGGCGGCGAGGATCGCCGGCGCCTCGCCGTGCTGGCTCAGCGGCAGGTAGCCGCAGTCGCTGCGCGGGTAGGTGATGACCTTGTGGGTTTCGTACAGCGACTGGGCAATATCCAGGGTTTCCTGGGCGCCGAGGCCGAGCTTCTTCGAGCAGACTTCCTGCAGGGTACCCAGGTCGAACGGCAGCGGCGCCGCCTCACGCACCCGTTCGGTCTTCACCTGCACCACCTGCGCCGACCCCGCCGCCTGCATCGCCGCCGCGGCCTGTTGTGCCAGTTCCTGCTTCAGGCAACGGCCCTGGTCGTCGCAGGCGTCGTCCGGTGCGCGCCATTGCGCGGTGAAGACGGTGCCATCGCTGTCCAGCTGCACGTCGATGGCCCAGAACGGCACCGGCACGAAGTCGGCGATGCTGCGGTCGCGGTCCACCACCAGGCGCAGGGTCGGGGTCTGCACCCGGCCCACCGGCAGCACGCCCTGGTAGCCGGACTGGCGGCCGAGCAGGGTGAACAGGCGGCTCATGTTCATGCCGATCAGCCAGTCGGCGCGGGAACGGCCGAGGGCCGAGTGGTACAGGCTGAAGGTTTCGGCACCGGGCTTGAGGCTGGCCAGGGCCTTGCGGATCGAGGCATCGTCCAGCGCCGACAGCCACAGGCGGCGGATCGGCCCGCGATAGCGGCAGTGCTCCACCAGCTCGCGGGCGATCATCTCGCCCTCGCGGTCGGCGTCGGTGGCGATCACCAGCTCCGCCGCCTCGCCCAGCAGGCGCTTGACCGCCTTGTACTGGCTGGCGGTCTTGGGCTTGACCTGCATCTTCCACTGCTGCGGCACGATGGGCAGGTCGGCCAGCACCCAGCGCTTGTAGCGCGCGTCGTAGGCATCGGGCGGGGCGGTTTCCAGCAGGTGGCCGATGCACCAGGTCACCGTCACCCCGGTGCCGACCCAGCAGCCATCGCCACGGCGACTGGCGCCGAGGACCTTGGCGATATCCTTGGCCTGGGAGGGTTTTTCGCAGAGGAACAGGCGCATGGGGGGAGGTGGCATCCTGGGGAAAGAGGTTCCCTAGGATGCGCAGGATGAGAGTGGCTGGCAAGTTTTATCTGTATGGATGTACAGCTAAATGATGCACACCCCGAAGCACGATCTACCGCAGACCACCCAAAGGATTTTTTCTACTGCGCAATTCATGAACCTTCTCCAAGGTCAGGCCCCCATCGAAACACTGGGATTTTCCGCCTGGCTTGCATTGGCTGCACGCCGTCAGAACGGCCCTCAACACGCCCGCGTCACTATGGGGGTCGTCTACCGTACCCTGAATCTTCTGATACTCCAGGTACTCCGCGTGATTGTTGAAGACTTTCATTGACTCAAGGCTCCCTGGATTCAACCTTGCGATGCTTTTCTCGACTTCAGGGCAGCTGTATTTGTTGTAGCAGATGTCATATTCGTAAGTGGCGAGCACATTCGAACTCATGCCGTTTTTAACCAGGTCGCTTTTGCAATCACCCACGTTGGGTGACAAGTCAGGTGGGTAGCCGCACGTATTGTTCTTGCCACATGGATAATCTGGATGGCAGCTAACCCCGGGTTTATCGCATCTTTGTCCGAAGTATATGGTTTGTATTCCGTTGGGCTGAGTAGAGATCCCCACCGCTTGGGCGAAGGACAAACTCAGCGAGGACAACAATGCAGCAAGCAGCAGGGGGAACAGTTTCTTGCGCATGGCGGATCTCCCATCGGGAATCATTTTCCGATCGACCAGGAATACGCGCCTACAAGCAAACTTCAATCCGCGCAGGAATGAATGAAGAGAAGAATCAAGCGGTGAACAGCTACTGGAGGTTATTCGCTGTTTTCCCGAAAGATTAATGAAAAATTAGTCCGCTACGGTGACTTGTCAAACCACCCGGCGATCAGTGGAAGTCCGGGACCGTAGTACGGCCCCGGGCGCGATCAAGGCTTCGCACTCACCGTCGCATTGCGCCAGGCATTCGCCAGCTTCTGCTCCAGATCCGCACTCACCGGCTTCTTCTGCGCCTCCAGGCTCAGCTTCAGCCCATTCAGCGAGCGCCCGCTCAAGCGGTTTTCACTGAGGTCCTCGGTGAACACCCGCTCCGCTTTCCCGGCGTCGCCCTGCGCCAGGAGCGCATACCCCTGCGATTCGCGAACGGTGTAGTACCAGTCCGGCGGCTCGTTGTACGAGAGCTTGTCCTGCACCTCGACGGCCTTGGCCCACGCGGCGAGGACCTGGGCCTTGTTGCCGTCCTCCAGGCCGGCGAGGTCATCGGCCAGCGCCTTGCCCAGCTCACCCACGGACCTGGCGCTGGTTTCCTGCACGGCTTTCAGGGCCAGGGTGTCGCCAGTGGCTTCCTGGGCCTTGTTGAACAGGATCAGGTTGGCCAGGCGCAGCAGCTCCACGGCATCGTTGTTGCCGTAGCGCAGGCCGTCGGGATCGGCTTTCCTGACTTCGGCGAGCACTTGTCCCGCCGTGCTCCAGAACCCGTTCAGCGCCTCGACCGCCTTGCCGCTGTCCTGCTTGTCGCCGAGCACCTGGTAGGCCTTGGCGTAGCTTTGCATGATCCGCGTGTAGGGCATGGTCAGCGTTTTCCAGCCCTTGGCGTCCTTGCAGGTGTCGTTGATCTGCTTCAGCCCGGCGGTGATCTTCGGTTCGATCGCCTTCAACTCTTCCCACGCCTGGAAGCGCACGGCGTAGTAGTAGGGCACCGCGTAGAAGTAGTCGGACTTGGTCTTCAACTCGCCCGGATATTTTTCGCAGAGGAACTTCACCGAGGCATTGGTGGTGGTGTTGTCCACCAGCTCGCTGGCCATGTTCAGCGCTTCGTTCTTGCGCCCTTCGATGGACAGGGTCCAGGTCAGGAAGTGGATGTTGTGCCCCAGGTAGTGCAGCAGGTACGGACTCTCCGGCTGGACCTGGTTGGCATAGGCACGGTCCACCGAGATCGCCGCATAGTTGGTGGCGCTGGACAGCGCGTTGTTGCCGGTGCGCTGGTAGATGTGCGAGGCCATGTGGATCAGGTGGCCCACCGCCGGGTTGAGGGTGCGGAAGCGCTCGGCCATGGGCATGCCGCTGTCGGGGAAGGGCGACTCCTCGATGGCATGGATGAAGAAGTGGTTGGCGCCGGAGTGGTTCTGGTCCTGCACCAGCACGCGGTTGAGCACCTCCAGGGCGTCGGCGGCTTCATCGGTGGGCTTGACCGAATCGGACGTGGCCTCGGTGCCTTTCCACCATTTCCACGGGTCGATGTTGAGCAGGGCGTCGGCGTACAGGGCGGCGGCGTCGAGGTCGTCGAAGTAGGTGTTGGAGAGCGTCTTCATCGCCTCCACGTAGTGCTTCTTGCCGGCCGGCGACAGGGTGATCTGATCGCCATCGGCGTCGTACTGGGTGAGGAAGGCCGTGGCATAGGCCTCTTCGCGCCTTGCCTGCGCCTCGGTGAAGCCGGAAGGGGTGTTTTTTACGCGCAGTCCGGCGTTCTTCTGCGCCTGGTTCACCGCCAGGTAGGCCAGCTGGTCGCAGCCCTCGGTGGCATCGGTATTGATGTTCGAGCTGGCCGACAGGGCGATGCCCCAGAGCGGCATCGCCGAGCCCTTGTCGAGCTGGTACGCCTGGTAGAAGGCGCGGATCGCCTCGCTGAAGTTGAAGCCGTATTGCAGGGCCATGCCCTGGCTGTAGAAAGCCTGGATCCTTTCGCTGTCACCCACCGACACCAGGTCGTAGCGGGTGCCGCCGAGACCGGAAAGGAGGTGGTCTTCCCGGGTGTCCTTTTCGCTGACGCACAGCTTCAGCGCGTCCTCCAGCGAAGTATTCGCCGGGAGTTGGGTGAAGGTCTTGCCTTGCGGGCCTGCGTCGCCGTGTCCGCCATGAGCCATGGCATCGATCGGCAACGAGGCCAGCAGTGCGCAGGCGATAGCCATGCGCACGCTGGTCGTTCTTTCCATGAAACGTTTTCCTTATGGGGTAGTAGCCAGGCGCTCGATCTGTACCGCCAGGTCCTTCTCGGGGATCTTCACTTCCACCAGCACCGGCATGTCGGTCACTGCCAGCAGCTGCGGCAGCAACTGTTGCAACTCGCCTTCGGTGCGCACCTGGTAACCCAGGGCGCCGTAGCCTTCGGCCAGCGCCGTGTAGTTCAGCGTCGGCAAGGTGTCGAACGGGGCGAAGGCGCCATCCGGCTTGAACGCATTGATATCGACGAAAGCCTGCTCGATGGCATACACCTGGTTGCTCATGACGAAGACGATGGCGTTGATCTTGTTGCGCGCCAGCGCCGCCAGGGACTGGCTGACCATCATGAAGCCGCCGTCGCCGGCCACCACGATCGGCCGCCGGCCACTGCCCAGGGCCACGCCAAGGGCGCAGCCGGTCTCATGGCCGAGGGAGCCCCAGATGGCATCGGAGAGGAAGCTGTTGCGCGGCATGCCCTGGATGTTGCTGGCCACGTACAGCGACGAGCTTTCGCCGAGGATCAGCGTGCTGCTGTCCCACAGGCGATGCTCCCGGGCGTACTCGGTGAAGGTGGCGAAGAAGTTCGCGTAGGTCAGCGCCGTGTCCGTGCCGCAAGCCGCGAGCAGCCCCGGGTGCTTGGGCAGGGCGACGTCGCTGCGCGGGAAGCGCGCGTCCAGGTCCAGCGCCTTGACCAGGCCATCGACGTAGTCCGGCAGGCGCACGTTGGGGTAGTACTCGGCGCCGGTGCGGGCCAGGTCGCAGTTGACCTGGATGATCTGGTCGAAGCGGTCCTGCAGCAGGTCCAGGTAGTCATCGGTGAAGATCACGCCGATGGCCAGGATGCAGTCGGCGTCCAGCACCAGCGGCGAGGTCTCCAGGCGCGAGGCCGGGCCGGCGTAGGTGCCGATGAACGGCGCCTGGCTTTCGTCGAGCACGGTCTTGGCGTCGAGGGTGGTGCTGAAGGGCAGCTTGCAGCCGTCGATCAGGCGCTGCACCGCGTCCTGCAGGCCGTAGCGCATCACCTCCACGCCCAGCAGTACCAGGGGTTTCTTCGCGTCGGCCAGGCGCTGGAGACTGTTCTTCACCAGCAGGTCGAGGTTGTAGGCATTGGACGGGGTCGGCGCCGGGGCCAACTGGCCCTGGGGCCGGGAGCAGGGCTCGCCCCACACGTCTTTCCAGGCCTCCAGGTAGACCGGCTGGCGATGGGTGAGGGCGGCGATCAGCGCGCTGTCGATCTGCCACGGCGCCTGGTTGGCGTCGGAGATGATCTCGCATGCCACGGTCACCTGTTCCAGCACCTTGCGGTCGGCTTCGAAGTCGCCGGTGGAGTGGTGGAACAGCACGTGCTGGCTGCGCGCCAGTTCACGGTTCTTGGTGGATGGGCTGGCGGAGATCACCACCACCGGGGCGCGTTCGACGAACGAGCCGGCGATGGCGTTGACCGCGCTGAAGGTGCCCACGCCATATTGCAGCGATACCGCGCCCAGGCCATGCACCCGGGCATAGCCGTCGGCGGCGTAGGCGGCGCCCATTTCGTAGACTTCGCCCACGGCGTCGATGCCGTCGAAGTTCTCCAGGGCATCCATGAAGTTGGATACGTAGTCGCCCGGGACCTGGAAGACCTTGGTCAGGCCCAGCTCCTTCAGACGGGTCAGCAGGTAGTCGGCAACGGTGAAGGGTGCGCTGTTCATGCCTTGATCCCCGTGTAGGCGAATTTGGTGACTTCGGCCAGGGTCTGCTTGCAGTCGGTGCAGACGAGGGACGGCGGGTTCTCGATATCGATCGGCGCCGGGGTCGGCAGCAGCTGGTAGGCCTCCGGCAGCCATTGCGGACGAGGCAGGCCGAAGAAGTCCTGGAGGGTGGACTCGGCGGTGGTCAGCGCGCCTTCGACCCAGCCCTGGCCGTAGGAATAGGCTTCACCGACGATGTACACCTCCTGCTCCTGCACCGGATGACGCATGCGCTGGATGATCAGGTCGAGACGGTAGTTGGCCTTCCACTCGTGCCAGCCGCCACCGTACGGGTTGGCATCCCAGGCGTGGTAGACGGCGGAGTAGGGCGCCGGCAGCTCGATCTGGTCGTGCAGCGACGTGACCTGGCGCTGGGCGATGCGCACCATTTCCTCGCTGATCTGGTACTGCATCTTCGGCACGACTTCATTGCTGTCGACACGGCCTTGCAGGCTCTTGGGCGCGTAGCCCTCGAACGGCACGCCGCCTTCCAGGCCTTTCCAGAACGGCACGGTGCCGATGTCGTTGTAGGACGCCATCAACAGCGAGTTGAGGGTCTTCTCGCCGCCATCCTGCTCGCACTCGGTGCCCATGTAGTAGCACTGGCGGATCGGCAGGTCGGTGACCGAGCGCCCGGCCACCAGGCCTTGTGCACGCCACCAGGGTTGTTCGTAGGCGAGGAACAGCTTGAACGCGGACTGCACCAGTACCGAGTCGAGGTTTTCCTTCAGCCACTTGTCTTCGAACAGCGGCGAGTCGATCAGCTCCAGCGAGCGGCGCGGCATGGCCAGGATCACCTGGCGGGCATGGATGATTTCTTCCGGCGCGTCGAGGTCGCTGGTATTGCCGTCGACGGTCACGGTGGGCTGGAAGTGCAGGCGGTACGGGTATTCGGTGTCATCGCTGTATTGCAGCGAGGCCAGGCGACGGTTCATCTGCACCCGCTGGTCGGCGGGGACCAGGCCACCGGGGGCTTCGGCGAAGCGCTTGGCCAGGGTCAGGGGCAGGGTCTGGAAGCCGGTCTTGAGGGTCAGGAAGACGGTCTGGTCGCTGTACTCGGTGGCGGGCAACTGGGTCACGGCGCTGGCGTTGGCCACGTTGGCCTCGTAGCCGCCGGCGTCCTTCATGAACTGGTAGCCCTCGTTGCTCAGCACGCGGTAGAGCAGGTCCCAGAAGCCGTAGCGCCAGATTTCCTTGCCGAACACCTTCACTTGCATCTGCTCGGCCAGGCTGAGATCGGCGAAGCCCGGGTAGATGCTGTTCATCACCTTGACCTGCAGGTCCTCGGGACCGAAGCCGCGCTCGGACCAGGCCAGCTTGTAGGGGATCTTCTCCGGTGCTTCGGTGAAGTCGCGCAGGCGGAAGCGCTCGCCACGCAGGTAGAAGAGGTTGTCCTTGGCGCCGACCGGGTTGTCATCGGGCAGGTTGCTGCCCATGGGGAAGTTCTTGGTCGGCAGGTCCAGGTGGCCGACCAGCTTGTCGACCATCACATGGCCGCTGGTGTCCTTGTCGGCGGAAGGCATCCAGCGCATGCCGCCGACTTCGGCGACGACATTGGGCAGACCGGGGAGATTGATACTGAAGAGACGGCCGCCGATGCGGTCGCTGTACTCGAACAACTGGATGCGTTGATTGGCTCCGTTCGCCTCTTGCAGGCGCCAGGCGCTGTAGGTCCCCGATACGCCGCCGCCGATGATGGCGACATCCAATGGCTGGGTCTGGCTCATCGCAAATATCCTTATGTTGTGTTGGCAAGGAAATCCATGCGGGAGGCAGTATTGACGAGGATTGTGTCAGTGCCAATCTGCCATCACTGATTTTTTTGCAGGTGATGGCTGAAACGGTGAAGGCCACGGATTACAAGGGGTTCAGGGGAGAAAAGGTATGTGTGCAAGGCAATCTGGACGGGGCGCTCAAGCCTGCGGTTGTTGTCGATTTCCGGGGGCTGTTCCGCGCGCGCGAGGCAGCCCCCGGAAGGTTCAAGCGCGACTGGCAGCCAGGGCCTGTTGCAGGTCGGCGATGATGTCGTCGCTATGCTCGATCCCGATCGACAAGCGCACCATGTCCCGCGGCACACCCGCTTTCTCCAGCTCTTCATCATTCAATTGCCGGTGGGTAGTCGAGGCCGGATGGCAGGCCAGCGACTTGGCATCACCGATATTCACCAGCCGCACCACCAGCTTCAGCGCATCGATGAAGCGCGCACCGGCCTCCTGGCCGCCCTCGATACCGAACGACAGGATCGACGCCGGCTTGCCCTGGGTATAACGCTGCGCCAGTTCATGCTCGGGATGGTCCGGCAGACCGGCATACTTGACCCAGGCCACCTGCTCATGGTCCTGCAGGAAGCGGGCGACCTTCAGCGCGTTCTCGGTATGGCGCTCCATGCGCAGGGCCAGGGTTTCCAGGCCTTGCAGGATCAGGAAGGCATTGAATGGCGACAACGCGGCGCCGGTGTTGCGCAGCGGCACCACGCGGCAGCGGCCGATGAACGCCGCCGGACCGAAGGCCTCGGTGTAGGTCACGCCGTGGTAGGACGGGTCGGGGGTGTTGAGCAGGGCGAAGCGTGCCTTGTTCTCGGCCCAGGGGAATTTGCCCGAGTCGATGACGATGCCGCCGATGCTGGTGCCGTGGCCGCCGATGTACTTGGTCAGCGAGTGCACGACGATATCGGCGCCGTGCTCGATCGGCCGGCACAGCACCGGGGTGGCCACGGTGTTGTCGACGATCAGCGGCACGCCATGGCGGTGCGCGGCGTCGGCCAGGGCCTGGAGGTCGACGATATTGCCCGCCGGGTTGCCGATGGATTCGCAGAACACCGCCTTGGTGCGCTCGTCGATCAGCGCTTCGAGGGCAGCGATATCGTCGTGGGGAGCGAAGCGGGTCTGGATGCCGATGCGTGGCAGGGTGTGGGCCAGCAGGTTGTAGGTGCCGCCGTAGAGCTTGGCCACCGAGACGATGTTGTCGCCGACCTCGGCCACGGTCTGGATCGCGTAGGTGATCGCTGCCATGCCCGACGCCACCGCCAGCGCCCCGACCCCGCCTTCGAGGGCGGCCATGCGCTGTTCGAGCACGTCGTTGGTGGGGTTCATGATGCGGGTGTAGATGTTGCCGGCGACCTTCAGGTCGAACAGGTCGGCGCCGTGCTGGGTGTCGTCGAAGGCGTAGGAGGTGGTCTGGTAGATCGGCACGGCCACCGCCTTGGTGGTCGGGTCCGGGCTGAAGCCCGCGTGGATGGCCAGGGTTTCCAGCTTCATGCAGTCGTTCCTTGCGCGATGGGGAGAGGCGGGCAGCATGGAGTGGTGGAATTGGGCGGTCAATAGCCCTATTTGGCATATGGAAATAACCGACGCACCGCGAACCCTGTGGGAGCTGGCAAGCCAGCTCCCACAGGGTTCTTTGGTGGCCAGGGGATTCGCCGCTGTCAGGTGAATCCGGTAAGCTTGCTAACGTTTTTTCCCGCCTTGCTCCCCACGGAACTCCCGATGTCCCAGACCCACACCAAGAACCGGGCCTTGCGCGTGCGCAGCGATGTCCTCGCCGGCCTGACCACTTCCTTCGCCCTGGTGCCGGAGTGCATCGCCTTCGCCCTGGTCGCCCACCTCAACCCGCTGATGGGCCTGTACGGCGCCTTCATCATCTGCACCCTGACCGCGCTGTTCGGCGGCCGCCCCGGGATGATCTCCGGTGCCGCCGGTTCGATGGCGGTGGTGATCGTCGCCCTGGTGGTGCAGCAGGGCGTGCAGTACCTGCTGGCCACGGTGCTGCTGGGCGGGCTGCTGATGATCGCCTTTGGCCTGTTGCGCCTGGGCAAGCTGGTGCGACTGGTGCCGTATCCGGTGATGCTCGGCTTCGTCAACGGCCTGGCCATCGTCATCGCCATGGCCCAGCTCGAGCATTTCAAGGACGGCGAGGCCTGGCTGCAGGGCTCGGCGCTGTGGCTGATGCTCGGCCTGGTGGGCCTGACCATGCTGGTGGTCTACGTCCTGCCGAAACTGACCCGCGCCGTGCCGCCGGCGCTGGTGGCGATTCTCGGTGTCGGCGTGCTGGTCTGGCTGCTCGACCTGCCGACCCGCACCCTCGGCGACATGGCCCACATCGCCGGCGGCCTACCGTCCCTGGCCCTGCCGGACGTGCCGTGGAACCTCGACACCCTGCGCATCATCGCTCCCTACGCGGTGCTGATGGCCCTGGTCGGCCTGCTGGAAACCCTGCTGACCCTCAACCTCACCGACGAGATCACCGAAAGCCGCGGCCATCCCGACCGCGAATGCGTGGCCCTGGGCGTGGCCAACATGGCCTCGGGCCTGTGCGGCGGCATGGGCGGCTGCGCGATGATCGGGCAGACCGTGATCAACCTCAGCTCCAACGGTCGCGGGCGTCTGTCCGGGGTGGTGGCGGGGGTGATGATCCTGCTGTTCGTACTGTTCCTCTCGCCGCTGATCGAGAAGATCCCCTTGGCGGCGCTGGTCGGCGTGATGTTCGTGGTGGCTCAGCAGACCTTCGCCTGGGCGTCCCTGCGGGTGCTGCACAAGGTGCCGTTCTCCGACGTGCTGGCGATCATTGCGGTGACCGTGGTCACGGTGTTCACCGACCTGGCCACGGCGGTGCTGTTCGGCATCGTCATCGCCGCCGTCAACTTCGCCTGGCAGCACGCCCGCGAACTGTACGCCGACGGCCAGTTGCAAGCCGACGGCAGCAAGCTGTACCGGGCCCACGGCACCTTGTTCTTCGCCTCCAGCACACCGTTTCTCAACCAGTTCGATCCGGCCAACGACCCGGCACAGGTGACCCTGGACTGCCAGCATTTGAGCTTCGTCGATTATTCGGCGATCGCGGCGTTGAAGACCTTGCGTGAGCGGTACGAGAAGGCGGGCAAGCATTTGCGGGTGGTGCATCTGTCCGAGCGTTGCAAGCAGTTGCTCAAGCGGGCAGGGGCTGATC
Organism: Paucimonas sp.; assembly: GCA_031253995.1. Lineage (GTDB taxonomy): Bacteria > Pseudomonadota > Gammaproteobacteria > Pseudomonadales > Pseudomonadaceae > Aquipseudomonas. The sequence goes on along the minus strand of JAIRVG010000028.1, from coordinate 64,746 downwards.
ATTGAAATCCTGCGCACCTGATATTTCTGTCAGGTGCGCAAAACCCTGCACGAGGGTTGAATAGGTTCACGGATGATGCCCGGTGGGCTGCGGTGCATCCGACACCCCCACAGTGTCGATGGAGATGACCGATGAACGTGCAAATCAAACCCGTGACCGCCAAGCTTGACCCCGCCTTCGGTAGTGGCGGCAAGGTGCGCTTCGAACTGCCGAACGACGACTATGTCGCCCAGGTGACCCTTGGCCCGGCCAAGGAGATCATCGCCGTCGGCGTCGCCGCCCTCAAACCTCATGCCCTGACCCTGGTGCGATTCGACGCCAACGGTGCCCTCGACCTGTCGTTTGGTACGAAGGGCGTGGCGGTGTGCGAACTCTTTGCCGGGTTCGAAATCAGCATGGCGCACTGCGTCACGCTGCCCGATTCGAGAGTGGTGGCCTTGGCTGCACGACGACGCCCCAATGTGCGTGACGCCAAGGAAGAGCTCTTTCTCGCTTGCTTCCTGGCAGACGGGCGGCTGGACAGCGCGTTTGGCAGCGGCGGGACGCTGCTGCTGCCGGCCGTAGGCGAAAGCCGCTTCGCCCGCTCACTGACGGTGCAAAAAGATGGAAAGGTCATTGCGGTGGGTGAAGGCGTGGAGCTGCCGTCGAAAAAACCGGTGGCCTCGGTTTTCCGGGTGACCGGAAAAGGCCAACTGGACTCAAGCTTCGCCAAGGCTGGTGTGCTGGGCTTCGACTGTGCTTTACGGGCGGCGGTGGTCCAGCCTGATGCTCGTTTGCTGTTCGCTGGAGACCTGGATCCGCAAGCCTTTATCACGCGTGTCTACGCCGACGGCAAGGCGGACCTGTCCTTGGCGGGCACCTCCCAGTTCAGTCTGCCACTGGGTGGGTTGCAGGTGATGAACATCGAGCGGCTGGCGCTGGAAGACAACGAGTGGGTTTATGCCATCGGCGCAGGCAGTGAGGCGGACTTCAGGGATCAGGGATTCCTCACGAGGCTTTCCCTGGGTGGGGGAATGGACAGCAAGTTCAATGGCGGCAAGCCCTTGAACCTCGGCGAGACTACCCCGCGTGACCTGTTGATCGATGCGCTGGGGCGAGTACTCACCCTGGAACTGGACTCCACCACGCAACAGTTGATTGTCCGGCGAGTCCTTTCCAACGGTACCGTTGATAGCGCATTCGGTATCGTCGCTGCCGGCATGGAGGGAGGCTTGGTAGAGGAGCTGCAGCCACGATTGCTGGCGCAGGCATCGAACAAGGTTCTGGCTGCAGCCACCCTGCGCGACGCCGGCAAGCAGCGTGCAGGGCTGACGATGGTACGGCTGCCGGTTTGAGCGCAGGCCGGCAATGGCCTTGCTGGCCATTGCCGGCTTTCCGGGCTCTATCCCTGCTTCTTGATGATCACATCGGCAATGCTCGCCGGCGCTTCGGCGTAGCGGGTGAACTCCATCGAATAGCTGGCCCGGCCCTGGGTCATCGAGCGCATCTCGGTGGAGTAGCCGAACATCTCGCCCAACGGCACCTCGGCCCGCACCACCTTGCCCGCCGGGGTGTCCTCGCTGCCCTGGATCAGGCCGCGACGACGGCTCAGGTCACCCATGATGTCGCCCATGAACTCCTCGGGCATCACCACTTCCACCTTCATCACCGGCTCCAGCAGCACCGCGCCGCCTTTCTGCGCCAGTTGCTTGGTGGCCATGGACGCGGCGACCTTGAACGCCATCTCGTTGGAGTCGACATCGTGGTATGAGCCGTCGAACACCGCAGCCTTCAGGCTGATCAGCGGATAGCCGGCCACCACGCCGTTCTGCATCTGTTCCTCGATGCCTTTCTGGATTGCCGGGATGTACTCCCGCGGCACCACGCCGCCGACGATCTCGTTGATGAACTCCAGGCCTTCCTTGCCTTCATCGCCCGGAGCGAAGCGGATCCAGCAGTGGCCATACTGGCCGCGCCCGCCGGACTGACGGACGAACTTGCCTTCGATCTCGCAGGTATTGCGGATCTTCTCGCGGTAGGCAACCTGTGGCTTGCCGATATTGGCCTCGACGCCGAACTCGCGGCGCATGCGGTCGACGATGATGTCCAGGTGCAGCTCACCCATGCCGGAGATGATGGTCTGCCCGGTTTCCTCGTCGGTCTTGACCCGGAACGACGGGTCTTCCTGGGCCAGCTTGCCGAGGGCGATGCCCATCTTTTCCTGGTCGGCCTTGGTCTTGGGTTCGACGGCCACGGAGATCACCGGATCGGGGAAGTCCATGCGTTCGAGGATGATCGGCTTGTCCATCGAGCACAGGGTGTCGCCGGTGGTGACGTCCTTCATGCCGATCAGCGCGGCGATATCGCCGGCGCACACCGCCTTGATCTCGGCGCGCTGGTTGGCGTGCATCTGCACCATGCGCCCGACCCGTTCCTTCTTGCCCTTGACCGAGTTGAGCACCGCGTCGCCCGAGCTGAGCACGCCGGAGTAGACCCGGGCAAAGGTCAGGGTGCCGACGAAGGGGTCGGTGGCGATCTTGAAGGCCAGGGCCGAGAAGGGTTCGTTGTCGTCGGCGTGGCGCTCCAGGTGCTTGTCCTCGTGGTCCGGATCGGTGCCGTTGATTGCCGGGATTTCCGAGGGGGCAGGGAGGTAGTCGATCACCGCGTCGAGCATCAGCGGCACGCCCTTGTTCTTGAAGGACGAGCCGAGGATCGCCGGCACGATCTCGTTGGCCAGGGTGCGCTGGCGCAGGCCGGCCTTGATCTGCTCGTTGCTCAGTTCGGTGCCGTCCAGGTACAGGGTCATGAACTCGTCGTTGGCCTCGGCGGCGGCCTCGATCATGTGCGCGCGCCACTCGCGGGCCTGCTCCAGCAGCTCGGCGGGGATGTCTTCCTCGCGGTAGCTGGTGCCCTGGTCGTCATCGTTCCAGTAGATGGCCTTCATCTTCACCAGGTCGATCTGCCCGGCGAAGTTCTCCTCGGCGCCGATGGCCAGCTGGATGGGGACCGGATGGTGGCCGAGGCGCTGGTCGATCTGCTTGACCACGCGCAGGAAGTCGGCGCCCTGGCGGTCCATCTTGTTCACGTAGGCCAGGCGCGGCACGTGGTACTTGTTGGCCTGGCGCCAGACCGTCTCGGACTGCGGCTCCACCCCGTCGGCGCCGCTGAACACCACCACTGCGCCGTCGAGCACGCGCAACGAGCGTTCCACCTCGATGGTGAAATCGACGTGGCCGGGGGTGTCGATGATGTTGAAGCGGTACTTGTCGGCGAACTGCTTGGTAGAGCCCTGCCAGAAGGCCGTGGTCGCCGCCGAGGTGATGGTGATGCCGCGTTCCTGTTCCTGGGCCATCCAGTCCATGGTCGCGGCGCCGTCATGGACCTCGCCCATCTTGTGGTTGACCCCGGTGTAGAACAGGATGCGCTCGGTGGTGGTGGTCTTGCCCGCGTCGACGTGGGCGACGATGCCGATGTTGCGGTAGAGCTCGATGGGAGTGGTGCGCGCCATGAGGGGTCACCTGTGTTGCGGTGTTTGTGGGAGGTATTTCCACGGTAGCAGAGGTTGGGGGGATTGCCGGGTCGGCGGACAGATGAACGGAGCGAGACGGGTGTGGGGGTGGGCTTGCTCGCGAATGGGCTCGAAGAGGCCGTAAAACCTGTGCCCGCGGTATTCCTGACCAGCCTCGGACATAGGCGCTACGCCCCCTCGCCAAAGGACTTATCAACGCGCGGCTTCTTCGATGACATTTGGGAATTCCGGCGTAGGTGCAACGGTGCAGTGCAGGCACCGGGCGGTCACCGCCGGGTCTGGGATTGTATTTCACTGGATCGCCGGGCTGCTTGCCGAAGTGGTTTTGGCTTGCTGATTTCCACTTTGGGTAGTGGAGACCAGTCTCCAGCCGTCGAGAGTGGTGGAATAGGCTTTCCAGGCAATCCCGCCTCGCGGATGATGCGTGGCCAGCGGGGCTCCCAGCATAGCAACAGCGATATCCAATGGCCTAAAGCGTGTAATGCCAATGCGGGAAAAGCCAGCGCTACACTGCAGGCGATCTGCCAACGAAACCCAGCGCGCCACAGCGGCTTGAAAAAGCTCAGCGACGCCATCACTGACAACCACGGCCATGGCGTCTTACCTAGCAATTTCCGAGGTGCAGGTACTGATTGGGGGCCTTCTTCCATGTAGCGGCGAATGAATTCCCACAGGTTGGTGATATCGCTGGTACCGTCGGCGCGCTTGCCTACGAAGACCACATGGAGGTGAGGAAGCTCGGGCATGGTAGGTCCCCAACTCAAAATGAGTTTTCGATCGATGTTGGCGTATTCTTCCTCACCTATGACGGCTTCGGCAGATACCTGGTCCCAGTCGAAAATTGTAATGCCGCCAGCGAATCGAGGTCGGTGAAGATAGACTTGGCGCGTCATCCTATTGAAGCGGATCAGCATGCGGCGTTGAACGAAATTCTCGAGCCTTATAAGAATTCTTGCATAACGGAATACCACCCAGAACAGGCAGGAAACGAATGTGACCAGAAACAATCCAGTAATGTAGTCACCTATGTCGGCGGGTCTTTTCGTAGAGTAGTAAACTCCAGTAATCCAAATCTCATTAAATGTCAAGGCGAAACTGGCGAAGCTGAACAGAAAATATGCAATCGCCAATGTTGAGTATGTAATAACGCCACGCCTCTCCTGTGACTCGCCGGCACTCAGCTCAATATAGCAATCATTGAATTCATATATCGAGCCATTGGCACTTGGGGTCTCGCTTACTTTATTGTGAATTATAGATTTTTTGCTTTTCCGTAAATGCTCAGGTGCCAGGATTTTTTCCAGCTTCTTTTGCCAGTTTTCACTTTCACGAGGTGAGGTCTGGATGTACCAGAGCATCCATTCTATCCAATACATTCAGCTCTTTACCTTGCTATCAGTGATTGAATGGACGCTGGAAGCGGATTCAGGAGCAGATTGTTGCTCCGAGAGCTGCGCATCAGATTTCAATGTCTTTCGTGCACGCGGCTTTTTTATGTTCAGCTTTGCCTTGGGCAATGGCGGCCAGTCCGCGGCCGTCGAGAGCGGTGGAACAGGCTTTCCAGGCAAGCCAGCTTCACGAATGATGTGCGGCCAACGGGGCTCCCAGCACAGCAGCAGTGATATCCAGTGACCCAGGGCATGTAATGCCAATGCGGGAGAAGCAAGCGCCACAATGCAGGCGACCTGCCAACGAAGGCCTGTACGCCACAACGGCCTGAAAAAACTCAAGGACGCCATTACCGACAGCCAAGGCCATGGAGCCTTGCCCAGAAGCTTCTTGGGTGTAGGTACTGACTGCGGGCCTTCCTCCATGTAACGACGAATGAATTCCCACAGATTGGTGATATCGCTGGTACCGTCGGCGCGCTTACCTACAAACACTACATGAAGGTGGGGAAGGTCGGGCATTGAAGGTCCCCAACTCAGAATGAGTTTTCGGCCAATGTTGGCCGATTCTTCATCACCTACGACAGCCTCGGCAGATACCTGTTCCCAGTCGAAAACGGTAACCCCTCCAGCGAATTTTGGTCGATGCAAGTAGACTTGGCGCGTAATTCGGTTGAAGCGAATCAGCATGCGACGTTGAGAAAAATTTTCCAGGCGTATGAAAAAACGGGCATAACTGACTACAAAATAAAATAGCAAAATTGTCAGAGTCGCAACAAAAACCGCTGAGGCATAATGACTTCCTCTTGCAGGAATTGTTAACGAGTGATGAGTGCCGGTGAGCCAGACCGTATTTAGCACTAGCGCGATGCTCGCAGCCTTATAGCCACAGCAGATTATCGCAACGGAAATATAGGTAATGAGACCGCGGCGCTCTTGCGACTCCCCTGCCTGCAGCTCAATATAATTCTCATTGAATTCATATATGGATCTTTCTGCAGAAGGGGTTTCACTAACACGATCCAGAATCTCAGTCCGCTTTCCCTTGTTTTTATCTGTTTTTTTGAAGGCGAGAATCTTTTTCAGTTTTTCTTGCCATTGCTCGACTTCACGGGGTGAGGTCTGGATATACCAGAGCATCCATTCGATCCAATACATTCAGATCACCGCCCTCAGCGCTTCATACAGTTTTTGCAGTTCTGTTTCTTGGTCTTGGAAGGGTTTGAAAAAGCCTTCCGATGTCTGCTCTTTGAGGCAGCTGTGCCAGCACCACTGCTCCATATCATCTGGTGAGAGATAGATAATTGCCACGCTGATGCCTAGGGTAACTAAGCTACCAATGCCTATTAAACGTAGCATAATGCCCCTGAGTCCGGCCCCGGCGAGTCCTTCTACTGCCGAGATCATTTGCAATTGACTTTGCTGCCCAAATATCAAACGCAACAACGGGGCGGTATAAGAAATTGACACCAATCCTCCAAGAATTGATACGCCCAGCGACAAGGCACTTCTTAAAAAGTAAGCACCACCCAATACCCGGAAGTCATTTTCAAATGATTTCTTTCCGTCGATGAAATCAACATAAGCAAGCATGCCCCCACCCACGGTTGCCAAGCTCCCCCCCACCAGCCGCAAGCCACCCAGCGAAACAGCAGCCCCCCGTGCCACAACTCCCCTAGATCTAAACTGGTCCGCAACCGACTGTACAACGAGCGCAGCCAATTCGATCCCGGCTGCCGTGGTAATCAGAAATGCCGCCTGATATTCCAGGTACTCCTTTTCCCCTCCTTCCCTGTTCGAGGTTTTGACACCGAGAATCACGCCTTCGATGATTGTCAGCAGGAGGCCGCCCCTCAGTCGGCGAAAGTCTCCACCCCCTCCGTTCTGAAACTCGCGCATGATGGAGTCACGCGCCCGGGTGATATGGGAGTTCACCTGACCGGCCACCCGATTGACATTGGCCGCCTGGCCAGCCGCCGCTAATTCACTCATCCGCAAACGGGTTGTCACCTCGCCCAGCCCGGCATGAACGAAGGCCAGCATTGGGCCCAGCAGACGGCGGTCCAGTGCGTTGGCCGGCAGAAGGGACAGCAGGTGCTGATGAAGGAATGCAAACGGCGTCAGCGACATGGCGAGCCGCTGCAGATCGAACCAGCGATGGCTACCAGCGTCCACTGCCAATTGTGTCACTGCATCCGCCTTGATCATTAGATCGACGACCTTCTGGAACCAGCCACTGGCATTTCCCAGTTCAGCACCGAGGTTGTCGACGGTCAGCTCGCTGGCTTCGACCTTCGCCGTGGCAAACGCCTCCTTCACTTTCTCTTCGATCTCGACCTGGTTACGAGTCAAGGCGCGCCAGGCCAGATTGCGCTTGGCAATGTTGGTGTCCCTCCACCAGGAACCCAGCTTTGCCGAACCACTGCTGCAGCCGTTCATGCCGAACAGGCAAAGTGTCATCTGACTCGAGAACGCGTGTCCCCAGATGGGCTGCTGGCGATCATAGAGATCCAGAGCCTCTTCCAGCATCTCGCTGTCCAGCCAGGCAAGGTGGTCCACTTCGCGTTTGTCCATTTCTTGCTGAGCGCGAAGATCGCGCCCCGCGAACCCGACCTGGATGTCGTCCTTGGCCTTCCAGTCGAGCATGGCTTCGTATTTGTCGAAGACCCTGAACTTTTCCAGCTCGGCCTGGTGCGTCACGAGTTCAGGATCATGGTGATCACCCTTTTCGGCTGGCCCGCCAAAGCGAGTGCCGAAGCGGGTCGCGTTCATCATTTCGTACCTCTTTTCGTCCCTGATCTTGCGCTCCGCCGCTTCGACAGCGTTCTGGACGTATCCCGATTGCATGGCAGTTTTAACGTCATCCAAAGCCTCGGCCACCATGTACTTGCGCTCATTGCTGATGCCATACGCATCTACTGCCTTGAGCCAGGGCAAGTTCATCTCGATGGCGTCATTGCGCCACGCGTTCAGTTCCTGAACGATGCCAATGGGATCATCGAGAACTACGGCAACACCTCCGCCGTCCATCAACCTTTCGAGGGCATTGCGGTAGATAGAGTCCATGTCCCTGGGCTCCTCGCCTGGGGCGAGTGCGCTGCGGAAGGGAGGAAATGCCTGTTTTTCCAGCAGGGCCCGGGCAGCAGCATCGTTGGAGGCCAGAAACTCCGCAACGATGCCGTCCACCAGCGAAGGCGTGATGACGTCTTCGAAAACGCCACAGCTGTTGGCCAGTACCCGAAGGTCAAACTTCTGCAGGCGATCTCGGTAGCGGCTGGTCTTCAAATAGCGCTCCAGCATGTCGGGGCTGAGCGGGTCCGGCGTGAACAGCAGGCGTGCTTCATCCACGTCTTCTGGGTCCCCCACGGTCAGGGTCCATGCTCCCAACGCAGAAATACCACCGACCGGTGTTCCGGGTTCGTACGTCAAGACGGGTTGCAGAAGGCCTGTGTCATGTGCGCGGTAAGTACCTTCGCAGGCGTAGTTCCGGCCCATGCGCTTGACGAACACATAGACGTAGCCTTCGCGAATACTGCGCACGGCATAACGACTGTGCCTGAGGGGAGTTACCAGGCGCCGACCCAGGTGAGCGGGAAGTGCTGGAGACAGCTGCTCGACGGCGTCCTGGTCCAATCCGGAGACCACGCCATAACGCAACGGAAGAATAGTGAGAGTGCGCTTGCAACTGACGCATGGGCTGGGGGGCTCATTGCTGAGCGTTTTATTCGAGGCCTGACGACTGATGGCGAGCACCTCGCTAATGGAACGGGTGGGCTTCGTCATGGGAGCTCGCTTCTGTGGGACTTTGCTACAGGGTGGGCAGCACCTAGCGGTGCAAATGATAGGTCGACCAATTCGGACCATGAGCAACCATGGTTCTGGCCAGATGTTCGGCTCAGCGTGTCAGAGGCAATGAGGTGGAAGGCCTCGGAGCGGCCTTCGGTGAGGTGGAATTCGACGACATCGAACGCGCCGGAACCGGCGGTGAAGGTGAAACGCAGATCGGATTGGGCAGACATGCGGGATCGCCATGGAAAGAGTTCCCGAGCGATCCTGCATGCCATTCAGAGGTCGATATATAGGAAAAATCTGAAGAGAATGGATGAAATGTCCGAGCTTGGGGCGCTGAAAAGCAGCAACCCAAGTGCGAAGCGTGTCCGGAAGACTGAGGACTCAGGCTTTGCGGCCGCTTCGCGCTCTTTCGCGAGTGAACGCGTTCCCACACCGTCCGCGTCGGATCAGGCGACTTCCGTCCAGCGCCCTTCGGCGCGATCCGAGCGCACACAAGCATCGATGAAGTTCATCCCCTTCAACCCATCTTCCGCCGTCGGGCACAACAACGCCTGCGCCCCCGGCTCGCGCCCTTCACGACGGGCCCGAATCCGTTCCGCCGCCTCGCTGTAGATATTGGCGAACGCCTCCAGCAAACCCTCCGGCTGCCCCGCCTTGATCCGCGTCGACAGCCGCGCCGACTCGCTCAGCCAGGCCTCGCCACGGCGCAGGATCTGGTGCGGCTGGTCCTGGTAGCGCACTTCCAGGCGCTCCGGATCTTCCTGGTGCCAATACAGCGAGCCCTTACAACCGAACACCCGCAACTGCAAGCCATGCCGGTGCCCGGCCGCGACGAAGCTGGCCCAGAGCATGCCCCGTGCGCCGCTGTCCAGGCGCAGCTTGACGTGGGCGTTGTCGTCGCTGGCGCGCCCTGGCACCAGGGTGCTGAGCTCGGCCGAGACTTCGCTGATTTCCTGGCCAGTGACGAAGCGCAGCAACTGGTGCGCGTGCACGCCGACATCCGCCAGCACCGACGACTGCCCGGACTGCGCCGGGTCAGTGCGCCACATCAGGGCCTTGGCGCCTTGCTGTTCCAGCGGGTGGGTGCCGAAGCCGGTGGCGTGCTCGACCTGGACCAGGCGCACGTCGCCGATGACACCCTTGGCAATCAGTTCGCGGGCTTCGCGGATCAGCGGGTAGCCGCTGTAGTTGTGGGTCAGCAGGTGCAGGGCAGGTCCGCGACGGACACGCTCCAGCAGCACGTTGGCTTCCTCGATGTTGACGGCCAGCGGCTTGTCGCTGATGACGTCGATGCCCTGGTCGAGAAACGCCAGGCTGGCCGGCACGTGCACGGCGTTCGGCGCCATGATCGCGGCGGCGTGGATGCCGTCTTCACGGGCAGCTTCGGCCACGGCCATGGTCTGGAAGTCCGGGTAGACCCGGTCGGCAGCGATACCGTAGGCCTCGCCGGCCGCGCGGTTGCGCGCCGGGTCGCGGGCGAACACGCCGGCCACCAGGTCGAAGTGACCGTCCAGCTGGGCGGCGTAGCGGTGGGTGGAGCCGATGGACGACTCCAGGCCGCCGCCGACGAAGCCCAGGCGCAGGCGTTGGGTAGGGTTTGCGAGTGTCTTCATGCCTTGCTTCCTTGCAGTTGACGGGCGAAGTGGGTGATGGCCAGGGCATAGCCATGGGTGCCGAAACCGGCCAGCACCGACTGCGCCACCAGCGACACGTAGGAGTGATGACGGAAGGCCTCGCGGCGGTGCACGTTGGAAATGTGCACCTCGATCACCGGCACTTCGGCGGCGATCAGCGCGTCGTGGATCGCCACCGAGGTGTGGGTCCAGGCACCGGGATTGATGACGATGCCGGCGACCCGGCCGCGGGCCTGGTGGATCCAGTCGATCATCTGGCCTTCGTAGTTGGTCTGCTGGAACTCGATGGTCAGGTCATGGCTGGCGCCAGTGGCGCGGCACAGCGCCTCGACATCGGCCAGGGTCTCGCGGCCATACACCTCGGGCTGGCGCAGGCCGAGCATGTTGAGGTTGGGGCCGTTGAGGACGAGTAGGGTTTGCATGGTCAGGGTTTCCGTTCAGGCGGTGGTGCGCAGGGCCTGGGCCCGCAGCGCGTCGTAGGTGGGTTTGTCGAGGGCCACGGCGTCGGGCTTGCCGAGCTGGTCCAGGGGCGTGCGGTAGGTTTCCGGGGCGCTCCAGGCAGCGAGGGCGGAGATGGCGGTGACCACGCAGGTGATCGCGCCGATCATCAGCGGTACGTTGTCCGCGCCGGGCGGGGCCACGGCGGTGAACAGCGCCGGCAGCAGGGCGGTGATCATGTAGCCGATGTTCTGCGCCACGGCCATGGCCGAGACCCGGTAGTGGGTCTGGAACTGCTCGGGGAAGAAACTCGGGAAGATCGCGTTGTAGCCCTGGTAGACCATGCCCCACATCAGCAGCGAGGCGGCGAAGGCCAGTGGCACGCTGTGAATGCTGATGGCGTACAGGTAGGCGAAGGACATCAGCCCGCAACCGATGGCTGCGCCGATGATCAGCGGGCGCCGGCCGATGCGGTCGGAGAGGTTGCCGACGAAGGGGATCACCAGCACCGCGACGATATTGCCGACCACCGGGATCCACAGGTACACGCTCTTGTCGAAGCCCACGCCGTAGGCCGGCTGCACCGCGTAGGCGGCGCCGAAGACGGTGGTCACCACGGGGATCACGTTCATCAGCGACACGCCGAACACCACCAGCATGCCGTGCCAGCTGTACTTGAAGGCCTCGCGGATCGGCGAGCGGGTGCGGGTGACGTTTTCCACCTTCTGCACGAAGGCCTCGGGTTCCTTGACCTCGCGACGGATGATGAAGGCAGCCAGCAGCACCGCGGCGCTGAGCAGGAACGGGATGCGCCAGCCCCAGCTGTTGAACGCCTCTTCCGGCATGAAGTAGGCCAGGGGCAGGAAGATCGCCGCTGCCAGCACCTGGCCGGCCTGCACACCTTGCAGGGTGAAGCTGGCGAAGAAGCCGCGGCGTCCCGGCGGTGCGTGTTCGAGGATCATCGAGCTGGCCCCGGCGATCTCCCCGGCCACGGCAAAGCCCTGGACCAGGCGCAGGATCACCAGCAGGGCCGGGGCCCAGTAGCCGATCTGGTTGAAGGTCGGCAACAGGCCGACGGCGAAGGTGGCGATGCCCATGAGGAACATGCACAGCAGCAGGACGTTCTTGCGCCCGCGGGTGTCGCCCCAGTGACCGAGGACGAAGGCGCCGACGGGGCGCGCTAGGTAGCCGACGCCGTAGGTGGCGAGGGAGGCGATGATCGCCAGCTTGGGGTCGCCGGCGGGGAAGAAGATCTGCGGGAAGATCAGCGCGGCGGCCTGGGCGTAGATGAAGAAGTCGTAGTATTCGAGGGCGGATCCGACCCAGCCGCTGGCGGTGGCCTTGCGGGTTTGCCGGGTATTTTCGTGTGTGGCCATGGTGTTCACTCTTGTTGTTTTTATGGTGTTCTCTGGGGCCTCATCGCTGGCAAGCCAGCTCCCACAGGGGCCAGCGGTGCATGCGATACCTGTGGGAGCTGGCTTGCCAGCGATAGGGCCCGAAAGGTCTCTACAACGCTTGGGTCGAAACGATCTGTCCGGTCCGCGCCGCCTCGCTGATCGCCTCGACGATCTGCAAGTTGCGCAACCCGTCGCGCACGCTCACCAGCGGCTCGACCTCGCCGCGGATCACCCGGCAGAAATGCGCCAGTTGCCGCGCCAGCGGATCGGCCTCCTGCAGCGGCGCCACCGCGGTCTCGAAGGGCTTCCACCACGACCGGTCCTCGCGTCGCGCGTAGTACTTCAGGCGCATGGTCGGGATCGACAGCGAGCCCTGCGTCCCGGCCAGCACGTAGCAGTCCTCGTCGGCATAGCTTGGGTAGTCGTGGTTTTCCCGCGCGGTCTGTTCCCAGCTGCGGGCGCAGGCGGCGCTGTCGGAGAGCATGAAGGTGCCCAGGGCACCACTGGCGAAGCGCAGGCTGATGGACACCGTGTCCTCCACGGCGAAGCCACGGCTGGCATTGGACGCCTGGGCCTGCACCGCGACGATCTCGCCGCACAGCGAACGCAGGTTGCCGATCTCGTGGATCATGTTGATCAGCACCGGCCCGCCACCGGCCTCGCGGCGCCAGGGGGCGGCGTCGAAGTAGTCGTCGGGTTTGTAGAACAGCGCGCTGCCCATCACCGCCACCAGGTTGCCCAGCACGCCTTCGGCGATCACTTCCCGGGCCTTTTCCAGGATCGCGCTATGGGCTCGGTGATGACCCACCAACAACTTGGCGCCGGCCTGTTCGGCGATGGCCAGCAGGCGCTTGCCTTCGTCCAGGGTGTGCGCCACCGGCTTCTCGATCAGCGCCGGGACGCCATGGGCGACGCAGGTGAGGGCGCCTTCGACATGCAGTTGATTGGGGGTGGCGAGGATCACGCCGTCCGCACGCTGTTCGTTGAGCAGGGTGTCCAGGTCGGCGTAGAGCGGCACGCCGAGGCTGTCGGCGAAGGCGGCGGTGTCCGGCAGCGGGTCGACGATGGCGGCCAGCTCGCACTCGGCACTGGCCTGGATCAGTTCGATATGGCGGCGGCCGATCAGCCCGGCGCCGGCCACGGCAATGCGGGTCTTCTTCATAGGTCTCTCTTGTTCTTGTGACGTCCTGCTTCAAGGCAAGGCAGGTTGTATGAGAGGCTAAATAAAAAGTCCCAGGAGATAATCGGGCGTAATGAAGAATCAGAATGTGCTCACAGCGAATAATGAGCCGCTGCTGCGGGATCTCCAGCTGTTCTGTGAAGTGGCCCGGCGCTCCAGTTTCATCGCGGCCGCCAGCGAGACCGGGCTGTCGCCGGCGCATGTCAGCAAGCGCATCGCCACCCTGGAGGAGCAACTCGGGGTCAAGCTGTTCAACCGCACCACGCGGCGGGTCAACATCACCAGCGATGGCGAGGCGGCCTTCGCCTGGGCGCAGAAGATCCTCGAAGACGTGGGGGCGATGGTGGATGCCTTGTCCGGCGGGCAGCGCGAGCCGCAAGGGACCTTGCGCCTGTGCACCAGCCTGCGCCTTGGGCGCGAGCATATCGCGCCGATCCTCTCGCTATTGCGCCACCAGTACCCGGCGCTGGAGGTGTGGCTGGAACTGCTCGACCGGCGGGCCGACCTGATCGCCGACAACTTCGATATCGATATCCGCGTCGGCGAGGTGCAGGAGAAGCACCTGATTGCCCATCGCATCGCCGAGAGCACCCGGGTGCTGGCGGCGGCGCCGGAGTACCTGGCCCGGCGAGGGACGCCCAAGGTGGCGGCGGACCTGGCGCAGCACGACTGCCTGCTGTTTCGCAGTCGCGACGATCGTTTCGGGGTGTGGCGGCTGGTGGGGCCCAATGGGGCGGAGACGGTCAAGGTGACGGGGCCGATGGCGTCCAACCACAGCGATATCGTGCGCCAGTGGGCCCACGATGGTCACGGCATCATCATGGCCTCGGCCTGGGATATCGCCGGCAGCCTGGCCAGCGGGGCGCTGGTGCGGGTGTTGCCGGGGTGGCATCAGCCGGCGGATATCTGGGCGGTGACGGCGGTGCGCTCGTCCAGTTCGGCGAAGGTGCGGGCCTGCGTAGCCTTCCTGCGCGAGCAGTTGGCCAGCGGCCCGTATGCCTTGAACAGCGAGGGTTAGGCCCAGCCGCTATTGCGTTTGCGGCCTCGGGTCAGCATCGGCAGGATCAACCCGGCCAGCAGCCCGGCCCCGGCGATGCCACCGCCATAGACCATGTAGCGCATCAGCACCTGCTTGTTCTCGTCGCCAAGGCGCGCCTGGGTGTCGCGCAGCTGCGACTGGGCCTGGGTCAGCTCTTCATTGAGGGACTGGTTGCGGGCCTGCAGCTCGTCCACCAGGTTCTTGCGCGAGTCGAGGGTTTCCTGCATGCCCTGGACCTTGGTCTTCCAGCTGTCGTCGATGCCCTTGAGCTGCTCTTCCAGTTGCGCGACGCGCTCGGTCAGTTGCGGCAGGCGCTCGGCCTGGCCGGGGACGTCCTGCAGGTCGCTGCTGGCGATCCATACGGTGTCACCGGACTCGCCGCGGACCTGGCTGTAGTTGCCCTGGGTGGCCAGCAGCTTGACCTTCTGCCCGGATTTCAGGGTGCCCACCAGGCGATGGCCGTCGGTAGGGCCGCTGCGTACGTAGGTGGTGAGGCTGTCGCTGACCCAGCGTTCGTCGCTGGCGGGTTCTTCGGCGTGGGCGACCGTGTGCAGCAGCAGGCCGGCGAGCAGGGCGGGAAGCACGGCGGAGCGTGCGCGGAGAGGGCGAAGCAGGCGCATGGTTATCTTCCCCGAGAAGAAAAAAATGAACACCGCCGAGCGCATGCCTGCCCCCGGCGCAACGAAAAAAGGGGATAACCGTTGGACGTCCCCGGTGGCTCGTCTTGAGCGAGCCACCAGCGCAAAGACCGTTTTTATCGCATCAGGTTCACTGCGCGGCCTGCCATTGGGCAAACCGTTGGTCGAGACGCGGGGCCAGCAGGTCGTAGTGTTCCCAGCTGGCGCCGGGCTCGTCGATGCCGACGATACCGAGCAGTTGGCTCAGGTCTTCCGGCAGCGACGGGGTGCGCTGGCCCAGGTAGTGGGCGGCAAAGGCATTGCCCAGGCGGTTGAGGTCTTCGTCCACCAGCAGGTTGTCGCAGCACAGCTGGAAGAAGCGGGCAGGGGTCAGCAGGCGTTCGCCGAGGGCCTGGATCTCGGCGTCGTAGTCGGCCTTGAAGTCGCGGCTGAGCAGGTCGCGGGTCGCGCTCCAGGCGAGGAACAAGCCGGTGTAGGGCGCATGGCGCGGGGATCCGTCATCGGCATGATGCCAGCCGGCACTTGTAGCAATCATCGCAGCAGTCCTTGTTCTGATGTGGGGCCTTGCTGGGGGGCTAGCTTACTCCTTCCGGCACTGGCGCGTAGCCATCTGAGACCGAATGCCGCACGAGATTTCTCGTTCTTTGGTAGGAATTGGTATCGGATGAGCGAGAGCGTTAACATCTGAACTTTCCTACAAAAACACAAAAGGAAACTTATGACTTCCCTTCAAGACCTGGCGGCGCCCGATGGCGTCTGCTACGGCTGCGGCTCGGCCCACCCGAGCGGCCTGCACCTGAAGAGCCAGTGGGCCGACGATGGCGTCCATGTGGTGTGCACCCATTCTCCCGACAGCACCTTCTGCGGCTGGCCCGGCCTGGTCTATGGCGGCCTGCTGGCGATGCTGGTGGATTGCCATTCCAACTGGACGGCGATGGCCTATCACTACCGTGCCGAAGGGCGCGAGGCGGGTTCCTTGCCGCGTATCGATTGCGTGACCGGGCATCTGGGGCTGACCTACCTGAAGCCGACGCCGATGGGCGTGGAATTGACCCTCAAGGCCCGGGTCGAGGGCGAGGTGGGGCGCAAGAGCCGGGTGATCTGCGAGGTGTGGGCCGGGGATGTACTGACGGTGGTGGCGGATTCGGTGTTTGTCAGGGTGGATACCGAGAAGCTGAAATTGCAGGCGCACGGGCAGGGTTGAGGGGGGGTCTATCGCTGGCAAGCCAGCTCCCACAGGTATGGCGCCGCTCTCCAGAACAGTGGAGAACCCTGGGGGCAGTCCAGGTATGGCGCCGTTCTCCAGAACAGTGGAGAACCCTGTGGGAGCTGGCTTGCCAGCGATGAGGCCCGAAAGAACACCACACACCATCAAGGATCGTCCTCCGACGACCAAGGCACAAGGATTTGCCTCTGGCAGCCACCTGGCAGCCAGCAACAAAATCCCCGGCAGCCTGGGGCAAGACGAGAAGGGTTGCGCAGCGCACAGTGACGCACAACCAATAACAACGGCACTTGAGGTCTTCACCATGTCACTCGATGACTCACTCAGCGCGCACCTGAACCGGGGCACGATCGGGTTCCCCACCGCCCTTGCCAGCACCATCGGCCTGATCATGGCCAGCCCCGTCATCCTGACCGCGACCATGGGCTTCGGCATCGGCGGCAGCGCCTTCGCCGTGGCGATGCTGATCGCGGTAGTGCTGATGCTGGCGCAATCGACCACCTTCGCCGAAGCGGCGGCGATCCTGCCGACCACCGGCTCCGTCTACGACTACATCAACTGCGGCATGGGCCGCTTCTTCGCCATTACCGGCACCCTGTCGGCGTACCTGATCGTCCACGTCTTCGCCGGTACCGCGGAAACCATCCTCTCCGGGGTGATGGCCCTGGTGAACTTCGAGCACCTCAACACCCTGGCCGAATCCGCCGGCGGCTCCTGGCTGCTGGGCGTCGGCTTCGTGGTGGTCTTCGCCATCCTCAACGCCTTTGGCGTCAGCGTGTTCGGCAAGGCGGAGATCATCCTCACCTTCGGCATGTGGACCACCCTGATGGTGTTCGGCGTGCTCGGCCTGATCGCCGCCCCGGCGGTGCAACTGGACGGCTGGTTCGGCGAATCCATGGTTGGCACCGACCTGATCACCATCCTGTCCCTGGTGGGCATGGCGATGTTCATGTTCGTCGGCTGCGAATTCGTCACCCCGCTGGCCCCGGACCTGCGCCGCTCGGCGCGGACCATGCCACGGGCCATGGCCCTCGGCCTGCTGGGCGTGGCCAGCTGCATGTTCATCTACGGCGCGGCGATGAAGCGCCAGGTGGAGAACGTGGTGCTGGACGCCGCCAGCGGCGTGCACCTGCTGGACACGCCGATGGCCATCCCGAAATTCGCCGAGCAGGTGATGGGCGACATCGGCCCGCTGTGGCTGGGCGTCGGCCTCCTGTTCGCCGGTGCCGCCACCATCAACACCCTGATGGCCGGCGTGCCGCGGATCCTCTACGGCATGGCCGTGGACGGCGCGCTGCCGAAGGTCTTCACCTATCTGCACCCGCGCTACAAGACCCCGCTGGTGTGCATCCTCGTGGCCATGCTGATCCCGTGCCTGCACGCCCTGTACCTGGGCGGCAACACCGACAACATCATGCACCTGGTGCTGGCGGCGGTCTGCGCCTGGAGCACCGCGTACCTGCTGGTGACCGTGTCGGTGGTGATCCTGCGCATCCGCCGTCCGGACCTGCCACGGGCCTACCGCTCGCCCTTCTTCCCGCTGCCGCAGATCGTATCGAGCGCCGGCATCCTGCTGGGCATGTGGTTCATCACCCCGCCGGGCATGAACCCTGCCGACGTCTACGTGCCGTTCGCCTGGATGCTCGGTGGTACGGCAGCCTACGCGCTGTTCTGGACACTGGTCGTGCAGCGGGTCAACCCGTTCAAGCCGGCCGTGGTCGAGGAAGTCCTGGCGAAGGAGTTTGCCAACGAACCTGGAGTGCATCATGGCAGCCACCACGCCGAACCTCTGGCAAAGACTGTTTGACCGCGCACCCTCGGGCTATCGCCCGGGGGTGACCCTGGAGTACCTGCGGCGCAACCTCGGCCTGGCCGGGTGCCAGGTGCTGGAGCCCGGCCGGGCGCGTTTCAGCCTGGCCGGCGGGGTGGAGTTCGAGGTGCGCGAGCGCACCGAGTCGCAGCTGCTGATGCATATCGTGGTCTGCGAGTTTCGCTTGCAGTGCAGTGCCGCTTCCGAGGGCACTGCGAGCCTGGAGTTGCACCACACTGGCGCGATTCGTCGCAGTGGCCTGGGCTGGAAGCAGAAGGGCGGGGAGGCGGGGCTGATGGAGCAACTGCGCCAGCGCCTGGAGCAGGACGCCACCCTGTACCAGGCGCTCATGCCGCTGGACTTCAAGCGCCTGCGCCTGGAGCGTGCCGAAGGGCAGTGGACGGTGGTCCTGGAGCATATGGGCGGTAGTGAAGTTGTTAACAGGATGCCGGCGTTTCGCCGCTATATCCGCCTGGATTCGCAGCAGAAGGAGTTGTTGCTGACCACTTTGATCGGCTTCAAGAGACTGCTGGAAGACCACTGATCCGAAAACACTGCAAAACCCTGTGGGAGCTGGCAAGCCAGCTCCCACAGGATCGGTGCAAACCGACCTAACGAAAGGTTGGCACTCAATATGCTTTCACACCTGTGCTTACGGAATTGTTGCGTGCATATAGATAACATGTTAACTATTGCCCGACAAAAACAAGATGCCACTGTGGAGGTACGCATGAGTATCCATCTGGCCACCTGCTCGGCCCTGGATCGCTGGAACGCGGCGATGCAGGCAACGTGCGGACATTTCGAAACCGAACTTGCATTCAACCGCTCGCTGTTCATCGGCGAGATTTCCACCTGGTCACGGGGAGGCCTGGGCATGGCCAACCTGCGCACCAATGCCGGCGTGATCCGGCGCAACGGCCTCAAGGCCGACCGCGACAACGACCAGCATTGCTTCCTGGTCAGCCAGCGCACCGGTTTTTCCCAGATCACCCAGCACGGCACCAGCCTGCAACTGGCCCCCGGCGAGATGCTGCTGATGGACGCCGTGGGCGCCTGCGAGATCATGCCTTTCGGCCTGATCGAGCACGCCTCGCTGTCGCTGTCCCGGGACCAGGTCAGCCGGCAACTGGGCGGCGACCAGAAGATCTTCGGCAAGATCTCCCAGAGCAAGGCCTGCGGGCGCATGCTCCACCTGCTGATGGACCAGCTGTGCAAGGAGACCGCCCCCGGCGAAGGCGAGCACGCTGAAGGCGATGCCCTGCACAGCGCCTTCCTGTCGCTGCTCGGCTCGGCCCTCGAAGGCAGCGACGAGGATGCGCGCCTGCCGGCCTCGCTGCAGGGCGCCGACCTGCGCAGCTACGTGCAGAAGGTCATCGACGAATCCCTCGGCCAACCCGGCCTGACCCCGGTCAGCCTGGCCAGCCGCCTGAACATCTCGGTGCGCCACCTGTACCGCCTGTTCGAGGAGCAGGGCGACAGCGTCTGCCGCTACATCCAGCGCGCCCGCCTGCAGCGCAGCGCCGACGACCTGGCCAACCCGATCCACAAGACCGAGTCCATCACCACCATCGCCTACAAGTGGGGCTTCACCGATTCGGCGCATTTCAGCCGGTCGTTCAAGAAGCAGTACGAGCAGTCGCCCAAGGACTTCCGCAGCAGCAGCCTCGCGGGCCTGGTCCTGAGCTGAGAAAAGGAATTTGACCTGTCGTTGACTTGACCCTGTGAAAGGTTGCCTTTAGGCTCGCCCAAGTTGTCTACCTACCGGTCGTTAGGTTAAAGATTGACCTGACGACCGGTTTCACGTTCCAACCCTTACTTGGATGCGAGTTTATGCAAATCCCGGAATCCGTCCCGACCCCTCACGTCGGATTCGCCGTTGCCCTGGCCCTGATCGGTGCCCTTGGTCCGTCGGCGGTCGACATGTACCTGGCCAGCATGCCCGGTATCGCCGAGGAGTACGGGGCGTCCTATGCCAGGGTGCAACTGACCCTGACCGTCTTCCTGCTTGCCATGGGCGCCGGACAGTTGCTGTTCGGGCCGGTGGTGGACACCCTGGGCCGCCGTCGGCCGTTGCTTGCCGGGCTGGCGGTGTTCGTCGTCAGTTCCCTGGCCGCTGCCCAGGCCAGCAGCCTCGATGCGCTGCTGCTGGCGCGTTTCGTCCAGGGCCTGGGCAGCGCCCTGACCCTGGTGGTGATCATGAGCATGGTCCGCGATGTCGCCTCGGGCGCGCGGGCCGCGCAGATCTTCGCCCTGCTGATGACCATCGAGGGCCTGGCCCCGGTCATCGCCCCGGCGCTGGGTGGCTTTATCGGCGCCCATTTCGGCTGGCGGGCGATCATGCTGACCCTGGCCGGGCTGGGTGTGCTGGTGCTGCTGAACTCGGCGCTGGTGCTCAAGGAGACCCTGCCGCTGGACAAGCGCATGGCCTGGCGGCCGGCGGAGTTCCTGCGCACCTACGCCCGTATCGCCGGCGATGGCGCCTTCCTGCGCCCGGCGCTGGCGCTGTCGGCGGTGTTCTTCTTCCTGTTCGCCTATATCGGTGGGGCGGCGTTCGTCTACCAGCACCATTTCGGTTTGTCGGTGGAGGCGTTCGGCGCGCTGTTCGGCGCCACCGGCGTGGCCATCCTGCTGGGTGCGATCACCGCCGGTCGCCTGGTGGCGCGCAAGGGCCTGGTGCGCCTGGCGCGCTGGGGTGCCGGGTCGATGCTGGTGGGGGCGCTGGTCGCCGTGCTCGGTGTCCAGCTGGGCGCGGGCCTGTGGGGCATCGTCGTCGGCATGGCCCTGGCGATGTTCGGCCTGGGTGTGTGCGAGGCGACCCTGATGTCGCTGGTGATGTCCTCGCAGACCCGCGCCCTGGGTTCCACGGCCGCGCTGCTGGGTGCCTTGCAGCTGATCATTTCGTCGTCGGCCACGCCGTTGTCAGGCATCATGGCGCCCCTGGGCGCGGCGCACTGGGCCTTGTTGTTGAGTCTGGCGGCCTTGGTGGTCGCCGCGCTGGTACATGCCAGCACCCGTCATGCGCCGGCTGAACTGAACAGCCTGGCCGGTCATTGATTCACCCGTTTGCCTGGAGAAGTGTTGCATGAGAGTCCTGTCGCCTTCGGCGGAGAAGATTTGCGTGGTAGCGGTCGAGCAGTTCGCCGAATCCGGCTACGACGCCGCCTCGCTCAACGACATCGCGGTGGCGGTGGGCATGCGCAAGCCGTCGCTGTATGCGCATTTCAGCAGCAAGGTGGATTTGTTCGAGGCGGTGTTCGAGCGGGCCATCGAGGCCGAGCGCTTGTATGTGGATGGCTGCTTCGCCGCCGATACCGGCTTGCCCGGGGCCTTGTACGGGCAGCGGCTGGCGGAGCGGTTCCAGGAGTCGGCGCACCTGCGCTTCCTGCTGCGGGCGGCGTTCTTCCCGCCGGCGGATCTGCGGCCGATGATTTCCTCGGGCTTCGAGGCGTACCTGCTGCGCATGGGCGAGGTGTTCGGCAAGGAGTTGGCGGAGCAGTTCCCGCAGTTGAACGCGGAGCGGCGGCAGCTGTTCGTCGATGCCTACCTGGGGGTGATCGACAGCCTGACGGTTGAGCTGATCTATGCGGGGCAGGCGGCGTATGAGCGGCGCCTGAGGGCGATGTGGACGATCTTTGCGGCGTCGCTGGAAGCGGCTGTGTAAGGTTTTAGGGCCCTATTCGCTGGCAAGCCAGCTCCCACAAGGTTCTCCTCCAGCCTCAACGGCAGCGGGAGAGACCTGTGGGAGCTGGCTTGCCAGCGATAGGGCCCTAAAACTTGATGCAAAACGGTCAGGCTACGGCGAAATAATGCTTCACGAAGCTCTCGCTCAGGATCTCCCACAGCACTGGCGTGCCCTTGGTCACGAACCAGCTGTCACCCACCTCGTACTCGGTCACCTGGCCGGTGCTTTCGTCGGTCAGGCGCACCGCGCCGGTCACCACCACGGCCTGTTCGTTGAACGGGTAGACCATGCGGAACTTGCCCTGGGTCACGCCGAAATAGGCGCTGCTGACCGCATCGGTCGGCGCACCGAAGGTCATCTTGCCGAAGGCGCGCACTTCGCCTTCGAGAATTTCCGAACCCAGGTCGGCAACGGTGCCCCAGGCGTCGAGGTCGCTGAGCTGGATGTTCTGCTGGCTGGCAATAAGGGTCATGGCAGTGTTCCTTGAACAAGGGAATGAAGATGCCGTCATTAAGGCCCTTGGCGCACATGAAGTCTTGATCGCCCGTGCCGCGGCATTTGTTCCGGGTTGCCAGAGCAGTCGGGGCACTGTTGCGTGGTACGGTTTTTGTTAAAGTATTAACAAATAGCCTGAGAACCCCGA
This sequence comes from Paucimonas sp., assembly GCA_031253995.1. Taxonomy (GTDB): domain Bacteria; phylum Pseudomonadota; class Gammaproteobacteria; order Pseudomonadales; family Pseudomonadaceae; genus Aquipseudomonas. The sequence goes on along the minus strand of JAIRVG010000028.1, from coordinate 42,369 downwards.
GTTTCCATGTCCAGTCGTCCTCGTCAGTCCCTGACACTGACCCTTTTGCAAGCCCGCGAAGCTGCCATGCGCTTCTTCCGACCTTCCCTCAACGAACACGGCCTGACCGAGCAGCAGTGGCGGGTGATCCGTATCCTGCGCCAGCAGGGCGAAATGGAGATCTATCGCCTGGCGGACCAGGCCTGCATCCTCAAGCCGAGCATGACCGGCGTGCTGGTGCGCATGGAGGCCGCCGGGCTGGTGAAGCGGCGCAAGGCCGAGAATGACCAGCGACGGGTGCTGGTGGAGCTGGCGGAGAAGGGCGAGGAGAGCTTTGCCTCGATGAGCCAGTGCATGGAGGCCAATTACCAGGCGTTGCAGGGGCAGTTTGGGGAGGAAAAGCTGAAGCAGTTGCTTGGGCTATTGGATGAGCTGAAGCAGGTTCGGCGGTGATCTTGAGGGCCTCATCGCTGGCAAGCCAGCTCCCACAGTCCCTGTGGGAGCTGGCTTGCCAGCGATAGCTATCTAATAGACGCCGCCGGAAGTCGGCTCAACCACCTGGCCTTCCTTGAACTTCGCCGCCAACCCCTGCAACCCGCGCATCAGCACCGTGGTATCGACGCCAACGGCAACGAACTTCGCCCCCAGCTCGATATAGCGCCGCGCCAGTTTCTCGTCCGCACTGAGAATCCCCGCCGCCTTGCCGGCCTTGGTAATCCGCAGGATCGCGTCCTCGATCGCCGCCTGCACGTCCGGGTGCCCCGGATTGCCGCGATGCCCCATGGCCGCGCTCAGGTCCGCCGGCCCGATGAACACGCCGTCCACACCCTCCACCGCGACGATCTCGTCCAGGTTCGCCAGTGCTTCCAGGTTCTCGATCTGCACCAGCAGGCACATCTGCGCATCGGCATGATCCAGGTACCCCGGAATGCTGTTCCAGCGCGACGCCCGCGCCAACGCGCTACCCACGCCGCGCACGCCCTTGGGCGGATAGTGCACGGCACGCACCAGCTGGCGCGCCTGTTCGGCGCTGTCGACCATCGGCACCAGCAGCGTCTGCGCGCCGATATCGAGGACCTGCTTGATCAGCGCGGTATCGCCGATCACCGGACGGATGATCGCCTCGCTGGCGTAGGGCGCCACGGCCTGCAGCTGCGAGAGCATGCCGCGCAGATCGTTGGGCGCGTGTTCGCCGTCGATCAGCAGCCAGTCGAAGCCGGCATTGGCCGCCAGCTCCGCGCAGTAGGCATCGGCCAGGCCGAGCCACAGGCCGATTTGCGCCTGGTCCTGCTGCAGGCGTTGTTTGAAGCGGTTGACGGGCATGTCCATGAAGACCTCCTGATCAGACGAAACGGCAGGCGATGGAGCCGAGCATGTCGTAGTCGACATGGAAGGTGTCGCCCGGACGCGCCGCCACCGGACGGGTGAAGGAACCGCCGAGGATGATCTGCCCGGCTTCCAGGGTCACGTCGTACGGCGCCAGCTTGTTGGCCAGCCATGCCACGCCCTTGGCCGGGTGGTTGAGCACGGCGGCAGACACGCCGGATTCCTCGATCACGCCATTGCGGTAGAGCACCGCCGGGACCTTGCGCAGGTCGATGTCGGTCGGCCGCACCGGGCGCCCGCCCATGACCACGCCGGCGTTGGCGGCGTTGTCCGAGATGGTGTCGAAGACCTTGCGGGTGGCTTGGGTCTGCGGGTCGACCTGCTGGATCCGCGCGTCGATGATTTCCAGCGCCGGGATCACCCACTCGGTGGCGTCGAGCACGTCGAACACCGTGACGTTCGGGCCTTTCAGCGGCTTGCCGAGGATGAACGCCAGCTCCACTTCCACCCGCGGCACGATGAAGCGCTCGAACGGAATGTCGGTGCCTTCGTCGAACAGCATGTCGTCCAGCAGCGCGCCGTAGTCCGGTTCGGTGATGTTCGACGATACCTGCATGGCGCGGGAGGTCAGGCCGATCTTGTGGCCGACCAGCTTGCGCCCGTCCTTGATCTTCTGTTCCACCCAGGCGCGCTGGATGGCGTAGGCGTCCTCGATGGTGATGCCGGGGTGTTCCAGGGAGAACTGGCGCACCTGTTCACGGCTGCGTTCGGCGCGGTCCAGTTGGGCCGCGGCGGCGAGGATCTGGCTGTGGTCGAGCATGGTCGGAATCTCTTACTGAGGGTTGACGGTGGCGGCCTGGGTGCGCAGCACCAACAGGCCTCCGAGCGTGATGAAGACGGCCAGCACGTACAGGGCGAGGCTGGCGCTGTGGGTGGTGTCGCGCATCCAGCCGATCAGGTAGGGCGCGGCGAACGAGGCGATGCTGCCCAGCGAGCTGATCAGGCCGATACCGGCGGCCTGGGTGGTGTTGGACAGGAACGCCGGTGGCAGTTGCCAGAACATCGGCAGCGCGGCGCTGGCGCCCATGCCGGCGACGATCAGGCCGCTCATGACCAGGGTCGCGTTGTCCGGGGCGATACCGGCCACGGCGATACCGACGGCCGACATCAGCAGCGGCACGCACAGGTGCCAGCGGCGTTCGCGGCGACGGTCCGAAGAGCGCCCGCAGGCGATCATGAAGAAGCAGCCGGCCAGGTACGGCACGGCGCTGAGCAGGCCGACGCGGCCGTCGCTGCCGATGCCGGCGCCGTGGATCAGGGTCGGCATCCAGAAGGCCAGGGTGTTCACCGCCAGCATCACCGCGCAGTACACCGCCACCAGCAGCCACACGCGGGCGTCGCTGAGGATGCCGCCGAAGGAGTTGATCGGCTTGCGGGTTTCTTCCTGGGCCAGTTGCTCGCGCAGGTCGCGTTTCTGTTCGGCGCTGAGCCAGCTGACGTTGTCGAAGCTGTCCGGCAGGCACTTGAGGACCACCAGGCCGAGCAGGATCACCGGCGCGCCTTCGAGCAGGAACATCCACTGCCAGCCGCGCAGGCCGGCGGCGTCATGGAAGAGTTCGAGGATGCCGCCCGACAGCGGGCCGCCAACTACGCCGGCCATGGGCACGGCAATGGCGAACAGCGCGGTGATGCCGGCACGGCGACGGGCCGGGTACCAGCGGTTGAGGTAGACCAGGATGCCCGGGAAGAAGCCGGCCTCGGCCACGCCCAGGAGGAAGCGCAGCACATAGAAGCCGCTGGCGCTTTCCACCAGCAGCATGCTGGTCGACAGTGCGCCCCAGACCACCATCAGGGTGGCAATCCAGCGGCGTGGGCCGACACGGTCCAGGGCCATGTTGCTCGGCACGCCGAACATGGCGTAGGCGATGAAGAACAGGCCGGCGCCCAGGCCATACACCGTGTCGCTGAAGTGCAGGTCGGTGCTCATCTGCATCTTGGCGAAGCCGATGTTGATGCGGTCGAGGTGGGCGAACAGGTAACACACCAGCAGCAGCGGCATCAGCCGCCAGGTGACGGTGGAGTGGGTCGATTGTTGACGGGCAAGCGCGACGGGTTCTGCGGTATTGGCTGTGCTCATGATCTTGTTCTTTTTTGTCAGAGTGGGGCCGTTGAAGGGAAAGGCAGGGAGGTCAACCCGCCTGGTTTTTCAGGAATGCGTGGACGTTGTTCTGCTTGAAGTTGAGTTGCGGGTGCAGTTCGGTCATCTCGAACGACAGGGCCAGCAGGCGCTCGGCCTGCAGTGCGGCGAAGTGCTCGGTGATCACCGCGAACAGTTGCTCGGCGACCTGGGTGCGGGTTTCCAGGTCGCGGCCGTGGCCGACCTTGAGGGTCATGTGGACGAAGGCGTAGTCGTGCTTGCCGTCGGCCATGCGCCAGGTGTCCAGGCGTACCGCGCGGCTGCGGATGCCGCCGAGGGGAAACACGCCGCTGGCGCCGAGGGTGGCGTGGACCTTCTCGAACAGGCCGGGCAGGTCGGCTTGCTGTTCGATGTTGTCGGTGATTTCAGCGATGAAATGAGGCATTGCTCAGACTCCTTCGTCGTTAAGCTTCAAGCTGCAAGCGGCAAGAAGGTTTGCGTCGATTTCAAGGTCGCGGCGAACCGCTGTTTCTTGTGGCTTGTAGCTTGAAGCTTGAAGCTGCTTCAAAGCGGGAAGATCGCGTTGATCTGGCCGGTACCGGAGCTGCCGAAGGCTTCGGTCAGGACCTCGACCGGCTTGTCGTAGTCGGCGCCGCCGAGCAGGCCGAGGAGCATCGCGGTGTCGTGCATGCCGCCTTCGCCGTAGCAGTGCGCGGCGTAGTCCGGGAGCATCGCGCAGAACTCCTTGAAGCGACCTTGCTTCCACAGCTCGACGACGCGCATGTCGACCTGCTTGTCGAATTCGCGGGTCCAGTTGTGGATGTTGGCTTCGGCGTTGCGGTCGTCGGAGAAGCGGTGGGAGAGGGAGCCGGAGGCCAGCACCAGGACCTTGCGATCACTCTTCTCGATGGCACGGCGCACGGCGGCGCCGAAGGCCATGCTGTCTTCCAGGCGGTGCCAGGCGCACCAGGCGGCGATGGACACGACCTGCAGTTTTTCTTCGTCCGGCACGCCCATGTGCATGTAGCGCATCGGGACCAGGGTGCCGTATTCCAGCTCCAGGCTCGGGATATTGTGGGCCTGGGTGCGCACGCCGGCGGCATTGGCCTCGGCGGCGATCAGCTCGCCCAGCTCGGGGCAGCCGGGGTATTCGTAGGCCATGTCCTTGATGAAATGGGGCAGTTCGTTGCTGGTGTAGATGCCTTCGAAGTGCTCGCCACAGTTGATGTGGTAGGCGCTGTTGACCAGCCAGTGCACGTCGAACACCACGGCGGTGTCGGCACCCAGCTCGCGGGCGCGGCGGCCGATTTCCTTGTGTCCGGCGATGGCCGCTTCACGGCAGCCGTGGTGCTTGCCCGGCAGCTCGGACAGGTACATCGAGGGGACGTGGCAGACTTTGGCTGCCAGGACGACTTCGCCCATGATGGAACTCCTGGTTTCTTGTTGGTTGCACGGTCCCTGTGGGAGCTGGCTTGCCAGCGATGAGGCCCTGACTGACACCCTGCGGTGTTGCTGATGGCCCTATCGCTGGCAAGCCAGCTCCCACAGGGGATCGAGGTGGCCTCAGGTTCGAGGCAACCTCATCTACCGGTCACACGCCCCAACGCGGGATGTGATGGCTACCCATCGAGATACATACGTTCTTGATCTCGGCGAACACTTCGAAGCTGTACTGACCACCTTCGCGACCGGTACCCGAGCCCTTCACGCCGCCGAACGGCTGGCGCAGGTCGCGTACGTTCTGGCTGTTGATGAACACCATGCCGGCCTCGATGCCACGGGCCAGGCGGTGGGCCTTGCCGATGTCCTGGGTCCAGATGTACGACGCCAGGCCGTACTCGGTGTCGTTGGCCAGTTGCAGCGCCTCGGCCTCGTCCTTGAACGGGATCAGGCACACCACGGGGCCGAAGATCTCTTCCTGGGCGATGCGCATCTTGTTGTTCACGTTGGCGAACACGGTCGGCTGGATGAACTGGCCCTTGGACAGGTGCGCCGGCAGGTTGGCCGGACGCTCCAGGCCGCCTGCGAGCAGGGTGGCGCCTTCCTCGATGCCGATGCGGATGTAGCCGGTGACCTTGTCGTAGTGCGCCTGGGTGATCATCGAGCCGACCTGGGTTTTCGGGTCGGTCGGATCGCCCACGATCAGGCGCTTGGCACGGGCTGCGAACTCGGCGACGAACTGCGGGTACACGCTTTCCTGGATGAAGACCCGGCTACCGGCGGTGCAACGCTCGCCGTTCAGCGAGAAGATGGTGAACAGCGCGGCGTCCAGCGCGCGTTCCAGGTCGGCGTCCTCGAAGATCAGCACCGGCGACTTGCCGCCCAGTTCCATCGAGTACTTCTTCAGACCGGCGGTCTGCATGATCTTCCTGCCGGTGGCGGTGCCGCCGGTGAAGGAGATAGCCCGCACGTCCGGGTGACGGACCAGGGCGTCACCGGCGGTGGCGCCGTAGCCCTGGATGACGTTGAGCACGCCATTCGGGATACCGGCCTCGACGGCCAGGCGACCCAGCTCGTTGGCGGTCAGCGGCGACAGTTCGCTCATCTTCAGTACCGCGGTGTTGCCCAGGGCCAGGCACGGTGCGGTCTTCCAGGTGGCGGTCATGAACGGCACGTTCCACGGCGATACCAGGCCACACACGCCGACCGGCTGGTACAGGGTGTAGTTGAGCATCTGGTCGTCGACCGGGTAGGTGTGGCCGTCCATGCGCGTGCAGACTTCGGCGAAGAAGTCGAAGTTGTGCGAGGCACGCGGGATCAGCACGTTCTTGGTCTGGTGGATCGGCAGGCCGGTGTCCAGGGTCTCCAGTTCGGCCAGCTTCGGCACGTTCTGGTCGATCAGCTCACCCAGCTTGCGCATCAGGCGGGCACGTTCCTTGGCCGGGGTGTTGGCCCACTTCGGGAAGGCTTCCTTGGCCGCGGCAACCGCCTGGGCGACTTCCTCGGCACCGCCGCTGGCGACTTCGCCGATGGCTTCGCCGGTGGCCGGGTTGTAGTTGACGAAGGTGTCCTTGCTCTCGACCTCGCGGCCGTTGATCCAGTGCTTGATCATGCTGCTCATGCCTCTGCTTTGTTGTAGTGAGCGAAGAACTCGGCTTCGCTGACGATGCGGTTGACCAGGCGGCCGACACCTTCCACTTCCACCACCACTTCATCGCCCGGGACCACGTCGGCCAGGCCTTCCGGGGTGCCGGTGGCGATCATGTCGCCCGGTTGCAGGGTCATGAAGCTGGACAGGTATTCGATCAGGTAGGGGATGTCGAAGATCATGTCGCGGGTCGAGCCTTCCTGTTTCAGCTCACCGTTGATCCAGGTGCGCAGGGTCAGGTTGGACGGATCCGGCACGTCGGCCACGTCGACGATCCACGGACCGACCGGGGTGGTGCAGTCGCGGTTCTTCACCCGCAGGTTGGGGCGGTAGTAGTTCTCGAGGTAGTCGCGGATGGCGTAGTCGTTGCAGACCGTGTAGCCCGCCAGGTACTCCAGGGCGTCCTCGCGCTTGACGTTGCGCGCCGGCTTGCCGATCACGGCCACCAGCTCGCACTCGTAGTGCATGTACGTGATGTTGTCCGGGCGCCAGGTGATGGCGTTGTGGCCGGTGTAGGTGCCCGGCGACTTGACGAAGGCCAGCGGCTCGGTCGGCGGCGCGAAGGCCAGCTCGGCGGCGTGGTCGGCATAGTTGAGGCCGAGGGCGAACATGCTGCCGTTGGCGGGCGGCAGCCACTCGACCTGGTCTTCGGCGATCAGGCGGCCATCGGCCAGGCGCACGGCGTTGTCGGCCTCCACGGTCACCGCGTGGACGTCACCCTGGAAACGGATACGAGCGTGTTTCATCAGTGAGCCTCCTCGGCGACGATCGGGTTGGCCAGGCGGCCGAGCCCGGTGATTTCGATTTCGACCTGGTCGCCCGGCTTGACGTCGGCGCGGCCTTCCGGGGTGCCGGTGATCAGCACGTCGCCTTCATGCAGGGTCATGAACTCGGTGATTTCCGCGATCAGTTGCGGGATGCCGCGCACCAGGTTGGCGGTGCTGTTCTGCTGGCGGACTTCGCCGTTGATGAACAGGCGGATGTCCAGGGCATGCGGGTCGGCGACCTGTGCGACAGGCACCAGTTCAGGGCCGATCACGCAGAAGCCGTCGCGGCACTTGGCCTTGACCGCCGGGCGGTAGTAGCTCTCTTCCGGCAGGCTGAATTCGTTGACGATGGTGAAACCGGCGACGTGCTCCAGGGCCTGTTCGGCGCTGACGCGGCTGGCGCGCTTGCCGATCACCACGCCCAGGGCCGGGCCGGCCTGCAGGCGTTCGACGCCTTGCGGGTAGATCACGGGCTGGCCGTGGCCATTGCGGGTGTTGGGGGTCTTGATGAACAGCACCGGCTTGACCGGTGGCTTCTGGTACGGCGCCTGTTCGAATTCGGCGAGACGCTGTTCCAGCAGCCCCTTGTAGTTCAGCGCGACGCCGAACAGGGTGCCGGTGGCAGCGTCATGCAGGGCACGGCTCATGCTCTTCTCCTGGCAGTGGGCGGGACGACACAGGGTGCCCCGCGGGGATAATTGTTAATGTGTTAACGTTATAATTAAGATGTTAACGAAATGCAAGCTGCCGTGCACTCGACGGCGCGGTAAGCTGGCGGGCAGAACAAGAAGCGGTATGAGGTAAGGGCACATGAGCGATCGCACGCCGATCCCCAACATCAACATCGGCCAGGTCTACGACCAGCGCTACAGCGACTCGGAAGTCCACTACGACAAGCTCGGCAACCTGGCCGGGTTCTTCGGCCGCAACATGCCGGTGCACCGGCATGACCGGTTCTTCCAGGTGCACTACGTCAAGTCGGGCACGGTGCGGGTGTACCTGGATGACCAGCAGTACGTCGAATCCGGGCCGATGTTCTTCCTGACCCCGCCGACCATTCCCCATTCCTTCGTCACCGAGCCGGACGCGGACGGGCATGTGCTGACGGTGCGCCAACAATTGGTGTGGCAGTTGCTCGAAGCCGATCCCGGTTTGGCGCCGGGTGCGCAGGTGGCGCCGGCGTGCGTGGCGCTGGACGGGCTGGTCGAGGCGCAGCGGCTGGAGATGCTTTTCGATCTGTTGCGCGGGGAAGTGGAAGGGACGGAGGCGGGCAGGGACGCGGCGTTGCACAGCCTGACCCGGCTGCTGATGATCAGCCTGCTGCGCTTGTGTGCCCGTTCACTGCCGGCGCGGACCACGCGGCATGAGGACCTGCAGATTTTCCATCGTTTCAACGAACTGATCGAGGCGCATTACCTGGAGCACTGGCCGCTGTCGCGCTATGCCGAAGGGATCGGAGTGACCGAGGCGCGGCTGAACGATGTGTGCCGGCGCATCGCCGACCTGCCGTCCAAGCGCCTGGTGCTGGAAAGGGTGATGCAGGAGGCCAAGCGGTTGCTGCTGTTCACCGGGAGTTCGGCGAACGAGATCTGCTATAGCCTGGGGTTCAAGGATCCGGCGTATTTCAGCCGGTTCTTTTTGCGCTATGCGCAGGTGACGCCGGGGGAGTATCGGTTGCGCCAGGGCGGGTTGCGCTAGGGTGTTCTCTCGGGCCCTATCGCTGGCAAGCCAGCTCCCACAGGGATTGTGTGCACCGCTGAACCTGTGGGAGCTGGCTTGCCAGCGATGAGGCCCGAAAGAGCAATGAAGGGGTATCAGCCCGCCACTTTAAACCCAGGCAAAGCCACCCGCTTCAAAGCCTCCCGCTCCCCGCGAAAATGCGGAAGGATATGCTCCCCCAACCGATAAGCCTCTTCCAGATGCGGATACCCCGCCAGGAAGAACACATCGATCCCCAGGTCGTTGTACTCGCGAATCCGCGCCACCACGTTCTGGTAGCTCCCCACCAGCGCCAGCCCCGGCGGAATACCGATATAGCCGAACCCGGCCCAGACATTCGGGTAGATGAAGAACTCATCGAAGCGCTTGCTCGCCTCGCGGTCGCCGTACTCCTCCTCATAACTCAGCTTGCGCGCCGTCCGTAGCCCGGCATGGGCCGCCGCGGCCTTGATGGTGTTCTTCGCCACCCCTTCATCGAAGAAGCGCTTGGCCTCGGCCAACGCCAGTTCCTCGGTCTCGCGGGTGATCACGTCGATGGACAGGCCAAAGCGAATCACCTCGCTGCGCCCGTACTTCAACGCCCGTTCACGGATATCGGCGATCAGCTCGCGGATCTTGTCCGGGTGCTCGGCGCGCATCAGGTAGAAGTCGGCATGCTTGGCGGCGAATTCCCGCGCCGGGATCGACGAGCCCGCCGTGCAGATCAACGGCAGCTCGGCCTTCTTCTGCGGTCCGCGCAGGCCCCCACCCTCGGCCTTGAAGAAGCGCCCGTCGTAGTGGAAGTTCTCCGAGCTCCAGTAACCACGCACCACATCCATGAACTCGGTGGCGCGTTCATAGCGGTCGTCATGCTCGAAGAAATCGCCGACCTGGCGCTGCACCGCATCCGAGCCGCCATTGATGATGTTCCAGATCAGCCGGTTGCCGGTGGCGCGCTGGTAGGTGGCCGCCTGCTGCACCGCCACCCACGGCGTGTAGTGATAGGGCTGGAACGCCGCCACGTAGTTGAGGGTGCGGGTTTCCCGGGCCAGCAGCGAGCACACCGTCCACGGCTCCTCGCCGTAGGGCGCGTTGACCATCAGCACGCCGCCGAAGCCGTTGATCTCCGCGGCCTTGGCGATCTGCCCGAGGTAGTCGATGTAGGTGAAGTGGTCGCCGACACGGAAACCGGAGACGGCACCGGTGCTGTCGCCGCCGGGGTGCCAGTCGCCGCGGTTGCGCGGATCGCCCGGCAGGAACTGGGTCTCGCCGTGCAGCGGCAGGCGGGTGAAGAATTCGATGCTCATGGGGCGATGTCCTTATTGCACGGTGGGGTTGCAGATCGGCGCGACCGCCTGGCCGCTGAAGACCTTGCGGGCGAAGGGCAGGGAGTCCTTGAGCGAGGCGTTGACCGTCTCGCTGTGGCCGAGGCCCTTGTACAGGTGGCCTTCCACCACCGAGCCGGCCTTGCAGGCGTCCTGCATCAGGGCGAGCTGGGTCGAGGCGGCGGGTGTCTTGTCTTCCGCGCCGGTGCCGATGAAGATCGGCTGCGCCAGCTTCAGCGTCGGGTAGCTGACCTGGGCCTGCCAGGCCTTGAGCTGCTCGCCGTCATTGGCCTTGCGCGTGTTGGCCGGGGTCAGGCCGGTGCCGATGACGTCGGCGGTGAGCGCCGCCAGGCAACTGGTACGGGCCTGCTCGAACAGCGGCAGGGCCTTGTCGGTGTAGTAGTCCCGCGGGTCGATCCTGGGGTTGTACTGCTGGGCGGCGAGCAGGGTGTAGAAGCCGTAGGCGAGGGAGGCATCGACCTTGTCCGGGTCCTGCTCGCCGACATTTTTGCTGCCAACGGTGTAGATCACCCCGGTCCCGACGCTGCCTTTCAGGCCCAGGTCCGGGGCGTAGGTCGGCGCGTAGGCGGCCGAGGCGAAGGCGCCGGCGCCACCTTGCGACTGGCCGAGCACCAGGACCTTGTTGGCCAGGCCCGGCACGCCGCCGATCACCGCCCGCGCGGCGTCGAGGATGCCGTAGGCGGCCATGCGGTTGTTCAGCAGCGGATGGCCGCCGGGGGTGCCGAGGCCCTGGTAGTCGGTGGCGACGATGGCGTAGCCCTCGCTCAGCCAGCGCGCCAGGTACTGCACGTCGCGGTAGGAGCGCCCGGCCCAGGACGGCGCGCAGACATCCGCCACGCCCACGGTGCCATGGCCCCAGGTGACCACCGGCCAGCCGCCTTCCGGCGCCTTGCCATGGGGGATGAACAGGGCACCGGAGACGGCGATCGGGGTCTTGCCGTCGATGCCATCGGTGGAGCTGTAGAGGATGCGCAGTTGCGAGGCTGCGCCGGGCAGGCTCAGGGTCTGTTCCAGCGGTTCGCTGCGCAGCAGCTTGCCCGGGGTGGCGGGGATGGCCTTGTCCCAGGTGTAGAAGGCCGAGACCCGGCCGTCGCCTTGCAGCGGGTCGGGTTTCGGCGCGTGGGTTTCAGCGGCCAGGGCAGTGATGGAGAGGGTCAGCAGGCTGAGGCCGACGACGAGGGGGTGAGGCAGTTTCATGAGGGGTCCTTGAACGAAACGACGGTCGAGAGCCCTTGAGCGAAAGCCATGCCAAATGTGCGGAAAAGCGCTACAGCCCTTGTCCGGCTTGGCTTACGGCAGAATCAGCCAGTACCGGGTGCAGGTCGCCATGCTGATCGCCACGCAACGGTTGTTGCCCGGTTGCTGCTGGAGCAGCACTGTTTGTTTTTGGAATATATAAATGCAAATTAATAATTATTTGTTCTAATTTGTTTCGTGCACTATGAAGGCGCGCCACCCTTGCCAGGAATGCCCTCATGTCGCTGATTACCCATCCCAATGCCCGCGAGCTGACCAAGTCGGTCCGCGCCACCGTCCTGGTGTTCAAGGACCCGCGCTCCCAGGAACTGCTCAACCGCATCGAGCGCCTGGCGCCCAGTGAAGCCAACACGCTGATCATCGGCGAGACCGGTACCGGCAAGGAGCTGGTGGCGCGCCATATCCATCAATTGAGCCGCCGTGGCCGCGAGCCGTTCGTGGCGGTGAACTGCGGCGCCTTCGCCGAGACCCTGGTGGAGAGCGAGCTGTTCGGCCACGAGAAGGGCGCCTTCACCGGCGCCACCAACGCCAAGGCCGGCTGGTTCGAGGCGGCCAATGGCGGCACGCTGTTCCTCGACGAGATCGGCGACCTGCCGCTGAACATGCAGGTCAAGCTGCTGCGGGTGCTGCAGGAGCGCGAGGTGGTGCGCCTGGGTTCGCGCACGCCGGTGCCGATCAACGTGCGCCTGGTGGCGGCGACCAACGTCAACCTGGCCGATGCCGTGGTGGCGGGGAATTTCCGCGAGGACCTGTTCTACCGCCTGCACGTGGCGACCATCCGCCTGCCGCCGCTGCGCGAGCGGCCGGGGGATATCCTGCCGCTGGCCGAATTCTTCCTCGAAGAACATTGCCAGCGCCTGGGCTACAACCGCGCCAGCCTGAGCCTGGAAAGCGAGCGCAAGCTGCTGGCGCACAGCTGGCCGGGCAATATCCGCGAGCTGGAGAACGCCATCCACCATGCCTTGCTGGTGTGCCGGCAACAGTTGGTGCAGCCGGGCGACCTGCACCTGGTGGACATGCGTCCGTCAGGGGTGCGCCACGACGAACCGGTGTTCGCCGCACCGCGCCTGCCGGCGGCGCCGCCGGACCTGGAGGCGGCGCTGACCGCGCTGTTCGAGCAGAACATCCCCGACCTCTATGAACACATCGAGGAAACCGTGTTCCGCACCGCCTATCGCTTCTGCCATGGCAACCAGTTGCAGACCGGGCGGCTGCTGAATATCAGCCGCAATATCGTGCGGGCCCGGTTGGAGAAGATCGGTGAGCTACGTAGCAGTCATTAGATGAACAGGGTGAGGAACCAGTAGAGCCCGCCCGACAACAGGATCGACATCGGCAAGGTCAGCACCCAGGCCAGCGCCAGGTTGCGCACGGTCCGGCCCTGCAGGCCCGAGCCGTTGGCGACCATGGTCCCGGCCACCCCCGAGGACAGCACGTGGGTGGTGGACACCGGCAGGCCGAAATGGTCCGCCGCGCCAATGGTGCACATCGCCACCAGCTCGGCGGAGGCGCCCTGGGCGTAGGTCAGGTGGGTCTTGCCGATCTTCTCGCCGACGGTAACCACGATGCGCTTCCAGCCGACCATGGTGCCCAGGCCCAAAGCCAGTGCCACGGCGACCTTGACCCAGACCGGGATGAAGCGCGTGGCGTTGTCGATTTCCTGCTTGAAGGCCTGCACCGTCTGCCGCGTCTCTTGATCGACTTCCAGCAGCTTGTGCTTGTCCATGAGGCGGATCGCCTCGCTGGTCAGGTACATGTCGTTGCGCACGTTGCTCACCGCCTCGGCGGGGATCGCCGCCAGCGAGCCATAGCCACCGACCTGTTCGCCGATGCTGCCGGCCAACTCGGCGAGGGCGGGAATCAGCAGGGAGTTGTCTTCGGGGGCGCGGATGAAGGTGGTCAGCACCTCGCGCGGTTCGGCGTTCAGCAGCGGCTGGGTGGCGTAGGCGGAGAGCGCCTGGCGGGTGTCTTCGGCAACCAGGGCGAATTGTTGCGTGTGTTCCGCCGGCACGCTGCGGTTCAGCGCGTAGGCCATGGGCAGGGTGCCGACCAGGATCAGCATGATCAGGCCCATGCCTTTCTGTCCGTCATTGGAGCCGTGGGCGAAGGACACCCCGGTGCAGGTGACGATCAGCAGGCTGCGGATCCACAGCGGCGGCGGCTGGTTGCCCACCGGTGCCTGGTACAGCGCGCGGTTCTTCACCAGCTTGCGCAGGCCGAGCAACAGCAGGGCGGCGCAGGCGAAGCCCAGCAGCGGCGAGAACAGCAGGGCATAGCCGACCTTGCTGGCCTGGGCCCAGTCCACCCCGGAGGTGCCATCGCGCCCGTGCATCAGGGCATTGGCCACGCCGACGCCGATGATCGAGCCGATCAGGGTGTGCGAGGAGGAGGCGGGCAGGCCCAGCCACCAGGTGCCGAGGTTCCAGATGATTGCCGCCAGCAGCAGGGCGAAGACCATGGCGAAACCGGCGGACGAACCCACCTGCAGGATCAGTTCCACCGGCAGCAGGGCGATGATGCCGAAGGCCACCGCGCCGCTGGAAAACAGCACGCCGAAGAAATTCCACAGCCCCGACCAGACCACCGCGAAACGTGCCGGTAGCGAGTGGGTGTAGATCACCGTGGCCACCGCGTTGGCGGTGTCGTGGAAACCGTTGACGAACTCGAAGCCGAGGGCGATCAGCAGCGCCAGGCCGAGCAGGAAAAAGGGTGTCCAGGTGGTGATCAGGGTGCCGCTGGCATTGATGTCGTGCACCAGGCTCCAGGCGGTGTAGAGCAGGGCGCCGATCAGCAGGCTGCAGAAGATCACGGCGGGGGTACGGCTCGCGCGGGAGCCGGGGGCGGGTGTTGCAAGCGCGTCCGCAGGTGGGGCGACGCTGGTCTGGGTAGTCATGAAAGGGTCCGGGGGTGACATTTTCAGGCTCCTGCCTGTACCAGTGCAGCGTACTAGCATAGGCGGGGGCGACCATGACGCCAGTCAATGAATACGGGTGGTAAGCTCTATTCATCGGGCTTATGGAGGGGCTGGAATGATTCGTTGCAAGCGCGCTTACGAGGCGCCGTCAAGCGGGGATGGCCAGCGGGTGCTGGTGGATCGCTTGTGGCCACGCAACCGGCGCAAGGACCAGTTGCAGCTGTTGCAGTGGCTGCCCGAGGTCGCGCCGTCTACCGAACTGCGCAAGGCGTTTCACCACGGCGAAGTGGATTTCTCCGGCTTCACCCAGCGCTATCGGCAGGAGCTTGCTGCCCGGCCGCAATACTGGTGGCCGCTGCTCGACCTGGCCCGCAAGGGCGAACTGACCCTGGTCTATGCCGGCAAGAACACCGAGCAGAACAATGCCACCGTGTTGGCCGACTGGCTGGAAGATGAGCTGGAGCGCCAGGGGCCGGGCAGCTCGCCTGTCTGCTATGCCGACCAGGAGCCATCATGACGCGATGTCTCGTCGCCGCCTCCGACCAGGACCTGCCCTTCGCCCGCGACCTGACCCGCCGCGGCATGCTCCGTTATTACTGCCAGTACGACCTGCTGTGGCTGGACGAAGCCTTCGACCAGGCCTGGGGCTGGCGCGAGCAGTGGCGGGTGATGGACGGAGAACGGCGAGTGGGCTTTTGCAGCCTGAGCCAGGATCGCCATGCATTGTATATCCGCGAATTGCATATAGCCGACGAGGCGCGCAATCAAGGGATTGGTACCTGGGTGTTGCATGAATTGAACAGTTGGGCGGCACAACGTCGCTTGCCGCTGCTACGGCTCACGGTATTCAAGTCGAATCCGGCCCGGGACCTGTACCGGCGTGCAGGATTCGAGGAAGTCGGCGAGGAAGAATGCTTCATCCGCATGCAGCGAACGGTCCCTTGACCCCCTTCGAAAGGCGTAGGGCGTCTTGTGCACTAATTCGCATCGCAGGCATAGTGCTGAGTTGTTGACGGCGCAGCGGATGTGCCGGGTTTTCCTACCCTCTAATGGGTATTTTGCAAAGGAATCTGTATTCAAATGAAGGGTATCGGACTACGTATCAGGGAAGAACGCGAACGCCTCGGCCTGACTCAGCGGGCATTCGGCGACATTGGTGGGGTCGAGCCCAATGCACAGGGCAAGTATGAAAGCGGCGAACGTACGCCGCGTGCCGACTACCTCGCAGCGGTGGCGGCCAGTGGCGTCGATGCGCTGTATGTGCTGAGCGGGGTGCCGACCCCGGCGATGCTGGACGACCTGCGACCGGGCGAGAACCATTTGCTCGACTGCTACCGGCGGCTGCAACCGGCCGATCAGCAGGCTGTAAGACATCTTCTGGAGAGCTTGGCGGTTAATTCCACTATGACTGTAGGCAAAGTGGCGTTGGCCTGATCGGACAAAGCGCAACAGGAATGTCGAAAAAATGAAATCTGACGTCATATTCATGACGCATTCTGTTAGGTCCACCACGCAATTTTTTGATAAGGTGGCCGGATCCAATTCAGACCGTAAGGCGAGGTGTCTGCTTGATTAGGGTTCTGGTGGTCGACGATCACGATCTGGTACGTACCGGCATAACCCGCATGCTGGCCGACATCGACGGTCTGCAGGTGGTGGGTGAGGCCGAATCCGGCGAAGAGGCGCTCAAGGTCGCCCGCGAACTGAAGCCGGACGTGGTCCTGATGGACGTGAAAATGCCCGGTATCGGCGGCCTGGAAGCCACCCGCAAGTTGCTGCGCAGCCACCCCGACATCAAGGTGGTGGCGGTGACCGTCTGCGAAGAGGATCCGTTCCCCACCCGTCTGCTGCAGGCCGGTGCCGCCGGCTACCTGACCAAGGGCGCGGGCCTCGACGAAATGGTCCAGGCCATCCGCCTGGTCTTTGCCGGGCAGCGCTACATCAGCCCGCAGATCGCCCAGCAGCTGGCGCTGAAATCCTTCGAGCCGAAGAACGCCTCGCCGTTCGACAGCCTGTCGGAACGGGAAATCCAGATCGCCCTGATGATCGTCGGTTGCCAGAAGGTGCAGATCATTTCCGACAAACTGTGCTTGTCGCCGAAAACCGTGAACACGTACCGTTACCGCATCTTCGAGAAACTCTCGGTCACCAGCGATGTGGAACTCACCTTGCTGGCGGTCCGCCACGGCATGGTTGACGCCAACCTCTGATATGACCCCCGCGTTCGATTCAAGTGCTTTCCTCGCGACCTGCAGCGGCCGTCCGGGTGTCTACCGGATGTTCGATGCAGGCGGCCGCCTGCTGTACGTCGGCAAGGCCAAGAACCTCAAGAAACGCCTGGCCAGCTACTTCCGCAAGACCGGCCTGGCACCGAAGACCGCCGCGCTGGTGGGGCATATCGCCCAGGTCGAGACCACCATCGTCGCCAGCGAGACCGAGGCGCTGCTGCTGGAGCAGACGCTGATCAAGGAATGGCGCCCGCCCTACAACATCCTCCTGCGTGACGACAAATCCTACCCCTACGTGTTTCTGTCCGACGGCGAATTCCCGCGGCTGGGTATCCACCGTGGCGCCAAGAAACAGAAGGGCAAGTATTTCGGCCCGTACCCCAGCGCCGGGGCGATCCGCGAAAGCCTGAGCCTGCTGCAGAAGGCCTTCCATGTGCGCCAGTGCGAGGACAGCTATTACGCCAACCGCACCCGCCCGTGCCTGCAGTACCAGATCAAGCGCTGCAAGGGCCCCTGCGTGGGCCTGGTGGAGCCGGAAGAATACGCCGGGGACGTGCGCCACTCGGTGATGTTCCTCGAAGGTCGCAGCCACCAGCTGACCAACGAGCTGAATGCCGACATGGAAAAGGCCGCCATGTCCCTGGAGTTCGAGAAGGCGGCCGAGCTGCGCGACCAGATCGCCTTGCTGCGCCGGGTCCAGGACCAGCAGAGCATGGAAGGCGGTAGCGGCGACGTCGACGTGGTGGCGGCCTTCGTCAACCCGGGCGGCGCCTGCGTGCACCTGATCAGCGTGCGCGGCGGGCGGGTGCTGGGCAGCAAGAATTTCTTCCCCCAGGTGGGCATCGAGGAGGAGGTGGCCGAGGTCATGTCGGCCTTCCTCGCGCAGTACTACCTGGGCAACGCCGAGCGCGAGCTGCCGGCGGAACTGATCGTCAACGTCGTGCACGAGGACTTCGATGCCCTGCGTGACGCGGTGGAGACCCTGCGCGGCCGTGAGCTGAGCATCAGCCACCGGGTCCGCGGGACCCGTGCCCGCTGGCAGCAGCTGGCGGTGACCAATGCCGAGCAGGCGCTGATGGCGCGCCTCGCCAACCGCCAGCACATGGCCCAGCGCTTCGAGGCCCTGGCCGAAGTGCTCGGCCTGGCGGAAGTGCCGCAGCGCCTGGAGTGCTACGACATCAGCCACTCCAGCGGCGAGGCCACCGTGGCCTCCTGCGTGGTGTTCGGCCCGGAAGGCCCGCTGAAATCCGACTATCGCCGCTTCAATATCGAAGGCGTCACCGCCGGCGACGACTACGCCGCCATGCAGCAGGCCCTGACCCGTCGTTACGGGCGGATCAAGGACGGCGAAGGCAAGCTCCCCGACGTACTGCTGGTGGACGGCGGCAAGGGCCAGCTGAACATGGCGCGGGAAGTGATGCAGGCCCTGATGGTGCCCGACCTGACCCTGCTCGGCGTGGCCAAGGGCGTGACCCGCAAGGCCGGTTTCGAGACCCTGTACCTGAACGACGTGCACAACGAGTTCACCCTGAAGGGGGACTCCCCGGCGCTGCACCTGATCCAGCAGATCCGCGACGAGGCCCACCGTTTCGCCATCACCGGCCACCGTGCCCGGCGTGGCAAGGCGCGGCGTACGTCGAGCCTGGAGGACGTCGCTGGCGTCGGGCCGAAACGCCGCCGCGACCTGCTGAAGCATTTCGGCGGATTGCAGGAATTGTCCCGCGCCAGCGCGGAAGAAATCGCCAAGGCACCTGGAATCAGCAAAAAGCTCGCCGAGTCGATTTATGACAGCCTGCATAGCGAGTAGAATGCCCGCTCACCTCGCAGCCAGTTGTCCCGATGAATATCCCGAACCTGCTTACCGTTCTTCGTGTACTGCTCATCCCGATCTTCATTCTGCTGTTCTACATGCCCTATCACTGGAGCTATGTAGCCGCCAGCAGCGTCTTCGCCATCGCCGCCGCCACTGACTGGCTCGACGGCTACCTGGCCCGGCGCCTGGAGCAGAGCACGCCCTTCGGTGCCTTCCTCGACCCGGTGGCGGACAAGCTGATGGTGGCGGTGGCCCTGGTCCTGCTGGTGCAGGTGCATGCCAATCTGTGGCTGACCCTGCCGGCGGCGGTGATCATCGGTCGCGAGATCGTCGTCTCGGCGCTGCGCGAGTGGATGGCCGAGCTGGGGGCGAGGGCGCATGTCGCGGTGTCGAACCTGGGCAAGTGGAAGACTGCCGCGCAGATGCTGGCGCTGGTGATCCTGCTGGCCAACCCGGCCACGTTGAGCACCTGGGTGGTGATTGGCTACGCCTTGCTGCTGATCGCCGCCGGCCTGACCCTGTGGTCCATGCTGCAGTACCTGCGCGCCGCCTGGCCGCACCTGCGCGAAGGCTCCGAAAAGAAATAAAAGTTTTTTGAATCAAGGGGTTGACGAATTATTTCAACTCTATACAATGCCCACCATCAAGACGACGCGGGAATAGCTCAGTTGGTAGAGCACGACCTTGCCAAGGTCGGGGTCGCGAGTTCGAGTCTCGTTTCCCGCTCCAAACATGGCGATCCAGAGTGCTGAAAAGTCTCTGGATCGGAAGAAAAAAAGGCCCTTCGGGGCCTTTTTTTCGTTCCGCGGAAAACTATTGAAAACCGTTGTATCCGGGATTTTTAAGTACACGATTGAGTACACGAAATCCGGAGCGGTCTTGGGGCGGTTTCAGCGGGAAGCACCTGCTGTTGGCCATTCCCGCAGAAATGGTGAAGCAGCTTCAGGTCCAGATGCGAAAAGCGCGTAGAAAAGCCTCCGGCATCCCACCCTATGCCATTCCACTTTCCACCAGGCAGTTGAGACAGTTCGCCTCGTGTTACGTCTGGTGCGCCCTGGGCAGTGTTACTTGCTCGCCCATTGATCCGATCCCTCTCTCCCGATCAGTTGAGAACACATTGAACGGAGCTGTGCATCGTCTCGGCTATGCGGATAATTTAACAAGGCGCGGTCCAGCGCCTCGACGAGAGGAGCGACCAAGCGCCCAGAGCTCGCCATCGGGTCCAATGGCGTGCGCCGGGTCACGGGCAGGTGGGAGGCACTTCAAGCGAGCGCCAAGGTGCTCACTTCAAGGTCACATCATTGAACTTGAGGGCCTGGGTGCCGTTGTCGCGGGTCGATATCATGAGTTTGATCGAGGGGCAGTGTTCGACCTTGCGACCGGTCTCCTGGAACACCAGGCTCACGGTCGTCGGCACATTGCGCAGGAGTTGAAAGCTGTGCCAATAGTTCCACGGTTGCTGGCCTACCCGTAGCTCCTTGATCGACACTGGCGCCCCGGACTCGTCGAAGAACCGGCTGGTATTCTCGAACCGGAAATCGCGGTCCATGTCCAGGTTGGTGAGGATGAACGTGCAGTTGGGGTAGCGGCCGATATTTTCACAACCCGCCAGCTCGACACGCACGCCGTCTACCACTTCCATGCGCTTGCCCAGCAGGTTGTTGCCGTCGTTCTCGATGACGGTGGATTGTACTTTGGCGAACTCGAAACTCGGTTTGGCGTATTCGGTACCGAGTATGAAGAATGCGAACGAAAGGCCGACGACCAGCAAAGTCAGGGCGGTGCCATGAAGCATCCTTGGCAGGTTGCGGATCTGCCAGCAGATCGAAAGCGCGCCGAGCACGGTGAAGACGCTGACCAGCAGCACGATGTTGCGCCAATTGATAAACCCGAAACCGAAGACGCTGGGGTCGGGAACCAGGTAGGTGATCATTGCCCACATGCCACCCAGCACAACGCCCAGTCCGGTCGTGATCCTGGCGGCCAGGGCGGTGATCTGATTACTGCGGGTAGAAAGATCGGGGGCTTGAGCTTGGGTCATTCGAACTCCGTTTCATGCCGGCGCGGCAAGAGGCTTGATTCCAAAATGACATTATCTCGGCGATAACGTTATGGGTAAAGCCGCCGAAGCAATGGGCTGGCACCCATTGTTTGAGGAGATCAAAGGTACCCTGAGCCTGTCCGGGCTTGCCTTCCCTGGCAAAGGCCCGGCACCCGCATTACTTCAGCCGGGCCATCCAGATATTGGTCGCATACGGAATCTGGATCGACGCGGTACCCAGGCTCTGCAGGTACTCTTCGATGGCGCTGATCACTTCGGGGAATGCCGCGCCGGCCTGGCGTTGCAGCGTTGCGTGGGAGCGCCAGGCTTCCAGGCATTCCTCGATCGATTGCTGGTGGATGACGCGTGCATCGAGGTGGACAACCGCCCCGAACAGGCCGGAGGCGTCGATGGCTGCGCCTTGATCCTCGCGACGCGTGCCGTAGGCGTAGCCCTGCACGCGCTCCTTGATGATGGCTTCGATCCGGGCCTGGATCGGATCATCGAGATGACGGTGGTTCCACATGCAGGCGAACCAGCCGCGCGGCTTGAGGATGCGCGCCGTTTCCACGAGGGCCTGCTGGCGGTCGCAGACGTTGAACGAGCTGCCGAAGGTGACCATGTCGAACGCCTGGTCGGCTTGTCCGGTGGCTTCGCCAGTGCCTTCGTGCCAGGCGACGTTGCCCAGGTCGAGGGTGCGTTTGATGCCGTTGGCGCGCATGGCATCGTTGGGCTCCACGGCCATGACGTCCATGCCGCGCGCGGCCAGCATCAGGGTCAGGTGGGCGACACCTGCGCCGACATCGCAGAAACGGTCGCCTTTGCTGGCGCCGGCGATGGACAGCATGGCGTCGATCGCTGCATCGGCGTAGTCGGGACGCTTCAGGTAAGCGTCAGCCAGGACGGTGTAATCCCATTCGGTTTTCATACTGATTTCCCTTTTATGAATCGGTGCAGCAAGTCGTCGGTCAACGTCTCGGCCGTGTGCAGGGGATCGAACTCCGCCACCCACTCCGACATGCGCGGCTCGTCTATCGGCACGTCGAGTCCTGCGACGTTGGTCAGTTCGCCCGCGTCGAAGCGCCGGTAGATGCCTTTGGGGTCGCGGCGTCGCAGTTCTTCCACCGGGACCTTCAGGTAGACCTCGAAATAGCCCGGCAGATGAGCGCGGTTCCAGGCATGGACTTCGCGAAACAGTGAAATCGTCGCGATCACCACGACGTGCCCCTGGGCAGCGATGACCCGGCACAACTGCGCGTACTGCATGGCCAGCGCCAGGCGACCGCTTCTCTCGTAGCTTTGCGGATGGCTGGCGGTGGTGCCGAACACGTCGCGCAGCTCATCGCCGTCGAGCATGACCACCGAGCGGCCCTGGTGACGCAACCTGGCCGTGAACTCCCGGGCCAGGGTCGATTTGCCTGCGCCCGACAGCCCGGTGATCCAGACTACCTGTCCGGTAACGCCAGCGTTCATGTCGGGCTGGATCCTGTGCGCGCTTCAACTTCTCCGGCAGCATTCATGGCGAAGTAGCCAAAATCGGAGTCGTGCTGTTTTTCAACCAGGTCGAGGAAGACTTCCTCGGGATGACGGAAGCCGCCGTATTCCGACGCGTAGAATGCCTGGTAAATCGCGAAGTGTTGATCGGGCGGCAGCAATTCGAAGCCGTGCAGCAATTCCCTGAGTTCGTCGCCATTCCTGGCGATAGGCAGCGAGTTGCCCATCTGTTCGAGCCAGGCATGGACGATGGGGTGGCTGTCTGTGCAGGAAGGCACGTAATAGATGGGCAGCCGGCAAGTATTGAGCATGAACGAAACACCACCGCTGGAAGCGTCGGTAATGATCGTGTCGCACTTGCGGTAGAAGTCGTCGCTGCGGCCCTTGGTGGTGTCGATGTTAATCCACGGGTATTGGCCGAGCTTCTCGCACATTTCCGCGATGAACGGGTGTTCGAAGTCGGTCATGTAGGGGCGCAGGAGAATACTGGCGTGAGGTACCTGGGTCTTCACCGCATTGATGACTTCGACCATGTTTTCGAACAGCGAGGCGCCGGCCGGACAAATGCCTTTCTGGGTCGGCAGGATGCCCACGACATACTTGTCCGGGCTGCGCTCGAATGCGGGAGGCTCGCTCAGCATTTCGGGGATCTTCACGGGCAATGTGGAAATTGCCGTGGTCTTGCGCAGGTCCGAGCGGATGGTCTTCAGTTGGAAGGGCAGGCCAGCGTTTCTGTCTTGTCGATAAAGTTGCATGCCTTTTTGCAGCAGGCAGAAGAACGACCGGGAAGGAGAAACGACCGCATCGAAAAGCGCCATCAGGCTGGAGGCGTAATGCTTGTCGGCGATGGGCATGCCGACGTTGCCATGGGCGATGAACACCGCAAAGTTCGACTCATCCAGCGCCCTGCCAATGAAGGCGTCATTCGAGATGATGACCTGCGACTTGAGTTGCGCAATAAATTCCAGTTCGGTTTCTTCAACCGGATAATCCAGGACCTCTTCTGCTTCCTGTTTGCTCAGGCCGGTAATCTTGGTATGAAGCACGACGCAATTGTATTTGTGTCGAAGTGAATTCAGGGGAGGCAGAAGGTATTCGAGATACGTTTTTCCACCATTCAATACATTGTTGATCAGGTAAATATTCTTCATGGCAAGCAGTGCGCGTTGGCAGCCTTCCTGAGCGTCAAAAGTATTATTTCAATCACTGGTAAGCGGGCGATGCTACCACGCCCCCCGGCCAATCTGCCATCACCCTTGGGCGGCTGTGTTTTACCTGGAAAAAGTGAAAATCTGCAGGTTGTCGATTGTGTAGTATCGCCATTTGCACAAGCGCCTGCCGCGACCAGAGAAGCACAACCGGAAGCCCCGTCATGACCCTTTTCTACCTCAAGCTCATCGTCACGCCACTGCTGATGTGGGCTGTTTCCCTTGCCTCGCGCCGCTGGGGTGGACTGCTTGGCGGGTTGCTCTCGGGCATGCCGATCACCTCGGCGCTGGTCATGATTTTCCTCTGCCTGGAGCAGGGCAGCGGTTTCGCCGTGAATGCCGTGCCCGGTGCGCTCGGTGGCCTGGCGGCGGTGCAGGCGGGCTATGTGTGCTATCTGTTCAGCAGTCGCCGGCTCGGTATCGTTCCGACTGCCCTGGTGTCGCTGCTCTGCTATGGCGTGGCGGCGTACCTTTTCACCCACTGGGGCGGCCTGCCGCTGGCCATCACTGTCGCCCTGTGCCTGGTGGCACTGCTGGTGTGGGTTACCGGTCGCGAAGAACGGCCGGCGCAACTGCCGCAGATCAAGGCGCGGTGGTGGGAGATCCCGCTGCGCATGGTCGCCGCCACCAGCCTGCTGATGCTCACCACCGGCACAGCCCAGGTGCTGGGCCCGGCGGTGAGCGGCATGCTTGCGCCGATCCCGGTGATCGCCTGGCCGCTGGTGGTGTTTTCCCATGTCCAGGGCGGGCGTTTTTCCATGGCCGGGATGATCCGCGGCAACGCCATTGGCGCGGTGGGGGTGATCGCTTTCTATCTGGTTATCGGTCGTCTGCTGGAGCACCTGGGGATCGCGCTGACGTTCATCCTTGCCATGGCCTTGGCGGTGGTGCTCACGGTCGGGCTGGCGGCGCTGCTGCGTCCTCGCCAGGTCCGGTAGTCGACGGCGCTGCCACTCGTCGCCGCCTTGTGCGCAATCCTATATGCTCCCCCGTTCGCCCCTTCGGGTTGCCAGGGCACAGGAGCCGGCCATGCAAATCGACGAAGAGCTGACCCTGAAGAAGCTGGAAATCTTCCTCGCCTTCATGCACAGCGGAAACCTCGCCCGTGCCGCCGCCCAGCTGGAGACCAGCAGCGTCAGTGTCCATCGCGCCATCCACTCGCTGGAAAACGCCTTGCGCTGCCCCTTGTTCAAGCACGAGGGGCGCAAGCTGACTCCGCTGGAAAGTGCCTATGTGCTGGAGGACAAGGCCCGCAAGCTGATCCAGGACACCAGCGAGATGGTCCGCCTGACCCGCGAGGCGGCGGGTTTCTCTTCCGAGCGTTTCAAGCTCGGTGCCCTGTATTCGCTGACGGTGAAGACCGTGCCGCAACTGGTCATGGGCCTCAAGCTGCGCCGCAGCGAGCTGAATATCGACCTGACCCTGGGCTCCAACGTCGACCTGCTGTACCGCCTGAAGAACTTCGAGCTGGACGCGATCCTGGTGTCGCTGGACGAAAGCACCAGCGACCCGGCCTGCGAGCAGTTGCCGCTGTTCTCCGACGATATCTTCCTCGCCGTGCCCACCGACTCGCCCTTCGCCCTTGAAGCGGAAGTCGACCTCGCCGATCTCGCCGGCTCGACCTTCATCACCCTGACCCAGGGCTTCGCCACCCACCGCGATGGTGTGCGGGTGTTCGAGCAGGCAGGGTTCAAGCCCAACGTGGCGATGCAGGTCAACGATATCTTCACCCTCTTGAGCATGGTCAGTTCGGGGGTCGGTTATGCGTTGTTGCCGGGGCGTATTTCGGCGGTCTATGAAAACCGCGTCAGGTTGATTCCGCTGCAGTCGCGTTATCGGCTGCAGCAGCATATCGGCGTGGTGTTCCTGAAGACCCGCGAGCGGGATCCCAATCTGCTTGCGCTGGTTGCCGAGTGTCGGATGTACAGTCGCCAGCGCGAAGCCTGAAACGACGACGCCCCGGTGCATGGCCGGGGCGTCGGGTAACCGCGAGCGGCAGCGTCAGCCAACCAGGCCGCGCACGCAGAAGTACAGGATCGACGGCCCCATCAGGCAGCCCAGTCCGGTGTGGAACGTGGCGGTCAGGGCGCCGTAAGGCACCAGTCGCCGATCAGTCGCCGCCAGCCCTGCGGTCACGCCGCTGACGGTACCGGCCAGCCCGCCGAACACCATCGCCGAACGCGGGTTGTCCAGCGCCAGCAGGCGTGCCGAGACCGGCGTGAAGACCATCACCAGGATCGCCTTGATCAGGCCGGTGGCAATGGACAGCGCCATCACATCGGAGCTGGCACCCAGCGCCGCGCCGGTTACCGGGCCGACGATGTAGGTCACCGCCCCGGCGCCGATGGTGGTCATGCTCACTGCATCGCGATAGCCGAAGCTCCAGGCCACGGCCGCACCGACGATGAAGGGCAGGACGGTGCCTAGCAGCAATGCCACCGCGCCGATCATCCCGGCCCGACGCGCCTCGGTGGCCTGCACCTCGAACGCCGTGGCGACGATGGCGAAGTCCCGCAGCATGGCGCCGCCCATCAGGCCGATGCCGGAGAACAGCGTGAGGTCGGCCAGGCCTTTCTGCCCACCGGTGATGTTGCCACCGATCCAGGCCAGCACCAGGCCGATGACGATGGCGATGGCCGAGCCGTGGACGCGGCCGAAGGTGAGCCGTTTCGACAGCACCACCGAGATCCACATCACCGCGCCGACCACGGCGAAGGCGGTGACCAGGCCATTGTGTTCCAGTGCCTTGAGGATGATTTCCATATCAGCGGCCTCCTGCCGGTGCGATTGCGGCCACGTCGGCCTCATTGACTTCCTTTTCCAGCGGTTCCCCGCGGTGGGTACGGCTGATCAGCGCGATGGTCGCGCCGCACAGCAACACCGCGCCGACCGCCGCGATCAGCGCTACCGGGCCGCCGTGCAGGGCGGTGACCACGTTCTGCTGCGCCGCCATGGCGACCACGATGGGGATGTACATGGCGCCCCAGAAACCGACGCCCAGCTCGCACTCCTTGGACATGCCGCCATTCCGCTGCATGTACAGGCGGGCGAAGATCAGCAGGATCATGGCGATGCCGACACCGCCCACGTTGGATTTGACGCCCAGCAGGACGCCGAGGAAGTCGCCGAGGATGACGCCGGCAAGGGTGCAGATGGCCAGCAGGGCCACGCCGTAGATGATCATTGTTGTTGTCCTCACGATGAGTCGAAGTTGCTTGTTGTTGTTGGTCTTCGAATGGCACGGCGGTCAGCGGGTCGTCTCCACCTCCCTGCGCAGCAGCGCATCCAGGGTATCCGGCCGGGCATCCTGGCAGGCGACCACCGTTCCGGGGTTGAACACAGGCCGGGCCAGGCCGCTCAGCACGGCGCCGGGTGGCAGTTCGATCAGCAGGCGTGCGCCGCGCTCAAAGGCGTTGCGCAGGGTGCCGGCCCAGTCGACGCGGCGACACATGTTGTACGCCAGGTCGTCGCCAAGGGCCTCGGCGTCGTGCAGCACGCGGGCGCTGCTGCTGCTCAGGAAGGTCATGGCCGGGCGACGCAGGGTCACGCCGGCGAAGGCTTGCGCCAGCTCAGCGGCGGGTTGCGCCAGCAGCGCGCAATGAGACGGCACGCTCATCGCCAGACGCTTGGCGACGCGGGCGCCGGCGGCCACGGCACGAGCGGCGAGGGCGGCCATGGCGCTGTCGCTGCCGGCGATCACGAACTGCTGTTCGGCATTGATATTGGCCAGGAACACCGGCTCGGCGGCGCTGGCGATCAGTGCTTCGACGGTAGTCTGGTCCAGGCCGATCAAGGCCGTCATGCCATGGCCCGTGGGGTAGGCACGCTGCATCAGTTCGCCGCGCAGGGCCACCAGGCGCACTGCATCGGCGTAGTCCAGGGCCCCGGCGATCACCGCCGCCGGGTAGGCGCCAATGGACAGGCCAGCGACGAACTGCGGCGCCGGGTTGCGTTGCAGCAGGCCCCGGGCCGCTGCCACGCCGGCCACCAGCAGGCAGAGCTGGACGGCGCGGGTCGAGGCCAGTGCGGCCGGGCTGTCGAGTTGCGCGACCGCTTCGCCGAGGACATCGCTGGCCTCTTCCAGGCAGGCGCGGCCCAGGGGGACGTCGCGCAGGCCCTGCAGCATGCCGGGGCGTTGCGCGCCCTGGCCGGGAAAAGCGAACAGGCTGCTCATGCCGGCTGCTCCGCAAGGTGCCACGGGTCGGTGACCAGGCGCGCGCCTTCTCGATGCTTGAGTAGCACCCGTGCGGCGCCGCTGGCCCATTCGGCCAGGGCGATGGCGCCGTTGGGGGTTTCCAGTTGCACGTCGATCCGGCAGGGGGAGGGTTGCAGGGCGTGGCTCAGCGCACGGGCCTGCAAACGACTCAACGGCGCCGGTGTGCGCACCACCAGGTCGAGATCGCTGGCTTCGTGCAGCACCGCCAGGCCGGTGGCCAACTGGTAGGCGACGCCCCCGGTGGGACCCCAGGCCAGGCCGGTGCTGTCCAGGAGCGGGGTGAGCCGCTGCAAGGCGGCCAGCGCCGGCAGATCCGCCATCGTGTCCAGGCGCAGGTCCTCGGGGCGGCGCCGGCAGCCCACCGCCTCCCGTGGCATCCAGGCCGCCAGGCGCCTGGCCCGCCCGTCGCCGCGCAGGCCGACCGGCACCTGCCCGGCCGGGCCGCTGGCGCGCCGGACCACCACGGGCAGCCCGGCAGCCAGCACCCGTCGAGCCCAGTCCGGGGCATCGTCGGGCAGGTGCTCCGGGCGCATGCCCCAGAGCAGGTCGTGTGCGGCAAAGGTGGTGTTCATCCGTCACTCCCCCTCTCGATAAAAAAGCCTGGTCGGCGAATCACCATTGGGCCCGCAACAGCGCCCGCACCTTCGACGACAGCGCCCGGTTCGGCGCACCGAGGCGTCCGCGCAGGTCGGTACTGCTGCCGATATCGTCCACCGCGCGGCTCAGTACCTCGGTCACCTTGGCGATCTCCGTCGCCGCAGGCCGTTCGATGTCGTCGACCTTGACCCGTTCCCAGAGCAGCCCCAGCGACGCATAGCTGGCGATGTCATAGGCCATCGGCGGCACGGTGGCGGCCAGGGCTTCCAGTTCCTCGACGCTGCGCAGGGTGATGCGCGCGGCGGCGGCCTTGCCCATGGCGTGGACCATCACCCCGTCGTCGTCCAGGGCGATCAGGCGCTGGGCCTGGTAGCCATGGGCGAGAAAGGCGCCGGACATGGCCTTGCCCACCAGCAGCGCGATCAGCGGGTGGCCGGCGAGGCGGGCGCGAGCGTAGGCATCCACCGCTCCGGCCAGGGCCTGGTGAATTCCCAGCGCCTCTTCGCGGCGGCCATAGGCCTGGCTCGGCACATCGACCACCGCTACCAGGACCCGCGGCGTACCGCCGGCATCCGCTTCGATGGTGTCATCGATGGCCTTGGCCAGGCCCCAGCCTTCCAGCAGGCCGACCTCGCCGTTGCGGGCGCGGGGGAACGGGTTGCTCGCATCGGGCACCACGGCAACGAAGCGTGCCGGACGGTTGCCCAGTTCGCCGTCGATCACCTTGATCGAGGCAGGATAGCCCGCGGCTTCATGACCCCCGGCCAATGCACGGATCCACTCAAGTCCTCGGCTCATTGCAGTTCTCCCTGGTAAATGGCGCGCGCCCGGGCGGCATCCAGTTGTTCGCAGTCGCTGCCCAGCTTGCCGAGCAGGGCGAGGAAGTCGGCATGGCGCCGGCTGCGTGGCAGGGCCGGTTCGCCGGCCGCCAGCGCGGCGACCAGTGCCTGGCGCACCTCATCGACGGCGTCCGCCATGTAGCTGTCCGCCAGGCCGCAGGCGAAGCGTTGCTCGCCGCCACTCAGGCTCCAGATGAAGGGCCGGTCGCGGGAATCGTATTCGTCGATGCCGGCTTCTTGCTCAATCACCTGCGGGCCATTGAGGCCCAGGCGTGCCTCGCGGGTCACCAGCACCCGGCTGCACAGCCCGGCGGCGATGGACATGCCGCCGAAGCAGCCGACGGAACCTGCGATCAGGCCGATCACCGGCTGGAACTGGCGCAGCTCGACGATCGCCGCCTGGATCTCGGCGATGGCCGCCAGGCCCAGGTTGGCTTCCTGCAGGCGCACGCCACCGGTTTCCAGCAGGAGCACGGCGGCGGTGGGGATGCCGTTGCGGTTGTCTTCGATGGCCAGCTCCAGGGCGCCGGCGATCTTGGCACCGCCAACCTCGCCCATGCTGCCACCCTGGAACGCGCCTTCGATGGCCGCCACCAGCAGCGGCCGGCCGTCGAGGCTGCCCTTGGCGACGATCACGCCGTCATCGGCCTGGGGCACGATGCCCTGGCCCGGCAGCCATGGCGACATGACCCGGTCGAAGGGACCGAGCAGCTCGCGGAAGCTGCCGGGATCGAGCAGGGCCTGGGCCCGTTGCCGCGCTCCCAGCTCGACGAAGCTGCGGCTGGCCAGCAGATGGGCGATGTCAGTCATGGGCAATCTCCTCGAAGCCTTGTTCCAGGCGCAGGCGCACCACGCCCGGGGTTGCGCCGAAGTCGTGGATATCGATGTTCATCGCCGGCAGCGTCTGCCCGGCGAACAGGCGGGCGAACAGCTGTTCCCAGCGTGGCGCGCTGCCATTGACCGAGGTCACCACGGTGATCGCCAGCACGCCGTCGGTGCCCGGTTCCAGCAGCACCTCAAGGTCGCCGGAACCGACGCAGCCCACCAGGGCCCGGCCGCCGGCAGGCTGGCCGGCGGGATAGGTGAAAGACAGGGTTTCCATGGTCAGAGACTCCCGAAGGTATCGAGCAACAGGCAGGCGGCCAGCAGGTCGGCGGCGCCCCCTGGCGAGGCATTGAGGGCGAGCAGCTGGCTGTCCAGTTCGCGCAGGCGACGGCGTCCGCCGAGGCTGGCGCTGCCACCGGCGTCGAGTACGGCGCGGGCGCCTTGCTGCATGGCTTGCAGTCCTTCGCTGCCGGCGCGCCAGAGCACGCAGGTGTCCTGCAGCGTGGTCATGATCGCCAGCAGGGCGTCGAGGCGTGCGTTCTGTTCGCCGCTGCCGGCGTGGCGGCTACGGGCAAGCTGTGGCAGGCCGTGGTCGAGGACGCTAGGGAAGCCCGCCTGGGCTTCTTCCCGGGCCCCGCGCACACCGTAGCGGCGTTGCACCTGCAGGCCGTGGCTGTCTTGCTGGCGCGGTGCAAAGCGGTCTTCGATCAGGGCGATGCGCCCGGCGCGCGCAGCGATGGCACCAGCGGCCTCGCCCGGTTCGCCGAGGGCGCGTGCCGCCACCAGCAGGCCCAGGGCCCAGATGGCGCCCCGGTGGGTATTGACCCCGCCGGTGGTGGCGAGCATGGCCCGCTCACCTTCGCGACCGATCCGGCCCAGGGCTTCGCGCAGCGGCTGGCCGACCTCGCCGATGGCCAGGGCGGCCTCGGCCATTTCCTTGAAGCATGGCCACAGCGCCAGGGCCGAAGCGTGCATCAGGCCCAGGTGCAGGTCGCGGTGTGCGCCGCTGCCGCGACGGTCCACCAATGCCGGCTTGGGCGACAGGTCGGCTTCGTCGATCAGGGCATCCACCGCCAGGTCGGCGAGCAGCTGAGCCAGGGGCAGGGGGACGTCAATCAGTGTCGATGCGCTCATCACCAGCTCCTGAACCGTGCAGGCGGGTTGTACAGTCCGCCGGACCACTCCACCAGTTCGGCGATGCTTTTCGCCGCCAGCAACTCGCGGCTGGCCTGGGTGCGCTGGATGCCGAGGTCTTCCGGCAGGGCGATCAGGCCCTCCTGACGCATGCGCCGGGTTTCCCTCGGGTCATGACGCAGGCCGATGGCGGTAACCCCGGCGACGGCGGCGATCATCGCCTGGCGTTCTTCCAGGGTGCGCGCCTTGTACAGGTAGGCGATGCCTTCCTCGGTGAGCAGGTGGGTGACGTCGTCGCCGTAGATCATCACCGGCGCCAGCGGCATGCCGGTCTGCTTCGCTACGCCTACCGCATCCAGGGTCTCTACGAAGGTGGGCTTGCCGCCTTCCTGGAAGGTCTCGACCATCTGCACCACCAGCTTGCGGCCGCGTTCCAGCAGGGTTACCGGCTCGGTCATGTCGAGCCAGGCCGGGGTCACGTGGCGGCGGCCACGGGGGTCGTGGCCCATGTTCGGCGCGCCACCGAAACCGGCCAGGCGACCGCGGGTCACGGTAGAGGAGTGGCCGTCGCCGTCCACCTGCAGGGTGGCGCCGATGAACAGGTCGACGGCGTACTGCCCGGCCAGCTGGCACATCATCCGGTTGGAGCGCATCGAGCCGTCGCGGCCGGTGAAGAACACATCCGGGCGTTGGGCGATGTAGTCCTCCATGCCCAGCTCGGTGCCGAAGCAGTGCACGCTTTCCACCCAGCCCGATTCGATCGCCGGGATCAGGGTAGGGTGCGGATTGAGGGTCCAGTTGCGGCAGATCTTGCCCTTCAGGCCTAGGGATTCGCCGTAGGTCGGCAGGATCAGCTCGATGGCGGCGGTGTTGAAACCGATGCCATGGTTGAGGGACTGGACGTTGTGCTTCTCGTAGATCCCGCGGATCGCCATCATCGCCATCAGCACATGCACCGGCTTGATATGGCGCGGGTCGCGGGTGAACAGGGGTTCGATGTAGAAAGGCTTGTCGGCCACCACCACGAAGTCGACCCAGGACGCCGGGATATCGACCCGGGGCAGGTCGCGCACGTCGTCCACCAGCTGGTTGACCTGGACGATGACGATGCCGTCGCTGAACGCGGTGGGCTCGACCAGGGCCGGGGTGTCCTCGGTGCTCGGGCCGGTGTAGATGTTGCCCTCGCGGTCGGCCATGAAGCCGGCCACCAGCGCCACGTTGGGGATCAGGTCTACCAGCAGGCGCGAGTACAGTTCGATGTAGGTATGGATGGCGCCGACTTCCAGCTTTCCGTCTTCGAGCAACTGGCCGATGCGCAGGCTTTGCGGGCCGGCGAAGGAAAAGTCGAGCGTGCGGGCGATGCCCTGTTCGAACAGGTCGAGGTGCTCGGCGCGGCTGACGCTGGGCATGATCATGTGCAGGTCGTGCAGCTTGCCGGGATCGACCTTGGCCAGGGAGCGGGAGAGGAAGTCCGCCTGCTTCTGGTTGTTGCCTTCGAGGACTACCCGATCGCCGGGGGCGATCAGCCGTTCGAGGGCTTCGACGATGCGCTCGCCGGGTAGCACCGCGCCGTCCGCCAGGGGACGGACCAGGTCGAGGCGGCGCTGCTTCTCGCTGCGTCGACGCGACCATTGCGGTGGGGGGGAGGGTCTTGTTGTCATTGTGTGACTCCACGTGTCCGCTTGCGTGGGGTCAAGTTAAGGGCGGGGGTGATGGGCATCAATCAAGGTGGGTGGTGGATAGTTACTCTTGGGTTAACGATTGGTGTTGCCGGCCTGCTCGCGTTCAATTCCGCGCTCCGTTCGTTCGATGACCTCGACCGGTAGCCAGTAGCCGGTCTGTTCGTCACGGCTGCGCAGCACCAGCGTCGCCACGGTCGCCAGCAGGCTCGCCGCTGCCAGCCACCAGATATGCCAGACCATGGCGAAGCCCAGCAGCAGGCTGCAAAAGCCGATCAGCATGCCCAGGCTGGTGTTGCGCGGCAGGTGGATCGGCTGGTAGTCCGCCGTGGCCTGGGTCTCGATCCCGCGCTCCTTCATGCCCCAGTACGCATCGATGCCTTCCACCACCGGCCGTACCGCGAAGTTGTAGACCGGCGGTGGCGAGGCGGTCGTCCATTCCAGGGTCCGGCCGTTCCACGGGTCGCCGGTGTGGTCGCGGTTTTCGTGGCGCTGGCGGAAGCTCAATATCAGCTGCGCGACCTGGCAGCAGACGCCGCAGAGAATGATGCCCACGCCGAGCATCTCCAGCATCAGCAGTGGGCGCCACTCCGGCACGTCGACCGCATTCAGGCGCCGGGTCATGCCCATGAAACCGAGGACGTAGGAGGGCATGAAGGCGAAATAGAAGCCCACCAGCCAGCACCAGAACGCCGCCCGCCCCGAGCGCTCGTGGAGCTTGAAGCCGAAGGCCTTGGAGAACCAGTAGCTCAGGCCGCAGAGATAGCCGAACACTGCGCCGCCGATGATCACGTTATGGAAATGCGCCACCAGGAAGAGGCTGTTGTGCAGCAGGAAGTCAGCGCCCGGCACTGCCAGCAGCACGCCGCTCATGCCGCCGATGCTGAAGGTGACGATGAAGCCCAGGGTCCACAGCATCGGCGTCTCGAAACGCACCCGGCCGCGGAACATGGTGAACAGCCAGGTGAAGATCTTCACCCCCGTGGGCACGGCGATGACCATGGTCATGATGCCGAAGAAGGCGTTGACGCTGGCCCCGGCGCCCATGGTGAAGAAGTGGTGGGCCCAGACCACGAACGACAGCACGGTGATGACGATGCTCGCCCAGACCAGCGAGTGGTAGCCGAACAGGCGCTTGCCGGCGAAGGTCGACACCACCTCGGAGAACACGCCGAACGCCGGCAGGATGAGGATGTACACCTCCGGGTGGCCCCAGGCCCAGATCAGGTTGATGTACATCATCGGGTTGCCGCCCAGCTCGGCGGTGAAGATATGCATGCCCAGGTAGCGGTCGAGGCTGAGCAGCAGCAGGGTGGCGGTGAGGATGGGGAACGCCGCGAGGATCAGCACCATGGTGCACAGCGCCGTCCAGGTGAACACCGGCATGCGGAACAGGGTCATGCCGGTGGTGCGCATCCTGATGATGGTGACGAAGAAGTTCACCCCGGTCAGCAGCGTGCCGATCCCGGCGATCTGCAGTGACCAGATCCAGTAATCCACGCCCACCCCGGGGCTGTAGTCGATGCCCGACAGCGGCGGGTAGGCGACCCAGCCGGTGCGGGCGAACTCGCCGACGCCCAGGGAGATGTTCACCAGCAGCGCCCCGGCGACGAACAGCCAGAAGCTCACCGCGTTGAGAAAGGGAAAGGCCAGGTCGCGGGCGCCGATCTGCAGGGGCACGACGATGTTCATCAGGCCGATCAGCAGGGGCATGGCCATGAAGAAGATCATGATGGTGCCGTGGGCGGTGAAGATCTGGTCGTAGTGGTCCGGCGGCAGGTAGCCGGCCGAGCCGCCGGAGGCCATGGCCTGCTGGGTGCGCATCAGCAGGGCGTCGGCGAAACCGCGCAGGAGCATGACCAGGGCGGCGACGATGTACATCACGCCGATGCGCTTGTGGTCCACGGAGGTCAGCCACTCGGTCCACAGCCAGGTCCATCGACGTTGCCAGGTGATCGCCGCCAGGATGCCCAGGCCGATGAGGCCGACCACGGCCAGGGTGGTCATGATGATGGGGTCGTGCAGCGGGATGGCGTCCCAGCTCAGCTTTCCGAACACAGGTCACGTCCTTTGCGGCGGGCGGATATCCAGGGTTAGAAACGGCGCAGGGGGCGGGGAGTTGCGGGAAGATCGGGAAATGGCGACGAGTGGTTGCCTCAGGACCGTGTCGAGCTTTCAGCGAATCTTGCTGGTGGATTCGTGCATCAGTTGCAGGAACGAGTCCAGGCACGGATTGCCGTTGTCCGGGTGCCAGCTGATACCGAACTCGATCTCCGGCGAATCAGCCAGGGCGTGGAAGCGGATGCCTTGCAGATTGCTGCGGCTCATCGCCGACGGCACGACGGAAACCCCCAGCCCCTCGGCCACCAGGTTGACGATGGTGCCCTGCAACTGGGTGTACATCCGCACCTGCGGATCGAAGCCTGCGGCCTGGCACTGGCCCATGATGCTGTCGTACAGCGCTGGCGCCGTGTTGCGCGGGGTGAGGATGAAAGGTTCGTCGCGCAGGTCGCCCAGGCTCAGGTCACGGCGGTGAGCCAGGGCATGATCGGCGGGGAGGGCGATGCACAGTCTTTCCGTGTGCAATGGCCGGTAGCGCAGGGCCGCGTGGCCGGCCTGGCGAAACGACAGGCAGACATCGTTGTGGCCTTGCGCTACCGAGTGTTCCAGCTCGACGGGCATCAGTTCGTGCAGGGACAGGTCGATGTCGGGATAGGCCTCGGAAAAGCCTTTGATCAGTTTCGGAAAACCGGTCCAGGCCACCATCGATGTAAAGGCGATGCGCAACTCGCCCCGTTCCCCGCGGGCCACCGCCTGGCTGGCGCGGATCGCCGAGTCGAAGGCGGCCATGACCTGGGCGCCGTTGCGCTGCAGTTCCCGCCCTGCGGCAGTGAGGCTGACCGAGCGCGAGCTGCGCTGTACCAGTTCGCAACCCATGGCCTCTTCCAGCACGCAGATCTGTCGGCTCAGCGAGGGCTGCGCCAGATGCAGGCTGGCAGCGGCCTTGCCGAAGTGCAGGTGCTCGGCCAGGGCGAGGAAATAGCGCAGTTGTCTGAGTTCGAGCATCGATGCCTCCAGGCTATGGATCGCGGCATTCTAAGTCATTGGACCGTATCGAAACAGATTCCTACACTGGCGCCGGTTTCTTCTGACTGGAAGCGTCATGCACACCGTTCTTGTTGTCGTCGTCCCTATCTTTGCCCTGATCCTGGTGGGTTACCTGTGCCGCAAGAGCGGCAAGCTGGGGCCTCGGGCGGCCTCGGAAATCAACCTGATGGTGGTCTGGCTGTGCCTGCCGGCGCTGCTGTTCAAGGTCACGGCAACCGCGACCTGGGCCGAGATCTGGCAGCCGGGGTTCGTCCTGGCGTTTGGCGGCGGCACCTTGGCGATGTTCCTGGTGACCTTGCTATGGCGCCTGTGCAGTGGCCACAGCCTGGCGACGGCCAGTATCGACGGACTCAGTTCGGGGTATGCCAATACCGGCTATATCGGCATTCCCCTGTGTGCGCTGCTGTTCGGTGATGCCGGCTTGCAGCCGGCGCTGATCGCCACGCTGATCGTGGTCTGCGTGCTGTTCGCCATTGCGGTGGTGTGCATCGAGGTCGGGTTGCAGACGGAGAAGCATGTGGGGCGGGCGGCGGCGAAGGTGCTGCGGGCGCTGGCGAAGAATCCGCTGGTGATCGCGCCGCTCGCCGGTGGGCTCTGGGCCTGCACCGGGCTGGGCATTGCCCTGCCGGTGATGCATTTCCTCGACATGCTCGCGGCAGCCACCACGCCGTGCGCCCTGGTCTCGCTGGGGTTGTTCCTGGCGCAGCCGGCACCGCAGGAGAAAAGCAGCGCCTGGCCGCTGGTGGCGATGAAGCTGGTGGGCCAGCCGCTGCTGACCTGGGTGCTGGCGTTCAAGGTCCTGGCCCTGCCGTCGATGTGGGCGACCTCGGCGGTGCTGCTTGCGGCGCTGCCTACCGGGACCGGGCCGTTCATGCTGGCGGAATATTACAAGCGGGAGGCGGGGGTGGTGTCGAAGGCGATACTGCTGTCGACGATGGGGTCGTTGTTGACCTTGGGTGGATTGCTTTACTGCTTCCACTTTTCTGCCTGAGCGGCGGACGCTCCTACGATCCGCCGCCCTGCCCGCAATCAGGGCAACCCTCCCGCACGACCCTGCCATTTTGGGCTAACGGCCCGGCACCCACCGGGTCTAGCATCATTTTCAAGCGGATCACAACAACAACAGCGTGCAGCAGCATGGCGTGTCCGCCGCTCCAGACAACAGACTGCCTCATACAACAAGGTCAAGAAAATGAGCGTTTCCATCCCTGCGAACAGTTCCACGGAACTCAGGCGCGGTGCCCTGGGTGTCGGTTTCATCATCTTTTTCGTGGTGTCAGCGGCCAGTCCGCTGAGCGTCATCGCCGGGGGCTTCCCCATCGGCATCATGCTCGGCAACGGCGCCGGAACCCCCGCCTTGCTAGTGCTGACGCTTCTGGTACTGCTGGCGTTCTCGGTGGGCTACACCACCATGGCCCGCCACGTGACCAACGCAGGCGGCTTCTATGCCTTCTCGTCCCGTGGCCTCGGTGGCCTGGCCGGCGGCGCGGCGGGCGTGCTGGCGATGTTTGCCTACAACATCCTCCAGGTCGGCCTGTACGGCATGTTCGGCGGCGTGGTCGCGGGCACCATGAACGTGGTGTTCGCCATCGACCTGCCCTGGTGGGTCTACTCGCTGCTGGCGATGACCAGCATCGCCATCCTCGGCTATCGCAATATCGACCTCTCGGCGCGGGTGCTGTCGTTCGTGGTGGTCGCCGAGTACCTGGCGATCCTCACCCTCGACTTCGCCATCCTGCGCAGCGGTGGCGACAGCGGCATCAACTTCGCGTCCTTCGAGCCGGCCCATGTCAGCAGTGGCACGCCGTCCATCGGCCTGCTGTTCTGCTTCGCCGCCTTCATCGGTTTCGAGGCCACTACCATCTATGGCGAGGAAGCGAAGAACCCCCAGCGCACCATCCCCATCGCCACCTATGCCTCGGTGCTGCTGATCGGCGTGTTCTACACCCTGTCGATCTGGGCCATGGTGGTCGGCGTGGGCGCGGACAAGATCGTCCCGACCCTGCAGGCCCTGCAAGACCCCACCACCTTCATCTACGGCATGTCCGACCACTTCGTCGGTCCGCAACTGACCCAGATCATCCGCGTGCTGTTCATGGTCAGCATCTATGCCGGCCTGCTGGCCTTCCACAACGCCGCGGCGCGCTATTTCTACGCCATCGGCCGTGACGGCCTGCTGCCCCGGCAACTGGGTACCACCCACCGGGTGCACCAGAGCCCGCACATGGGCTCGGCCCTGCAAAGCCTGATCGCCGCAGTGGTGGTACTGGTGTTCGCGGCGCTGGACGCCGACCCGATCCTGCAACTGTTCGCCTGGTTCTCCAGCCTGGCGACCCTGTGCGTGATCCTGCTGATGGCCATGACCTCGGCGGCGGTGCTGATGTATTTCCATCGTCAGCCCGAGCTGCGCCTGAGTTTCCTGCGCAAGCGCCTGTTACCCGGTTTCGCCTGCCTCGCGCTGCTGTTCGTGCTTGGCGTGGCGGTGCTGCACTTCGATGTCCTGACCGGTGCCAGCAAGCTCCTCTCCTATGCCCTCTGCGCGGTGATCCCGGCCGCGCTGATCTGCGGCGTGCTGCTCGCCGCGCGCCTGCGACGGACCTGCCCGCAGCGCTACCTGGAGCTGGGTAGCCACAAGCTCTGACACACCCCCGGTCTTCTTTCCATCACACCACCTGTGCCGCGGTGCGACCCCGTGCTGCCGCACGAAAGGATGAATCCCATGCACGATTTCCAGCTATTGATCGATGGTGCCCGCGTGCCCGGTGATAACGGCGCGTTCGCGGTTATCAATCCGGCCAGCGGAGCGCCCTTCGCCCAGTGTCCGGCGGCCTCGCTCGAACAGCTGAACAGCGCTGTCGACGCTGCCCGCCGGGCCTTCGCCAGCTGGCGCGCGAGCAGTACCGAACAACGCCGCAGCGCCCTGCACAAGGCTGCCGACGATATGGAGCGAGAGGCCGAGGCGCTGGCCCGGCTGATCGTCCAGGAGCAGGGCAAGCCCTTGGCCCTGGCCATGTCGGAGGTCATGGGCGGCGTGGCCTGGACCCGCTACAACGCCGACCTGGAGATCCCGGTCGAACTGATCGAAGACACGCCACGGCAACGTGTCGAACTGCAGCGCAAACCCTTGGGCGTGGTGGCCTCGATCACCCCGTGGAACTGGCCGTTCATGATCGCCGTGTGGCACATCATCCCGGCGTTGCGCGCCGGCAACTGCGTGGTCAGCAAACCGTCCAGCCTGACCCCGTTGAGCACCCTGCGCCTGGTGGAGATCCTCGACCGCCACCTGCCGCGCGGAGTGATCAATATCGTCACCGGTGAACAGGGCTTCGGCAGCGCCATCACCACTCATCCGGGGATCGACAAGATCGTCTTCACCGGCTCCACCCCCACCGGACAGAGCGTCATGCGCGGCGCGG
This sequence comes from Paucimonas sp., assembly GCA_031253995.1. Taxonomy (GTDB): domain Bacteria; phylum Pseudomonadota; class Gammaproteobacteria; order Pseudomonadales; family Pseudomonadaceae; genus Aquipseudomonas. The sequence continues at coordinate 3,259 of JAIRVG010000028.1, read as the reverse complement.
CGAGCAACCTCAAGCGCCTGACCCTGGAACTGGGCGGCAACGATGCCGCGATCGTGCTGCCGGGCAGCGATATCGCCGGGATGGTCGAGGACGTGTTCGCCGCCGCGTTTCTCAACATGGGCCAGACCTGCGCCGCCCTCAAACGCTTGTACGTGCATGAGTCGCAGTACGAGGAAATGCTCGCCGCCCTGGTCGAACGCGCCGGCCGCGAGGTGGTCGGCGACGGGCTGGAGGCCGATGTGAGCTTCGGCCCGGTGCAGAACGCCGAACAGCTGGCGCTGGTCGCCGAGCTGGTGGAGGACGCCCGGCGGATCGGCGCCAGGGTGCTGTGCGGCGGCGAGCGCCTGGCGCGGGAAGGCTATTTCTATCCACCGACCATCGTCGCCGATGTCACCGACGGCGACCGCCTGGTGGACGAGGAGCAGTTCGGCCCGGTCCTGCCGGTGATCGTCTACGGCGCGGTCGAGGATGTCCTGGCCCGGGCCAACGCCAGCAGCATGGGCCTGGGCGGCTCGGTCTGGGGCCCGGACGAGCAGGCCGCCAGCGCCCTCGCGGCGCGCCTGGAGAGTGGCGTGGCCTGGGTCAACTGCCATGCGCAGATCCAGCCGAACACGCCGTTCGGTGGCTGCAAGATGTCCGGCTTCGGCGTCGAGTTCGGCCTTGAAGGCCTGCTTGAGTTCACTACCCAGCAACTGTTGTTCGTCCGCAAGGGGAACAAGTCATGAATACGCAAACCCTGTTCGCCGGTGTCCCGCTGCCGGCCTTTTCCGGAGAGACCACCGTGGCCCGACCCAACGCCCATGCGCACTACAAGACCGCCGAGAAGAAGTTCTGGCATCCCATGGGCTGCGCCGCCCCCGCCCATCGCAGTGAAACCCTGATCATCGCCAGCGCCGACGGCAACTACATCACCGATATCGACGGCAAGCGCATGCTCGACGGCGTCGGCGGCCTGTGGAACGTCAATGTCGGGCACAACCGTGCCGAAGTGAAGGCGGCCATCACCCGGCAGATGGACGAACTGGCCTACTACCAGACCTTCGACGGCATCGCCCATCCCCGGGTCTACGACCTGGCCGAGCGCCTGACCGCGATGTTCGCCCAGGAGAACATGGCCCGGGTGCTGTTCAACAGCGGTGGTTCCGACGCAGTGGAAACCGCGTTGAAGATGGCCCGCCAGTACTGGGTCGCCTGCGGCCAGCCGGGGCGTACGCGCTTCCTGTCCCTGCGCAACGGCTACCACGGCGTGCATATCGGCGGCACCTCGGTGGGCGGCAATGGCGTCTATCACTACAACCACGGGCAGTTGCTCGCCGGTTGCCACAGCCTCGACACCCCCTGGCCATACCGCAACCCCTGGGATTGCCGCGACCCCGAGGAACTGACCGCGCACTGCATCCGCCAGCTGGAGGAAACCATCGCTCTCTATGGTGCCCACAGTTTCGCCGCGCTGATCGCCGAACCGGTGCAGGGTGCCGGCGGGGTGATCGTGCCGCCGGCCAACTACTGGAAGCGCCTGCGCGAGACCTGCGACCGCCACGGCATCCTGCTGATCGCCGACGAGGTGGTCACCGGCTTCGGGCGTTCCGGCTGCATGCTGGGCAGTCGCGGCTGGGGCGTCGCCCCGGACATCCTGTGCCTGGCCAAGGGTATCTCCGCGGGCTACATCCCCCTCGGCGCCACGGTGTTCAACCAGCGTATCGCCGAGGCCATCGAGCAGGCGCCGGGCTTCGCCAGCTTCATCATGCATGGCTACACCTACAGCGGGCACCCGACTGCCTGCGCGGCAGCCCTTGCCGTGCTCGACATCGTCGAGGCCGAAGACCTGCCAGGCAACGCCGCTAGGGTTGGCGGTCAATTGCTGGCGCAATTGCAGCCGTTGAGCGAGCGCTTCGAGATTGTCGGCGAGGTGCGCGGTAAGGGGCTGATGATCGCCCTCGACCTGGTCAGCGACAAGAACGCCCGCACCCCGGTCGATCCTGGCGCCGGTCACGCTGCGCGGATCGCCGAGGCGGCGCGGCAGGAAGGGGTGTTGGTGCGGCCGGTGGGCAGCAAGATCATCCTTTCGCCGCCGCTGACCCTGACGGGCGAGGAGGCCGGCCAGATCGCCGCCGCACTGGACAGCGCCCTGAGCCACTGCCGCTGAGCCACCCCGGGTCGCCGCCCTGCGGCGGTGACCTTCTTCTGCACTGATAAGAATGCCTGCCAAGGCACACAGGAGCATGTTCATGAGCACCTCTTCGAACAAGACCGCGCGCAGCGTTCTTGCGCTTTCCATCGCCCTGGGTATCGCCCAGCCGGCGCTGGCCTACGAGCTGTACGCGGACGACGACACCCACCTCAACGCCGACATGCTCGCCGTGTGGGGGATGTTCAACAGCCGCAAGAACTACGACGGCACCACCGGCGGCTCCACCTGGCGCGAAGGCTTCATCAAGTACGGCGTCAGCGGCGACCAGGGCCTGGGCGGCGCCGGCACCTTGTACGGCACCTTCAACCTGGTCAGTTCGGCGACCTGGGGTGACGGCGACGCCGCCGGCAACACCGACGGTTCCGAGCGCACCACCAAGATCGAGGACGCCTTCCTCGGCTGGCGTTCGGGCGATCTGTTCCCGGCCCTGGGCAAGGATGGCGTGGACTTCTCCGCCGGGCGCCAGGTGGTCAAAATCGGCAGCGGCTTCCTGATCAACGACGACGGTCCTAACCTCGGCAAGGGCCCGGCGGACGGCGCGCTGAACCGTGGCGGCGCCTACTACCTGGCGGCCCGCCACGCCTTCGACCGCACTGCGGTGCTCAAGCTCGGTGGCCAGGATGGCCTGCACGGCAGCGTGCTGTGGCTGAAATCCGACAACCGCGCCCAGGCCGAAACCGAGCTGGCCGCCGGTACCCTGGACTACACCACCGAGGCTGGCACCCTGGGCCTGACCTGGGTGCATGGCCTGGACGTCACCGACCAGTGGGCTAGCGACTTCCAGAAAGAGCGCGAGAACATGGATGTCTACAGCCTGCGGGGCGAAGGCAGTGCCGGCATCGAGAACGCCAGCTTCGGCTTCGAATACGCCTGGCAGGACAAGGACGCCGGGCCGGAAAAGGCCTGGTACGCCGAGGCGGGTTACACCTTCGCCGATGTCGCCTGGGCACCCAAGGTCACCTATCGCTATACCCGTTACTCGCAGGGTTGGGATTCGCTGTTCACCGGCCTGAGCACCGGCTATGGCACCTGGTTCCAGGGTGAGGTGGCGGCCAACTATTCCGGGCC
>JAIRVG010000013.1 GCA_031253995.1 Paucimonas sp. | reverse complement strand
TTCATGCTAACCCAGGAAGAGGATCAGCAGCTTGTCGAGCGCGTGCAGCGCGGCGACAGGCGAGCGTTCGATCTGTTGGTGCTGAAGTATCAGCACAAGATTCTCGGGTTGATCGTGCGATTCGTGCACGACACCCATGAGGCCCAGGATGTGGCGCAGGAAGCGTTCATCAAGGCCTACCGTGCACTTGGCAATTTCCGTGGCGACAGCGCGTTCTATACCTGGCTGTACCGCATTGCCATCAACACGGCGAAGAACTATCTGGTGTCCCGCGGTCGGCGGCCACCGGACAGCGATGTCAGTTCAGAGGATGCAGAGTTTTACGACGGCGATCATGGCCTCAAGGACCTCGAATCCCCCGAACGCTCGCTGTTGCGTGATGAGATCGAAGGCACCGTCCATCGAACCATCCAGCAACTGCCAGAAGATTTGCGTACGGCGTTAACTTTACGTGAATTCGATGGTCTGAGTTACGAGGACATTGCCAGCGTCATGCAGTGTCCGGTGGGTACCGTGCGCTCTCGGATTTTCCGCGCTCGGGAGGCCATAGACAAAGCCCTGCAGCCCCTGTTGCAGGAAACCTGAGACAGCGGCGACAGCCAAGAGAGGAACCGCCATGAGTCGTGAAGCTTTGCAGGAATCGCTGTCCGCGGTGATGGATAACGAAGCGGACGAACTGGAGTTGCGTCGGGTACTGAGTGCCGTCGACGACCCCGAAACCCGTGCCACCTGGTCGCGCTACCAGGTAGCCCGTGCAGCGATGCACAAGGAACTGCTGATGCCCAAGCTGGACATCGCCTCGGCAGTCTCTGCCGCGCTGGCTGACGAAGCCACGCCGGTCAAGGTTGCTCGCGGACCATGGCGCAGCGTTGGCCGCCTGGCGGTCGCCGCGTCGGTGACCCTGGCAGTGCTGGCCGGTGTCCGGCTGTACAACCAAGACGACATCAACGGTGCGCAACTCGCTGCCCAGCAACCGGCCCAGCAAGGCCTGGTGACCCCGCAGGTCCAGGGCCCGGCAGTTCTGGCCGGCTATAGTGAAAGCTCCGAACAAGCCCCTGGCCCGATGGCCAATGGCGTGCTGCAAGGCCAGAGCGGCTGGCAGGACCAGCGTCTGCCCGGCTACCTGCGCCAGCATGCCCAGGACGCTGCCGTGAAAGGCACTGAAAGCGCGCTGCCATACGCCCGCGCCGCCAGCCTGGAAAATCGCTAAGGCCAAGAACACCTGAAGGAGGATCATGCGCGCGCTACCTCTCATACCGCTCTTGCTCAGCAGCTGCCTGACCTTGCCGGCCCACGCCGCCAATTCGTCGACCGAGGCCGCTGACTGGCTCAACCGGATGGCGAAAGTCGAGCAGGAGCAGAGTTACCAGGGCACCTTCGTTTACGAACGCAACGGCAGTTTTTCCACCCACGACATCTGGCATCGCGTCCAGAACGGCAAGGTCAGCGAGCGATTGTTGCAGCTCGATGGCCCGGCCCAGGAAGTCGTGCGGGTGAATGGCCAGACCGAGTGCGTAAGTGGAGCCCTGGCCTCGGAAGCAGGCACTGCGACGCAATCCTCGGCGCGAGTCCTCGATCCTTTGAAACTGATGAACTGGTACGACCTGAGTGTCGCCGGTGAGTCGAGGGTGGCGGGGCGCGACGTGGTGATCATCACCATGCGTCCCCGTGACCAGCACCGCTACGCCTTCGAACTGCACCTGGACCGGGAGACCGCGCTGCCGCTGAAATCCCTGTTGATCAACGACAAGGAACAGCTGCTGGAGCGCTTCCAGTTCACCCGCCTGGACATCCGCGATGTACCCGAGGATGCCCAGCTCAAGGCCAGTGACAACTGCAAGCCGCTGCCCCGGGCTGGCGTACAGGCCCGTGAAGCGGTGGTCGGCTGGCGCTCGGAATGGCTGCCGCCGGGTTTCGAACTGGTCAGCAGCAGCGTACGCAAGGATGACGACGACCAGCACAGCGTCAGCAGCCTGATGTACGACGATGGCCTGGCGCGCTTCTCGGTGTTCCTCGAAGCGCAGGACAAGGACGGTGGCTTCGATACCCGTGCGCAGTTGGGGCCGACGGTTGCCGTATCGCGGCAGTTGAACACGCCCAAGGGTGAAATGATGGTGACGGTGGTGGGGGAGATCCCCATTGGCACTGCCGAACGAGTAGCCTTGTCGATGCGCCCGCAGGACGCCCAGGCAAGTCAGTAACTCACCGGAGTTGCACGAGTACAAGGACGACGAAGGATGAAAGGCATGCCCCAGAGCCGCTGACATGATTGGTAAGCCATCAAGTTTGCAAATCCATCCAGATTTTTCTATAGGTCAGGCCCTTGCGGGTCTGGCCTTTCCTGCTGTTGAAGTCTCAAGAAATGCCGATGTTCAAGGCCTGGCCACACTCTTCGGGGTGTCGCCGGGCCTTTTTCGTTGGCAGGTCCCTAGTGTTAACCACGCTCGTTTGTGACGGGAGCCGTATGTCGATACCACGCTTGAAATCCTATCTATCGCTGTTCGCCGCCGTGCTCATGCTCGGCCAGATGGCAACGGCGCAAGCCGAAGCCCTGCCGGACTTCACCACCCTGGTCGAGCAGGCCTCGCCGGCGGTGGTGAACATCAGTACCAAGCAGAAGCTGCCGGAGCGCAAGTATGCCCAGGGTCAGATGCCTGACCTGGAAGGCCTGCCGCCGATGTTCCGTGAGTTCTTCGAGCGCAGCCTGCCGCAGCAGCCGCGCTCGCCACGGGGCGATCGCCAGCGCGAAGCACAATCCCTGGGTTCGGGCTTCATCATTTCCGATGACGGCTACGTCCTGACCAACAACCACGTGATCGCCGACGCCGACGAGATCATCGTCCGCCTGTCCGACCGCAGCGAGCTGCAGGCCAAGCTGGTCGGCACCGACCCGCGCACCGACGTGGCCCTGCTCAAGGTCGAGGGCAAGAACCTGCCGACCGTGAAGCTGGGCGACTCGTCGAAACTGAAGGTTGGCGAATGGGTACTGGCCATCGGCTCGCCGTTCGGCTTCGACCACTCGGTGACCAAGGGTATCGTCAGCGCCAAGGGCCGCACCCTGCCGAACGACACCTACGTGCCGTTCATCCAGACCGACGTGGCGATCAACCCGGGCAACTCCGGTGGCCCGCTGTTCAACATGAACGGCGAAGTGGTCGGCATCAACTCGCAGATCTTCACCCGTTCCGGCGGCTTCATGGGCCTGTCGTTCGCTATCCCGATCGACGTGGCGCTGGATGTCTCCAACCAGCTGAAGAAAGACGGCAAGGTCAGCCGCGGCTGGCTCGGCGTGGTGATCCAGGAGGTCAACAAGGACCTGGCTGAATCCTTCGGCCTGGACAAGCCGGCCGGTGCCCTGGTGGCCCAGGTCCTGGAAGACGGCCCGGCAGCCAAGGGCGGCCTGCAGGTGGGTGACGTGATCCTCAGCCTGAACGGCCAGCCGATCGTCATGTCGGCCGACCTGCCACACCTGGTCGGTGGCCTGAAGGATGGCGCCAAGGCCAAGCTGGAAATCATCCGCAACGGCAAGCGCCAGAACCTCGACGTCACCATCGGCGCACTGCCGGATGAAGACCAGGACGTCACCACCAGCCCGAGTGGCACGGTCGAGCGCAGCAGCAACCGCCTCGGCGTGAGCGTGTCGGACCTGACTGCCGAGCAGAAGAAGTCCCTCGAACTGCAAGGCGGCGTGGTCATCAAGGATGTCCAGGACGGTCCGGCGGCACTGATCGGCCTGCGTCCAGGTGACGTCATCAGCCACCTGAACAACCAGGCGATCACCTCGGCGAAGGAATTCACCGAAATCGCCAAGGACCTGCCGAAGAACCGTTCGGTGTCCATGCGCGTACTGCGCCAGGGGCGCGCCAGCTTCATTACCTTCAAGCTGGCTGAATAAGCTGCGGTGATGAAAAAAAGGGCAGCTTCGGCTGCCCTTTTCCATGCCTGAAAAAAGTTCCTCGCCAAGGCCCTTGAATTCATTGCAATTCCCCGGCTCCACCGGCCCTACCTGATATTTCTGTCAGTTGTGCGCCCTGTGCACTTGGTTCTTCAATCTGCTCAACCTCATCCGTGCCGCAAGCACGTCCATAGGGTTCGACAAGATCTGGAGAGCACCCATGACCATCGACGCAAGCACTGGCGATCAATCCAAGTCCGCACATCCTGTCCCTGACAAGAGCAATCTGCCCGAGCTGATCCGGCGCAATACCGAGCACGCCCTGGCGTGGGTCTCGACTCGCGGCGGTGAGGTCCGTGATATGGAGCCGATCTATATCGGCGGCCTGATCCGGCCCTTGCAGACCGAAGGCGCCTACGGTGGCGTCAACAAAAGCATGATCAGTGCCCACGCATTGGGCCTGCTGATCGAGATCCCGGCCTACCAGAACATGCAGGCCAATGACTGGATCAAGGTGTACTGGGGCGACGACAAGGTTGCGGTGACCTCCGGCGGCGTGCTGCCCGAGCAGGTCGGCAAGCCCGTGCCCATGGCGGTGCTCGCCAATCACGTGCCGGAAGGGATCAATTCCCTGTGGTACCTGATCGAACGTGCTGGCGGCGGTAACTCTGGCGAGGGTACGCCGATCGATATCCTGGTGCGTACCCAGATGCCTGGCGGTATCGATCCCGAGCCCGATGTGCCCAACCACCAGGGCATGCCGCCGGCGGAGATCGATGTGCCGGAGAGCGGCATCATCGACGACGATGCCGCGAAGGAAGGGGTCAAGGTCACCTTCGAGGCCTATCCCAACATGCGCGAGTACGATCTCCTGCGCCTGTCGTGGAGCGGGGTGATCCAGGAATACCAGGTGACCCCGGCGGACGTCGCGGCGCGCACGATCACGATGGTGGTGACCGAGGAGACCATCCTCGCGGCGGGCGACGGCGACAACCTGGTGGTGGTCTATGAAGTCCTCGACGAGGTGCATAACCGCTCCAGCGACTGGTCGATGCGCGCCCACGTGAGCGTGGAGGTGGGCGACGGCCTGCTGACCGCTCCGCTGATCCAGAACCCCGATCCGGATGCCGATCCCGCTGACGTGATCGACCTCGAGAAGCTGGGCGAGGACGACCTGACCGTCTCGGTCTGGGCCATGGCCGCTGGCGAGCTGCAGAGGGATGACGTGGTCACCCTGACCTGGGTCGGCACCACTTCCCAGGGCCAGGAGGTCATCGTTACCCCCGAGCCGCGTACCGTGATCAGCTTCCCGGCGATTCTCAACTTCATCATCCCCAATGCCGATCTGCTTGGCCTGGCCCGGGGGCGTGGCCACGCTTCCTACGAGGTGACCCGCGGCGACAGCTCCGCCGGGGTATCCAAGCGGGCCTTCGTGTCCTTCCACGGCGTTGAGAAGGGCCTGCCCAAACCGACCGTGGAGGATGCCGTTCACGGCACCCTCGATCCAGCCCTGGACACCACTACGGTGACCGTGCCGGGCGCTGCCCTGGAACTCAATGACCATGTGACCATGGTCTGGCTCGGCACCCGTGCCGACGGCAGCGTGCTGCTGCACTCCGTGGGGCGTCCGGTCAGTGGCGCCGGAGTCGGCAAGCCGATGAACTTCACCATCGACGGCCCCGAGCATATCGCGGTGCTCGATGGCGGCTCGGTTTCGGTCTACTACCGCCTGTACAAATACAAACTGGATCGCGAACTGACCTCGGACAGCGAGCTGCTGATGGTCGGCGAGTCGCAGTCGACACTGCCGGCGCCGGTGACCAGGCCGTCGGCGGACAGCGGCTTCATCGAGCCCGATGACCTGCCAGGCGGACAACTTGTAATCATTGTCGCCCCTTATGCGGGGATGAAAGTCGGGCAGACGGTGCGCCTGGTCTGGAAGGCCAGCCTCGGCCCGGCCTACGACGACTGGATGGAAGTCACCCCGCCACTGGAGGGCAAGGAGGTTCCGTTCTACATGGACCGGAGCACCGTCGAGCAGTACCGCGATGCGACGGTCGAGCTGGCCTATCAGATCGAGGAGCCGGGCGTGCCGAGCCGGCTGTCGTCCCCGGTCACCTTCACCGTGGGTGTCAAGGACGCGGCCCTGCCGCCACCGGAGTTGCCGCAGGCGGTGGATGGTGTGCTCAACCCGGCCGATGCCAGCGATGGTGCCATCGTGCGGGTGCCTGTAGAGGCCGGCCTGGCCTTCGGTGATGACGTGGAAGTGAGCTGGACCGGTGACAAGCAAGGGGGCGTCACCAAGAAAAGCGAACTCGTTCACGAGGATGACGTTGGCAAGCCATTTGACGTGATCATCGACTACCAGTACGTGATCGCCAACAACGATGGCAACGTGGTGGTCTCCTACCAGGTCTTCCAGGGCGGGGCGGGAGGCGGCGCTCCGATATCGGACCCGCAAACCGTGCGCGTGCAGGGCGCCGCGCTGCCGCTTCCGGTCATCCGCCAGGCGGAGAACGGCGAGCTCAATCCGGACGACGTGCTGCAGGGCGCGACCGTGGTGATCGATGCTTCGGCGCAGCTCAAGGACGGGGACGTGGTGTTGCTGCGGGTCACGAGCCCTGCCAATGGCGGCAGCACGACCGTTCCGCATGTCGTTGCGCCGGGTGACGGTGGCAAGCAGGTCGAGCTCACCATCGAATATAGCTTCATCAACGCCAGCAACGGCGTCAGCATCGATCTGGAATATGACATCACCCGCGCTGCCGGGGGGGCGGTCGAGACGTCGGACGTCAGCAGCTACCTGGTCAACCGCGAGGTCGGGTCCGGACCCTTGAAGGTCATGGGCGCGCGTTTCAACCTCAATACCTACCGCGCCTCCAGCGCGCCGCGGATGATCCACGCGCGCCATGCCCAGACCCTGGATCCACTGCTCGCCGAATGGCAATACGAAGGCGATACCCAGTGGACGCCACGGACCCAGTGGTTCGACAAGGAGCCCTGGAAGAAGCTCTACGTGCGCAACAAGACCCAGACCTACGTCCTCAACCCGTGCCCTTCGGCCGGCAACGGGGTCGACAGTACCGTCACCGGGGCTGCGGCGTTCGCGGTGATTCGCGACGAGGTCATCGTCGGCAGCGAGAAAGAGGTCGATCTCAGGGCCTGGGGCAACGAGGCCAACGGCGGCAAGCTCCCGCCAACCCTGATCACCTTCAAGAACGTTGCTGCGGTTTATGGTACTTCCAATGCGTACGCGGCCTTGTTGCGTCAAGACGACGGTGGCGGCAACGTGGTGTGCTGGCCGTCGGCAGTGATGCCTAACCCAGGGGAAAACGGCAATTTCGTGCGCTTGTGCAGCAATGGCGGGGCGTTCGTCGGGCTCAGGACGGATGGCTCGCTGTTTTCCTGGGGCGCCACGACCCATGGCGTTCCGGTGAGCGATGCGGTCAAGCAGCACAGCGACTATGTCGATATCTGCGGTGCGGGCTTGGCCTTCGCCGGTCTGCGCAGTAATGGCCAGATCGTGGCCTGGGGCAACCCGACCAATGGCGGCCAGATGAAGGAAGGTCAGGAGGTGATGACCGGCTTCAAGCAAATCATCGGCAACTACGCTGCCTTTGCCGCGTTGCGTGATACCGGCGGTTCGAAAACGGTGATCGCCTGGGGACATAGCGGCTATGGCGGGGATGCCACCGCGGAGATTGCCGAGATCGTCACCGCCAAGGCCCTTGGTGCGGCTACGGCCCAGGCGTTTACCGTGTTGCTGGATTCCGGCGAGGTCAAGGCGTGGGGGCCGAAAGCCTATGGCGGTGAAGTGCCGGAACTGATCAAGCCAATGAGGAACATCGCCGAGGTCGTGAGTACCTGGCAGTCCTTCTGCGCGCTGCTGACCAACGGCCATGTGGTTGCCTGGGGCGGCACCAAGGATACCGGCGGTGAGGTACCGCCGGAAATCGCCGGGCTCTCCGACATCATCCAGGTGGTGGGCAGCGCCTTCACCTTCGCCGCGCTGCGCCGCGGTGGCCAGGTGGTGGTCTGGGGCGATGTGCGTACGGGCGGCGACATGAGCGCGGTGGCCGGGCGGCTGGTCAACGTGCTGGCGATCTATGCCAACAGCCATGGCTTCTTCGCCCAGACCGCCAATGGTGATGTGGTGGCCTGGGGCGTGCCGGCCGGGGGCGGCGATTGCAGCGCGATCCAGGGCGACCTCACCGGCAAGGTGACCCATGGGCACTTCCTCGCCCAGGGGGGCTCCGAGGCCGATTCGCCAAGCACTGCCAGGACCTGAAGGTTTCCGGGCTATTCCCAGCGGCAAGCACCCCTGTTGTCCTGTGGCGGCAGGGGTGCGCAAAGAGGAGCGATCAGCATGAAAGCGATCAACATGGACCTGGCGGCGCCGAGCGTGGACGGCGTGGTCAATGGCGAACTGGACCCCAATGGCGTACCGGCGTCCGGGGCCAAGGCGCATGTACTGGAGGTGAGTACCGACTGGGCCGGCGAGACGCTGACCCTGTACTTGCGCGAGGCCGGAGGGGCGGTGCTGCACCAGATTCCCTGGCCGATCGGCAGTCATGGCCGCCCCATTACCCTCGATATTCCCAAGGACGTATTGCTGGATAACATCGGCAAGGATGTCGAGGTGGACTACAGCGTCAGCAATGTCGGCTCTTCGTTTCCCTTGGCATTCAAGCTGTCGGGCGGATTCAGCGGCTCGGTGGAGTTCGACCTGTCGGCGCACAACTACCTGGTCGCCTACACCCACTCCGAAGCCCGCCCGCCGGCGGAGGTGCCGGCCTTCACCCGCATGCAGCGTGCCCTGCCCGGGGCCACTGGCTACAGCAGCAGTGACGAGAAGGTGGCCCAGGTCGACAACGTCGGCATGGTTACCGCGCAGGGCAACGGCGTAGCCACCATCACCGCCTCCGGCGCGCCCGGCGGTGCGGCCAGCTACGAGCTGACCATCAAGGGTATCGACGAGATGCACGTGCTGAGCAACGCAGCGGACTGGGCCGGTGCCGACCAGCTCTGCCGGCAGACCGGCCTGACCCTGCCCTCGCTCGCGGATTTCGCCCGGTTGAGGCAGTTCTACCCGTTGCCCATCGGCTTCTACCTGAACCTGCCGGACTACCCGGTGTGGGGCACGGTGATCGGCGCCGGTACCGCCAATACCTACGACCTCAACAGCGGCGCGGCCGAGGGCATGGACCTCACGACCCTGCTGCAGGTGATGGGCGTGGCGCACGGCTGATCCTTCAACCCTTTCGCGGGTGCCCGCCGTGAAATGACGGCGGGCACCCGGGAGATAGGACCATGAGCAAATTCCTGCTGCATTTGTGCGGCACGCTATCCCTTTGCCTGGCGCTCGGTCTGGCCGGGCTCCAGGCCCACGCGCTGAACGGGCCGGAAATCGTCCAGCAGTTGAATCAGGCTTACGCCAGCACACCTGAACGCTGCGTGGGAAATCGACCGGCTTATTACTGCAGTGGCGTCATGGCCAAGCCGATCCTGGCCGACGACCCTCAACCGTTCTGGCGGCACGGAACGGATGCGATTGACCATGGCGCGGAGCGCTTCGACTTCCTGCGCCGCGACGTACCGCCAGGCAGTACGGTCGGCGAGCACGGCTACTTGTTCTCCAATCGTTTCACTGCAATTGGTCAGGGCAAGGATTACCTGGTAGTAGGGGACGACGGCATGAACCGCCCGCCTGAGCTGCGGGTGCGCAACTGGGGCGAGGTGGCGCCGGGGCAGCTGCCACTGATTGCATTGTTTCATCGCCGCACCGCCGCCGGGCTCGCGGCTGCGCTGCGCGACCAGCGCAACTATTTCGAGGCGACGGGGCAATGGCTGCCGATCGTGCGGTGGTCGCCGGCGGACGAAAGCGGGCCGCTGTTCGGTTTCGATATGAGGGAGCAGTCCTATAGCGGCTATCAGGTCGCCGAGCGCCTCAACCGGCGTTATGCCGATACCACCACCACCTGCCGCGACGGGCGTTCGGCGATCTACTGCCGCGGCGTGCTGGTCCGCGGCATCGACTACAGCGAGGACTTTCACTCCTGGGATCCGAGCCCAGGCTCGGTGATTCGCGATGGCATCTCGTTTTCCTACGTGGGCGCGGATATCGGTGTCGACGTCATCTACCAGGATCAGGGGCTGATATTTCACGAGCTGGGCAAGCCAAGCGCTTTCACGGTCAGGTTTCGCTGCGCCTATCCGCACAATGCCCAGACCTCGCTCACGGACTACAGCTGTCGGGCCACCTGTGCATCGGAAAACATCACCACCGTGGCCGCCTGGCGTGCTTCCCGCTATCCGGAAAAACCTTCCGAGAGCTGTGCGTTCGGTGATACGCCGCAGGAGATCCAGCTCAATGCGGATGTCCGTCATGGCTATTCATGGACGCCCACGCGCAACGAACTGGTGTTCGCTGCCTGGCCCCCGGGCATTCCCAGTGAGTTGCCGATCGAAGCCTTCTATTGGGTGGTCGGCACGCCCGGACTGACCGGGGCCCGTTTCGTCCAGCACGACTACCTCACCGTCACCGGCCGCTTGATGCCCATCGTGCGGGTCGAACTGACCGCTGCAGCGGGATCGAAGTTCATCTACGACCCCGCTGACCAGAACTACTGAGTGACAGGCCATCAATCCATTGTGGGCCTGCTGACCTAGCGTCGGGCCCGGGAGGACGAAATGTACGGATTGTTGCGGCATTTATCCGGTGTGTCGGGGCTTTGCCTGGTCCTTGCTCTCGCCGGGCTCCAGGCCCACGCGCTGAACGGCCCGGAAATCGCCCAGCGCTTCAACCAGACCTACACCAGTACTCCCCAGCGTTGCGTGGGCAACCGTGCGGCCTATTACTGCAGCGGGGTGATGGCCAAGCAGATCCTGCCCAGCGATCCCGTGCCGTTCTGGAGCCACGGGCCGGACGCCATCGGCCGCGGTGCCGAGCGCTTCGACTACCTTCGCCAGGATGTCACCCCCGGACCGCTGGCCCAGGACAGCGGCTACCTGTTCGCCGACCGCTTCACCGCCATCGGCCAGAGCAAGGACTACCAGTTGCAGGGCGACGACGGCATGAGCCGTCCGCCGGAACTGCTGGTGGTCAACTGGGGCGCGTTGCCGCCCGTGCAGTTGCCGGTGCAGGCCCTGTATTACCGCTCGATGGAGGGGCTGAAACTGGCGCTGCGCAACCAGCTCGACTGGTTCGAGGCCACCGGCGAGTGGTTGCCGGTGCTGCGTTTCGACGCGGCCGCCAGTCCTGGACAGCAGTTCGGTTTCAACCAGCGGGACCAGCTGTACTACGGCTACCAGGTGGTCGACCGGATCAACCAGCGTTTCGACGACACGGCCCCGGCCTGTCCCGACGGTCGCGCCGCCCTGTACTGCAATGGCGTGATCATTCGCGGCACCGGTTACGGATCGACTTTCAAGTCGTGGAATCCCAGCCCGAATTCGATAGAGCGCGACGGTGTGTCGGCGTCTTATGTGCGCAAGGATGTCGGCACGACTCAGGTGGTGGGCAACGAAGGTCTGATCTTCCATGAGCTGGGCAAGCCGGTGCCCCACACGGTGAGGTTTCGTTGCGCCTATCCAGACAATGCCGCCACCAGCGGCATTCCCAATAGCTGCAGAGCCACCTGCGTCTCACAAAACATCACCACAGTGGCGCAGTGGCGTACCAGGTACGGCAGCAATCCGGGAACTAGCTGCACCTTCGGCGACAATCCCGTCGAGTTTCAGCTCAATACCGATGTCCGGGTCGGACAGAGCTGGGCCACGAGGCACAACGAACTGATCATCGGCGCCTGGCCGCAGGACATTCCGACCCAGCTGCCGATCGAGGCCATTTTCTGGGAGGGCGGCTCGGGTTTGCAGGGCGCTCGCTATATCCAGAACGACTTTCTCCAGGTGACCGGGCGGCTCATGCCCATCGTGCGTGTCGACCTGCGAGCGGCGGGGAACAGGTTCTCCTACGTGCCAGCGGACCAGAGCTATTAGCCCGGAGGAACATCCCATGAAGCGATTCCTTGGCGTTCTTTGCCTGTGCCTGGTGGTGCAGCAGGCGCTGGCGCTCAATGGCCCGGAACTGGCGCAACGCTTGAATGAAGCCTGGAACAGCACGCCCGAGCGCTGCGTGGGCAACCATGCGGCGTATTACTGCAGTGGGGTGATGGTCAAGCAGGTGCTGCCAAGTGATCCGGCGCCGTTCTGGAGCCATGGGCCCGATGCCATTGCCCGTGGTGCCGAGCGTTTCGACTACCTGCGGCGCGATATCACCCCGGGACCGCTGGCACAAGTGAGCGGCTACCTGTTCGCCGACCGTTTCACCGCCATCGGCCAGCGCAAGGACTACCAGTTGCTGGGCGACGACGGCATGAACCGCCCGCCGGAACTGCTGGTACGCAACTGGAATGCCACGCCGCCCACGCAGTTGCCGGTGCTCGCCGTCTACCACGACGTGGCCCAGCCCACTGGCCTGGGCGCGGCGCTGCGCAATCAGCGCACCTGGTTCCAGGCCACCGGGGAATGGTTGCCGGTGCTGAGCCTGGACAGCCGCAACGGTGAGCAGCCGTTCGGCTTCGATCTGCGAGAGCAGGTCTATATCGGCTACGAGGTGGCGGCGCGCCTCAACCAGCGCTACCAGGATGACGAAGCGGCCTGTGCCGACGACAAGGCCTCGCTGTATTGCAACGGCGTGCTGATCCGCGGCACCGTGCCCGGTCCGCCGCCGTCGTGGAATCCCAAGGACAATGCCTATGCCGACAACGGCGTGTCGTTCTCCTATCTGCGCCATGACCTGGGATCACGGCGTATCTTTTACGCCCAGGGCTTCATCGTTCGCGAGCTGAATTACCCCGCTGCCCATCCGTTGACCCTTCGTTGCGAGTACCCGGGCGATGCCGGCACCGGTCCGCCTGACCGCTGCCGGGCCGACTGCAGCCTGAAAGGCATCTACACCCTGGAGGACTACCGGCGTTTCTATCCCACCTACTCCGGCGAGTGCAGCCTGGGGCCTGATGCACAGGCCTTTCATCTGAACAATCAGGTGCGCTTCAACCAGGACTGGACAGCCAACGTCTGGAACGAAGTGGTCATTGCCCCCTGGCCACGGGACATCCCGTTGCAGTTGCCGCTGGAAGCCTTCTTCTATAACTGGGAGCAGCCGGCTGGCGGCCTCGAGGGCGCCCAGTACATCCAGCGCAACTACGCCCAGGTCACCGGAAAATTCCTGGTCATCGTCCTGATCGACCTGACCAAGCCGCCCGGTTCGGTGTTCACCTTCGACGTGGCGGCCCAGGCGCTCTGAGCCTGGCGACCAGGGTTTTTCCCGCAGGCCGCAGCGGCTGCCCGGACATCAAGGGCAGTCGTCGCGGCGCTGTCGCGCCCGGCGAATGGAATCTCCCATAACCCTCCGGCTTCAGGTACAATTCCCGGCTATTTTTCGGCGGGCGTCCGGCCCGCGGCCTTTTTGAGTGTTGATCCGTGAGTGATTTGAGTCATATCCGCAATTTCTCCATCATCGCCCACATTGACCACGGCAAGTCGACCCTGGCTGACCGGTTCATCCAGATGTGCGGCGGTCTCAGCGCGCGAGAGATGGAAGCCCAGGTCCTCGACTCCATGGACCTCGAGCGCGAACGCGGGATCACCATCAAGGCCCACAGCGTCACCCTTCATTACAAGGCGAACGACGGCAAGACCTACCAGCTGAACTTCATCGACACCCCCGGCCACGTCGACTTCACCTATGAAGTCAGCCGCTCGCTGGCCGCCTGCGAGGGCGCGCTGCTGGTGGTCGATGCCGGCCAGGGCGTGGAAGCACAGTCGGTCGCCAACTGCTACACCGCCATCGAACAGGGTCTGGAAGTCATGCCGGTCCTGAACAAGATGGACCTGCCGCAAGCCGACCCGGACCGCGTCAAGGACGAGATCGAGAAGATCATCGGCATCGACGCCACCGACGCCGTGGCCTGCTCGGCCAAGAGCGGCATGGGCGTGGACGAGGTGCTGGAGCGCCTGGTGCACACCATCCCGGCGCCGGAAGGCGAGATCGACGCGCCTCTGCAGGCACTGATCATCGACTCCTGGTTCGACAACTACCTGGGCGTCGTGTCCCTGGTTCGCGTGCGCCATGGCCGCGTGAAGAAAGGCGACAAGATCCTGGTCAAGTCCACCGGCAAGGTGCACCTGGTCGACAGCGTCGGCGTGTTCACCCCCAAGCACACCCAGACCGCCGATCTCAAGGCCGGCGAAGTGGGCTTCATCATCGCCAGCATCAAGGACATCCACGGTGCGCCGGTCGGCGACACCCTGACCCTGTCCTCCACCCCCGAGGTGGAAGTGCTGTCCGGTTTCAAGAAGATCCAGCCACAGGTATATGCCGGCCTGTTCCCCGTCAGTTCCGACGATTTCGAAGATTTTCGTGATGCGTTGCAGAAACTGACCCTGAACGACTCGTCGCTGCAGTACACCCCGGAAAGTTCCGACGCCCTGGGCTTCGGCTTCCGTTGCGGCTTCCTCGGCATGCTGCACATGGAGATCATCCAGGAGCGCCTGGAGCGCGAATACGACCTGGACCTGATCACCACCGCGCCGAGCGTGATCTTCGAGGTCAAGCTCAAGACCGGCGAGACCATCTACGTCGACAACCCGTCGAAACTGCCGGACGTGTCCTCGGTCGAAGACTTCCGCGAGCCGATCGTCGCCGCCACCATCCTGGTGCCCCAGGAGCACCTGGGCAACGTCATCACCCTGTGCATCGAGAAGCGTGGCGTGCAGCGCGACATGCAGTTCCTCGGCTCGCAGGTCCAGGTGCGCTACGACCTGCCGATGAACGAAGTGGTGCTGGACTTCTTCGACCGCCTCAAATCCACCAGCCGCGGCTATGCTTCGCTGGATTACCATTTCGACCGTTATCAGTCGGCCAACCTGGTCAAGCTCGACGTACTGATCAACGGCGACAAGGTCGATGCCCTGGCATTGATCGTGCACCGTGACAACGCGCACTACAAAGGTCGCGCGTTGACCGAGAAGATGAAGGAACTGATCCCTCGGCAGATGTTCGACGTGGCGATTCAGGCGGCCATTGGCGGCCAGATCGTTGCCCGGACCACGGTCAAGGCACTCAGAAAGAACGTACTGGCCAAGTGTTACGGCGGCGACGTGAGCCGTAAGCGCAAGCTGTTGGAGAAACAGAAGGCTGGTAAGAAACGCATGAAACAGGTCGGCAACGTGGAGATTCCACAGGAAGCCTTCCTCGCCGTGCTCCGGTTGGATAGCTAGGTCTTTATGTCGCTAAATTTCCCGCTGTTGCTAGTCATCGCTGTCGCTGTCTGTGGGCTGCTGGCCCTGATCGATCTGCTGTTCCTGGCGCCACGGCGGCGGGCAGCGATCACCACCTACCAGGGCAGCGTCAGCCAGCCCGAGCTGTCGGTGGTCGAGCAGCTG
Organism: Paucimonas sp.; assembly: GCA_031253995.1. Classification (GTDB taxonomy): domain Bacteria; phylum Pseudomonadota; class Gammaproteobacteria; order Pseudomonadales; family Pseudomonadaceae; genus Aquipseudomonas. The sequence goes on along the minus strand of JAIRVG010000013.1, from coordinate 18,263 downwards.
AACAAGGAGCCGTTGCTGGTCGAGTACGGCAAGTCGTTCTTCCCGGTGCTGTTCATCGTGCTGGTGCTGCGGTCGTTCCTGGTCGAGCCGTTCCAGATCCCTTCGGGGTCGATGAAGCCGACCCTGGAAGTGGGCGACTTCATCCTGGTGAACAAGTTCTCCTATGGCATCCGCCTGCCGGTGATCGACAAGAAGGTCATCGAGGTCGGTGACCCGCAACGCGGCGATGTGATGGTGTTCCGCTACCCGAGCGACCCGAACGTCAACTACATCAAGCGTGTGGTCGGCCTGCCGGGCGACGTGGTGCGCTACACCAGCGACAAGCGCCTGTACGTCAACGGCCAGATGGTCGCCGAGCAACTGGTCGGCGCCGAGCCGGGCACCCTGGGCAGCGCCGAGCTGTACAAGGAAAAACTCGGCGAGGCCGAGCACCTGATCCGCAAGGAGATGAGTCGCTACCGCATGCCGCCTGACCAGCAGTGGACGGTGCCCGCCGGGCACTACTTCATGATGGGCGACAACCGCGACAACTCCAACGACAGCCGCTACTGGGATGATCCGTCGATTCCCAAGGAGCTGCTGGGCATGGTTCCGGACCAGAACATCGTCGGCAAGGCCTTTGCCGTCTGGATGAGCTGGCCGGAGCCGAAACTCAGCCACTTCCCGAGCCTGTCGCGGGTCGGGCTGATCAAGTAGCACCTTCACGGCGCTGTCCCTCGGGACGGCGCCGAATGCTTTTCTGGCATAGGCTGTATCGAGGGATCCCCGAACGGGGTCCCGGCCAGTGGGCATTAATCCATATGTCTTTCAGGATCCGCATTTGAACAACGCTTTTCTGAACCACCAAGAACATCGCGTGGGTACACCGTGAGCCCTTCCCTGAGTCGCCTCGAGCGCAAGCTCGGCTACACCTTCAAGAACCAGGAGCTGATGCTGCTGGCCCTGACCCATCGCAGTTTCGCCGGGCGCAACAACGAGCGCCTGGAGTTCCTTGGCGATGCGATCCTCAACTTCGTCGCCGGCGAAGCCCTGTTCGAACGCTTTCCCCAGGCCCGTGAAGGCCAGCTGTCGCGCCTGCGTGCGCGTCTGGTGAAAGGCGAGACCCTGGCCCTGCTGGCCCGCGGCTTCGAACTCGGCGACTACCTGCGCCTGGGCTCGGGCGAGCTGAAAAGCGGCGGTTTCCGCCGTGAATCGATCCTCGCCGACGCCCTCGAAGCGCTGATCGGCGCGATCTACCTCGACGCCGACATGCAGACCGCCCGCGAGCGCGTGCTGTCCTGGCTGGCTGGCGAGTTCGACAGCCTGACCCTGGTCGACACCAACAAGGACCCCAAGACCCGCCTGCAGGAGTTCCTGCAGTCCCGGGCCTGCGAACTGCCCCGCTATGAAGTGGTGGATATCCAGGGCGAGCCGCACTGCCGGACCTTCTTCGTCGAGTGCGAAGTGACCCTGTTGACCGAAAAGAGCCGGGGGCAGGGTGTCAGCCGGCGTATCGCCGAGCAGGTGGCAGCCGCCGCGGCACTGATCGCCCTTGGCGTGGAGAATGGCAATGACTGAAGAACTGAACACCACCCGTTGCGGCTACGTCGCCATCGTCGGCCGCCCCAACGTGGGCAAGTCGACGCTGCTCAACCATATCCTCGGGCAGAAGCTGGCGATCACCTCGCGCAAGCCGCAGACCACCCGTCACAACATGCTCGGGATCAAGACCGAGGGTGACGTGCAGGCGATCTACGTCGATACCCCCGGCATGCACAAGAGCAACGAAAAGGCGCTCAACCGCTACATGAACAAGACCGCCTCGGCGGCGTTGAAGGACGTCGACGTGGTGATCTTCGTGGTCGATCGCACCCGCTGGACCGACGAGGACCAACTGGTCCTGGAGCGCGTGCAGTACGTGCAGGGCCCGGTGATCCTGGCGATCAACAAGACCGACCGCATCGAAGAGAAAGCCGACCTGATCCCGCACCTGCAATGGCTGCAGGAGCAACTGCCGAACGCCGAGATCGTGCCGATCTCCGCCCAGCAGGGGCACAATCTTGACGCTCTGGAAGCGCTGATCGCCAAGCACCTGCCGGAGAACGAGCACTTCTTCCCGGAAGACCAGATCACCGACCGCAGCAGCCGCTTCCTCGCCGCCGAACTGGTGCGCGAGAAGATCATGCGCCAGCTCGGCGCCGAGCTGCCTTACCAGATCACCGTGGAAATCGAGGAATTCAAGCAGCAGGGCCATGTCCTGCACATCCATGCGCTGATCCTCGTCGAACGTGACGGGCAGAAGAAGATCATCATTGGCGACAAGGGCGAGCGCATCAAGCGCATCGGTTCCGAGGCGCGCAAGGACATGGAAGTGCTGTTCGACGCCAAGGTCATGCTCAACCTCTGGGTCAAGGTCAAGGGCGGCTGGTCCGACGACGAGCGGGCCCTGCGCTCGCTGGGCTACGGCGACCTGTAATCCCTCCCCAGGCCCGATACCGTCCGGTATCGGGCCGACTTTCCTGCGAAACCGTCCATGGATCAGCCAGAAGCCCAGCCGGCCTACGTCCTGCACAACCGCGCCTATCGCGAGACCAGCGCCCTGGTGGATTTCCTCACCCCGCAGGGGCGGGTCCGCGCCGTGCTGCGCCGTGCCCGGGGCAAGGGCGGCAGCCTGGCGCGGCCGTTCGTGCCGCTGGAAGTGGAGCTGCGCGGACGCGGCGAGCTGAAGACCGTCGGCCGCCTGGACACCGTTGGCGTGGCCTCGTGGCTGGTGGGGGACGCGCTGTTCAGCGGCTTGTACCTGAACGAACTGCTGACCCGCCTGCTGCCGGCCGAAGACCCCCATCCCGCGCTGTTCGAGCACTATGCCGCGACCCTGCAGGCCCTGGCCGCCGGGCGTCCGCTGGAACCGCTGCTGCGCAGCTTCGAATGGCGCCTGCTGGACGAACTGGGCTACGCCTTCGCCCTCGACCATGACATCAATGGCGACGCCCTGGTCGCCGATGGCTGGTACCGCCTGCAGGTGGATGCCGGGCTGGAGCGGGTCTACCTGTTGCAGCCGGGGCTGTTCAGCGGAGTCGAGCTGGCCGCGATGGCCGAGGCCGACTGGGAGGCGCCGGGTGCCTTGAGCGCGGCCAAGCGCCTGATGCGCCAGGCGCTGGCCGTTCATCTGGGCGGACGGCCCCTGGTCAGCCGGGAACTGTTTCGCAAGCGCTGAGCACGTCGTATGCTGTCGGGCTCAACTTCCAGGAGAGTTTCTTCGTGACCCACAGCAACCGCATCCTTCTCGGCGTCAACATCGACCACGTGGCGACCCTGCGCCAGGCCCGTGGCACCCGATACCCCGACCCGGTCAAGGCCGCGCTGGACGCCGAAGAGGCCGGTGCCGACGGCATCACCGTGCACCTGCGCGAAGACCGCCGGCATATCCAGGAGCGTGACGTGCTGGTGCTCAAGGACGTGCTGCAGACGCGCATGAACTTCGAGATGGGCGTTACCGAGGAAATGATGGCGTTCGCCGAGCGTATCCGTCCGGCGCATATCTGCCTGGTGCCGGAAACCCGCCAGGAACTGACCACCGAAGGCGGCCTCGACGTGGCCGGCCAGGAAGCACGAATCAAGGCGGCGGTGGAGCGCCTGTCGCGGCTGGGTTCGGAAGTATCGCTGTTCATCGATGCCGACGAGCGGCAGATCGAGGCTTCGCGTCGGGTCGGTGCGCCGGCGATCGAGCTGCACACCGGGCGTTACGCCGATGCGCATACCCCGGCGGAAGAGGCTGATGAACTGAAGCGTATCGCCGATGGCGTTGCGTTTGGCTTGAGCCAGGGCCTGATCGTCAATGCCGGGCATGGCCTGCATTACCACAATGTCGAGGCGGTGGCGGCGATCAAGGGGATCAACGAACTGAATATCGGTCATGCGCTGGTGGCTCATGCGCTGTTCGTCGGCTTCAAGGGTGCGGTAGCGGAAATGAAGGCGCTGATCCTGGCTGCAAGCCGCGGATAACTGCCTCGCCGCCGACCTTGTGGGAGCGGGTGAACCCGCTCCCACATTACGATACGGGAAACACCAGACTGAACCGCGTAGGCCCCTGCACCGCGCTGCTCACTTCCACCCGCCCGCCATGCACCTGCATGATCGAGCGCACGATCGCCAGCCCCAACCCCGTCCCGCCGTCCTCCCGCGACCTTCCACAGCCAACCCGATAGAACCGCTCGAACAGATGGGGCAGATGCTCGCCCGCAATCCCCGGCCCGCCATTCTCCACCCAGCACTCCAGCCCGTCTTCCCGCGCCCCGATACCGATCCGTACTGCGCCGCCTTCCGGCGCATGCCGGATGGCATTGCTCAACAGGTTCGACAAGGCCCGCTGCACCATCAACCGGTCGCCCGTCACCGTGCCCCAGCCGCTGACCTTCAACACCACCCCGCGACTCTCCGCACTGATATCGAACAACTCCGCCACCCGCCGTGCCTCGTCGGCCAGGTGCACCGGGGTCGGCTGCAACTTCATCATTGGCTGCTCGACCTGGGCGAGGAACAGCATGTCAGTGATGATCCGGCTCAGCCGGGTCAATTCCTCGATGCTGTCCTCCAGTGCCACCTTGTAGTCCTGTGCCGGCCGCTCGCGGCTGAGGGTGACCTGGGCCCGACCCATCAGGTTGCTGATCGGCGTGCGCAGTTCGTGGGCGAGGTCGTCGGAGAACCGGGACAGCTGGCCCACGCCGTTCTCCAGGCGATCGAGCATGATGTTGATACTCCGCGCCAGGACCTGCAGCTCCTGCGGCAAGCGGGTTTCCGGCAGGCGGTGGCCAAGGTCCTGGGCCGAGACCTGCTCGGCGACATGACGGAAACGGCGTAGCGGCGCCAGCCCGCCTTGCACCAGCTTCCAGGCGCAGACCCCGATCAGCAGCAACAACAGCGGCAGGGCAACCAGGGTCGAACGCAGGTAGGCGTGCAGCAGCTCGGTATCCTCGCCGCGATTGACCGTCAGCAGCACCTGCACCGCCGTGCCGTCCTGCAGGCGCATGCTGCGGGCCGCGGTGAGCAGTTGATCGCCGCGGCTGTCGGTCCATTCGCTGAAGGCCAGTTGCGGGCCTATGACGATGGGCTCGGATGGCGCTTCCAGTGTCGGGCCCAGGCTCAGCCGCGCGGGATGGCGAGGGCTGCGTTCGATCACGCTCAGGCTCAGGTTGTCATGGCCCATCACCACGTCGAGCAAGGGATGGGCGCGAACGCTCAGATCGGCCACCTTGAGATCGACATTCAGGCTGTGCTCGATCTGTTCCATCTTGCGTTGCAGGTGGTCGCGGGCGCGCTGGTCCAGCTCGCGGTCGAGGGCGAAGATCGCCAATGCCGCCAGCAACAGCACCAGCGCCGCACCCATCAGTATCACGCTCAGGCCCAGGCGCAGCGACAGGCGTGCCGGCTTCATTCGCGGGCTTCCAGCACGTAGCCGACACCGCGCAGGGTATGGATCAGCTTGTTCTCGAAGGGATCGTCGATCTTTGCCCGCAGGCGGCGGATCGAGACTTCCACCACGTTGGTGTCGCAATCGAAGTTCATGTCCCAGACCAGGGAAATGATCTGGGTCCGCGACAGCACCTCGCCGCTCTGGCGCATCAGCAGGTGCAGCAGGGCGAATTCCTTGGCGGTCAGGTCGATGCGCTGGCCGGCGCGGTAGGCACGGTGGCGGCCGGGGTCGAGTTCGAGGTCGGCCACCTTCAGGGTCGAGGGCGCCAGCGCCTGCTCGCTGCGCCGCAGCAGGCTGCGCACCCGGGCCAGCAGTTCGGGGAATTCGAAGGGCTTGAGCAGATAGTCGTCGGCGCCCAGGTCCAGGCCCTTGACCCGGTCGGACAGGCGCCCGTGGGCGGTGAGCATCATGATTCGCGTGGTCGACTGCGCGCGCAGGCGCTGGAGTACGGTCCAGCCGTCCATTTGCGGCAGGTTGACGTCGAGGATGACCAGGTCGTAGGCGTGCTGAAGGGCCAGGTGCAGGCCGTCGGTGCCGCTGCGGGCGCAGTCGACCACGTAGCCGTTTTCGCTCAGGCCTTGTTGCAGGTAGTCGGCGGTGCGGACTTCGTCCTCGATGACAAGTAGACGCATGAAAGTCTCGAACTGAAGAAAAGCGGCGATTCTCGACCCTGAGGTAGCTTCAGGGTCAAGCGCGGGGAGGGGAATGGTATGACAGGGTATTGCTGGGGAGGGGAAGGTTACGGATTTGTAATGTTGCAGCCATTTGCGGGTTAGCTGGATTCTCGGGCCTCATCGCTGGCTTGCCAGCGATGAGGCCCTGAAGACCAACCTACTTCCTGGCCACCAGCACCGCCCGCCGCGGCGCCGGCAAGCCTTCGACAGTCCGGCCGTGATCCTCGGGATCGAGGAAATCACTCAACGACTGGTACTTCATCCACTCGGTGCTGCGCTGTTCCTCGACGCTGGTCACGCTGACATCCACGCAACGCACGTCGCTGAACCCGGCCCGCCGCAGCCAGCGCTCCAGCGCCGGCACCGACGGCAGGAACCAGACATTGCGCATCTGCGCATACCGGTCTTCCGGCACCAGAACCTGGTTCTCGTCGCCTTCGATCACCAGGGTCTCCAACACCAGCTCACCCCCCTTGACCAGGCAGTCCTTGAGCGCCAGCAGGTGCTCGATCGGCGAGCGGCGGTGGTAGAACACGCCCATGGAGAACACCGTGTCGAAGCCTTCCAGCGCCGGCGGCAGGTCTTCCAGGGCGAACGGCAGGTGCCAGGCCGGCAACTCCGGCAGGTAGCGCTGCACCGCCTGGAACTGGCAGAAGAACAGCCAGTTCGGGTCGATGCCGACCACGCTGTCGGCGCCGGCACCGAGCATGCGCCACTGGTAGTAGCCATTGCCGCAGCCGACATCCAGCACGCGCTTGCCACGCAGGTCGAGGTGCGGTGACACCCGCGACCATTTCCAGTCCGAGCGCCATTCGGTGTCGACATGCACGCCGAACAGGTCGAACGGGCCCTTGCGCCACGGCGACAGGCCCATCAGGGCGGCACGCGCCTGTTCGCGGGTGGCGTCGTCGCAGGCGAAGTCCAGGCGCAGGCCGTTGACCAGGTCGACCTCGCTCGGGGTCAGTGCCGGCAGGCCGTCCAGGGCGCTTTGCCAGCGCTCCAGGTCACCGTGGCCTTTTTCCAGCTTGGCGTCGAGTTGGGCTTGCAGGCCTTGCGACCAGGAAGCCAGCGGGGTGCCCGCCAGGCGGCGGACCAGAGGGGACAGATCGATCATGGCAGGGCAATCAGGGAAGCGAAGTTCAGGCACTGGAACCACGGCACCACCTTGGAGAACCCGGCGGCCTTGAGGCGGGCGCGGTGTTCTTCGAGGCTGTCGGGTTTCATCACGTTTTCGATGGCACTGCGTTTCTGGGCGATTTCCAGTTCGCTGTAGCCGTTGGCGCGCTTGAAGGCAACATGCAGGTCGGTGAGCAGGGCGTGCTCGCCTTCGTCTTCGAAGCGCAGTTTTTCCGAGAGGATCAGCGCACCGCCCGGCACCAGTGCCTGGCGGATGCGTGCGAGCAGGGCCAGGCGCGCGGACGGCTCGATGAACTGCAGGGTGAAGTTCATCGCCACCACCGAGGCCGGTTGCAGGTCGAGGCTGGTGATATCGGCTTCGAGCACCTGTACCGGGAGCAATTCCTGGTACATGGCGTCCTGGGCCTTCAGGTACTCGCTGCAGCGCTCGACCATGGCTGCCGAATTGTCCACCGCCAGCACCCGGCAGCCTTCGCTGCGCACATGGCGGCGCAAGGCCTGGGTGACCGCGCCGAGGGAACTGCCGAGGTCGTAGAGCCGGGTGTCCGGGCGGGCGAATTGCGCGGCGAGCACGCCGATGTTCTCGACGATGGTCGGGTAGCCGGGCACCGAACGCTTGATCATGTCGGGGAACACCCGCACCACATCTTCGTTGAAGGTGAAGTCGGGCACCTGGTCCAGCGCGGCGGCGAATAGGCGGTCGGGTTCTTGGCTCACGGTTTGGTCACGGGATGGTCGAAACGGGGCGACATTCTAGCCAAGTGGGGAAGGGATGCCTACGTGTTGCCGGACGGATGCCCGCCTTGCCGGATGCGTCCGGCTGCGTGCCGCGAAATCCGGCGACTTCGCCGGAAGGCCGCGGGGCTTAGGGTGGTTGTCCTGTCATGCCCGACATGGCAGCGATCAGGTCCGGGAAGGACCTTTTGACGAGGATTCAGCAATGACCACCCAAGAACAGAACTCATCGTTGCAGACGCTGGACGCGCAGCAGCGGGCCGAGTTCGTCCCCAAGCAGTATTTCGACGTGATCTCCAACCGCGCCGACAACAGCCGCATGCAGCCGGCACTGATCTTCAGCGCGGACAACCTGAAGAGCATCAAGCGCTACGTGGACTACGTGCTGCGCCTGCCGCAGAGCGTCGAGGAGATCACCGGCAGCCATGACTTTTCCCTGCTGGGCATCGAGCCCGACCAGGTCCATCGCCTCTATACCGACCTGCGCACCCACGTCGGCGCCTGGGATGTGCTCGAACGCGAGACCAAGACCCTCGGCACCCGTCTCGAACTGTTCGCCGAAACCTTCATCGGCGAGGGCGAGCAGCTTGTCGACAAGCTCAAGGCGACCGAAGCCTATAGCGCGCTGAGGAGCCGCCTGGGCGATGTGATCGACGATGTCTCGCTGACCCGTATCAGCTACAAGCCGCTGGACGAGGGCGAGCGCCAGCAGATCGTCAGCCTGAACACCTACCTGACCCTCATCGCCGAGGACATCCTGGAAGTCCGCTCGAACATCACGGCGATCAAGGAGCGCGCGCTGTGGTTCACCGACGCGGTGGTCAAGCAGTTGCGTCCGGAGATCGACGGGCTGACCCGGCAGATCAAGGAGGTGAATGCGGAAAAGATCATCGCTGACCTGCGCGAGCAGATTGTCCCACTGGACAAGGAAATCGAGCAGTTGAACGCCGCCTACGACCAGATGGTAGGCCTGGCCTTCACCGGCCTGATCTTCGGCCCCATCGGCGTGGCGATCACCGGCGGCATCTACGGCTCCAAGGCCGAGGCGGTGCGCGCCACCCACCGGCGCCTGAGCCGCCAGCGCGACGTGCTGGCCCGGCAGATCGTGTCGATCAACCCGATGATCGGCATCTTCGAGACCACGTCGGCACAGATCGCCGACCTCAAGTTCCGCCTGACCGAAGTGCAGACTGCGGCGAAGAACCTCGAAGACGTCTGGAACATGCTGGGGGTGTACGTCGAGCAGTCAGCCGAGGACTTGGGGCAGATCACCAGCGATGGCGAGCTGGCGACCTTCATCCTGCGCTTCGAACGGGTGGTGCGCCCGTGGCGCAGCATTCGCGACATCTCTTCGCAACTGTCGAAGATCTTCAACGAAACCATGGACGAGATCAGCAAGCAAGGAGCCCCCTCATGAGCCAGCCAAGCCCGCAGCCGTTGCCGGATATCCTCCGGATGAATGCCTTGAAGGAAGACTTTTTCAAGCAGCTCTATGGCTCCACCCAGGCCCTGCTGCCCGCCCTGCGCGAACAGTTGAGCGGGCTGGCCGAGCGCCTGCTGCAGACCGACCGCCTGATCGCCGACCAGGTGCTGGCTACCCTGGTGCTGCTGGGTAATCACAAGTGGGACGATGTCGGCACTGCGCGCGAGGACACCCTTCAGGTTCTCGAACAGGACGCCCAGCGCGATACCCAGCGCCTGGAGGGCAAGGGACGGGAGGTTGCCGATGCCCTGGCAGCACTGGCGAAACTGCGCATGCCGGCCATCGACGAGCGCATCGACAACCTGACCGCACAGCAGGATGCGCTGAACGAAGCCATCACCGGGCAGCAGGCGCGCATCGATATCCTCGATGAGCAGATCACCGCGATGGCCGAGGTGATCAACGCCTTCGACGTCCCCGACCTGATGAAGACCTTCAACCGCCTGATCCCGACCGAAGCCGAGCTGGCCCTGATCCAGCAGACGCTGCTCAAGGGTGTCAGCCCTGACCTGCTGGTGGCGGCGGCGCGTACCTTCCTGGACAAACTTTCGGGGATCGTGGAAGGGCGCAAGCTGGCCGACCTGATCAGCCTGCGCAACCGCAAGGTGATCGAGCGGGGTACCTTGCTCGATGAACTGGCGACCTGGAACAACAAGCGCGCTGCAATCGAGCGCGAGCTGGGGCAATTGCCGCAGATCGCGGCCCTGGAAGGCACGCGCGATCAGTGGCTGGAGGAGGCGCGGATCCTGTCGCGCAGCTGGACGGAGCAGGTCGAAGCGATCAGGACGCAGACCACCCTGGTGGACATGGCGGCGGGCTTGTCCGCGATGGAAGACTACCTGCTGGCGGTCCGTCGTCGTTATGAGGAGATCTAGCGCACGCTGATCGCGCAGTCGAAGGTGCGTGCCGGCGGTTCTTCGGGGGCCCAGGGTTGCTGGTAGACCAGCACCAGGTGGCCTTCGCCGGCGGCCCTGGCCTTGAAGCGCCAGGTCGACTGGCCGTCGCTGCCGACCATGCCGTTGCTGTCGCTGCTGCTGTAGACCTCGGGGCCCAGGGCGTTGAGCACGGCGTTCGCGGGGTTCTGCAGCAGCCAGCGGTAGCCGGTGCTGGGATTGCTCGGCAGGGTCAGGGTCAGGGCCTGGTCGAGGGTCAGGTGGACCGGGCACTGGCTTTGCTTTTCCACCAGCACGGGGTCGTGGTGGCGGGCGTCATGGGAACAGGCGGCCAGCAGGCCGAAGCCCAGCAGCAGGGCGGGGCGGCGGATCTTCATGCTTACTCCGGATCGCAGCGTTGGATGCGGCTGGAGCTTAAACCGGAAAGGTAGTCGGGTTCTACCAAGGCTTGCCTGCGAAGACCGCGCAGCGGTCCTTCGCAGGCAAGCCAGATCCGGGCACGTCGGGTTCATCGTCAGGGCTGGAACAACACCTTGGCCACATCCCCGAAGCGCTTGGCGAAATGCACCGTCAGCCCCTGCTTCAGGTACTCAGGCAACTCCAGGAAATCCCCCCGGTTCGCCTCCGGCAGGATCAGCTCGAAGATCTTCTGCCGCCGCGCCGCGATCACTTTCTCGCGCACCCCGCCAATCGGCAGGACATGCCCGGTCAGGGTCATCTCGCCGGTCATCGCCACGCCTTTCTTCGGCACCTGGTCACGGGCCAGGGACAGCAGGGCGCTGGCCATGGTGATGCCGGCGCTGGGGCCGTCCTTCGGCGTGGCGCCTTCCGGCACGTGCAGGTGGACGAAGGCTTCGTTGAAGAAGGTCGGGTCGCCGCCGTACTGCTTCAGGTGCGAACTGACATAGCTGTAGGCGATCTCCGCCGATTCCTTCATCACGTTACCCAGTTGCCCGGTGAGCTTGAAGCCGCGGTTCAGCGTATGGATGCGCGTCGCCTCGATCGGCAGGGTGGCGCCGCCCATGCTGGTCCAGGCCAGCCCGGTGATCACGCCCTTGCCGGCCAGCACCTGTTCGCTGCGGAACACCGGCATGCCCAGCGCCGCTTCGAGATCCTTGGGCCCGATCTTGATGGTCGCATCCGGCTCGTCCAGCAGACGCACCACGGCCTTGCGCACCAGCTTGCCCAGCTGTTTCTCCAGTTGGCGCACCCCGGACTCGCGGGCGTAACCCTCGATCACCGTGCGCAAGGCCGCGTCGCTGATGCCAAGGCTGGTCTTGGCCACCCCGGCCTTCTGCAACTGCTTGGGCCACAGGTGGCGCTTGGCGATGGCCAGCTTTTCCTCGGTGATGTAGCCGGACAGGCGGATCACTTCCATGCGGTCGAGCAGCGGCCCGGGAATGGAATCGAGGGTGTTGGCGGTACACACGAACAGCACCTTGGACAGGTCCAGGCGCAGGTCCAGGTAGTGGTCGAGGAAGTCGACGTTCTGCTCGGGATCGAGGGTTTCCAGCAGCGCCGAGGCGGGGTCGCCCTGGTAGCTCTGGCCCATCTTGTCGATCTCGTCGAGCATGATCACCGGGTTCATCACCTCGACGTCCTTCAGCGCCTGCACCAGCTTGCCCGGCTGGGCGCCAATGTAGGTGCGACGGTGGCCCTTGATCTCCGCTTCGTCACGCATGCCACCGACGCTGAAGCGATAGAACGGCCGGCCGAGGGACTCGGCGATGGACTTGCCGATGCTGGTCTTGCCCACCCCGGGCGGCCCCACCAGCAGGACGATGGAACCGCTGATCTCGCCCTTGTAGGCACCGACCGCGAGGAATTCGAGGATGCGGTCCTTGACGTCGTCGAGCCCGGAATGGTGCTGGTCGAGGACCTTGCGCGCGTGCTTGAGACTGAGCTTGTCGCTGCCGTACACGCCCCAGGGCAGGGCGGTGGCCCATTCCAGGTAGTTGCGGGTGACGGCGTATTCCGGCGAGCCGGTTTCGAGGATCGCCAGCTTGCCCATCTCTTCGTCGATGCGTTTCTTCGCGGCGGCCGGCAGGGTCTTGCCCTCCAGGCGCTGCTTGAACTGTTCGAGGTCGGCGCTGCGGTCGTCCTTGGTCAGGCCCAGCTCCTGCTGGATGACCTTGAGCTGTTCCTTGAGGAAGAACTCGCGCTGGTGCTCGCCGATCTGCCGGTTCACCTCGGCGGAAATCTCGTTCTGCAGCCGCGCGACTTCCACTTCCTTGCGCAGCATCGGCAAAACCTTCTCCATGCGCTTGAGCATCGGCACGCAGTCCAGCACTTCCTGGAGCTGGGTGCCGGTGGCGGAGGTCAGGGCGGCGGCGAAGTCGGTCAGTGGCGACGGGTCGTTGGGGCTGAAGCGGTTGAGGTAGTTCTTCAGCTCTTCGCTGTACAGCGGGTTGAGTGGCAGCAGTTCCTTGATCGCGTTGATCAGGGCCATGCCGTAGGCCTTCACCTCGTCGGTGGGCTCGGCGGGCTGGTGCGGGTACTCGACTTCCACCAGGTACGGCGGGCGATGGTGCTTGAGCCAGGTGCGGATGCGCACCCGGGTCAGGCCCTGGGCGACGAACTGCAGCTTGCCGTTCTCGCGGCTGGCGTGGTGCACCTTGACCAGGGTGCCGTACAGCGGCAGGGCCGAGGTGTCGAAGTGGCGGTGGTCTTGCGCCGGCTCGTCCATGAAGAACAGGGCCAGGCTGTGGTGGTCGGTCTTGGCCACCAGGTCGAGGGTTTCCGCCCAGGGTTCCTCGTTGACGATCACCGGCAGCACCTGCGCCGGGAAGAACGGACGGTTGTGGATCGGGATCACATAGACCTTGTCCGGCAACTGCTGGCCCGGCAGCGCCAGGTGGCGGCCGGTGGGGTCGGCATCGTCGAGATGCTCGACTTCGGCGTAGTCGTCGGGATGTTCCGGAAGATCCTGCTGGTCGCTCATGGGGCACCTGCGTGAATGACTATGGTGCTTAGATGGGGCGGTAGGAAGGTGGTTTCAATGCCTGACGGCTTTTGTCGGGAAGGCCGCAGGAAACAAGGAGCTTAGTGCATGTGCGGAGAGTTGATCGCGAAGTGCTACTGTTGGCGTCTGTCGCCCGATCGGGTCAAAGGAGTCGCCAATGGAAGCTGCACTGAAGCGCATCAAGCGGGAACTGGAGGACATCAGCAAGGATCCGCCGGCCAATTGCTCGGCAGGGCCGCAAGGCGAAAGCCTGTTTCACTGGAAGGCCACGATGATGGGGCCGATGAACACGCCCTATGAGGGCGGGGTGTTTTTTCTCGATGTGCAGTTTCCCAAGGACTATCCGTTCAAGCCGCTGAAGCTGGCCTTCGAGACCCGGGTCTGGCATCCGAATATCGGTGAGAACGGGGAGATCGGGCTGGAGGTTCTCGATGAGAACTGGAGCCCGGCGCTGACCTTGTCGAAGGTGCTGTTGAGCGTGCAGGCGCTGCTGGCGGATCCGGAGCCGCGGGGGGCGCTGAACCTGGAAGCCGCCGGGGAGTATCAGCGGGTGCGGGCGCAGTTCGACAAGACGGCGCGGGAGTGGACCCGGACGTTTGCCATGTGACTTGCAGTGAATTTGAGGGCCGCATCGCTGGCAAGCCAGCTCCCACAGGGGCGTGGGAGCTGGCTTGCCAGCGATAGGGCCCTCAAGGGCAATCAGTTAGGCAATTTGTAAGCGATGATGTAGTCGCCCATTTTGGTCCCCAGCGAGCCGTGCCCGCCGGCGGTGACCAGCACGTACTGCTTGCCATCCTTGCCGGTGTAGGTCATCGGCGTCGCTTGTCCGCCGGCCGGCAGGCGCGACTTCCACAGTTCCTTGCCGGTATTGACGTCATACGCACGCAGGTACTGGTCCAGGGTGCCGCTGAGGAAGCCCAGGCCGCTGGCGGTGACCATCGAGCCACCCATGCTCGGCACGCCGATCGGCAGGCCGATGGGGATCGGCGAGCTGTCGCGGCTGGTGCCGTTCTTGTGCTTCCACACCACCTTGTTGCTCAGCAGGTCGATGCCGGCGACATAGCCCCAGGCCGGCGCCTGGCAGGGCACGCCCAGCGGCGACATGAACGGGTGCATGATCACCGCGTACGGCGCGCCGGTGTTCGGCTGCACGCCCGCCGTCTCGCTTTCGCGCCTGGCACCTTCGGCCACCTCGGCACGCGGCACCATCTTCGAGACGAAGGCCATGTAGTTCGGGCTGGTGAACAGCAGCTGGCGCACCGGATCCACCGACACGCTGCCCCAGTTGAACACGCCGACGTTACCCGGATAGACCAGCGAACCCTGCACCGACGGCGGGGTGTACTGGCCCTCGTAGCGCAGCTCGCGGAACTGGATGCGGCACAGCATCTGGTCGAACGGGCTGGCGCCCCACATGGCCTGTTCGGTGAGATCCGGGCCGAGCAGGTTGAGGTCGGAACGGGCCTGGGTCGGCGCGGTATGGTCGCCGTCCACCGCGCCTTGCGGCGCCGGGATCTCGCGGATCGGCACGATGGCGCTGCCGTCGCGACGGTCGAGCACGTAAAGGCTGCCTTGTTTGGTCGGCGCGATCAGCGCCGGCTTGATGCCGTCGGCGGTCTTCAGGTCGAGCAGGGTCGGCTGGCTGCCGACGTCCATGTCCCACAGGTCGTGGTGGGTGAACTGGTAGTTCCAGCGCACCTTGCCGGTGGCCAGATCCAGGGCGACGATGCCGGCGCTGAACTTCTCCGCGCCCGGGGTGCGGTCGGCGCCCCACTGATCCGGGGTCTGGTTGCCCAGGGGCAGGTAGACCATGCCGAGTTTCTCGTCGACGCTGGCCAGCGACCACATGTTCGCCGAGTTGCGGCTGTAGGTCTTGCCCGGGGCCAGTGGCTTGGTGTCGTCCGGGTTGTTGCTGTCCCAGTTCCACACCAGGCGGCCGTCATGCACGTCGTAGGCGCGGATCACGCCGGACGGTTCGTTGGTGGATTCGTTGTCGGTGACGTGGCCGCCGATGATCACCAGGCCGCGGGTGATCGCTGCCGGCGAGGTGGAGTAGTAGCCACCGGCGGTGAACGGGCCGATCCCCTGGGTCAGGTCGATCACGCCCTGGTTGGCGAAGCCTTCGCAGACCTTGCCGTTGTCGGCGTTGAGCACGATCAGGCGGGCGTCGGCGGTGGGCAGGTAGAGGCGCCGCGGGCAGCTGCGGGCCACGGCCTGGCCGGCCTCGGAGATCTTCGGCGCCGGGCTGCCGTCGGTGTTCAGGTAGTTGTTTTCGTCGTAGTAGGAAACGCCGCGGCAGGTCATGTGGGCGAAGCCCTTGAAGCTGCCGACCGGGCTCTTGATCTGCGGGTCGAAGCGCCAGAGTTCAGCACCGGTATCCGGGTCCAGGGCCAGCACCTTGCTGTGGGCGGTGCAGGCGTAGAGCTTGCCGTTCACTTTCAGCGGGGTGTTCTGGTTGGTCAGTTCCACCGGGTCGTCGGCGCTGGGCAGGTCGCCGGTGCGGATGCGCCAGGCCTCTTCGAGCTGGTAGATGTTGGTCGGGGTGATCTGCCGCAGTGGCGAGTAGCGGTCGCCGTACTCGGTGCGGCCGTAGGCCTGCCAGTCGCCGTCGGGCATGTCCGGCGCGGTGCTGAACAGGGTGGTGGTGTCGCGACCCAGTTCGCCCTTGATCTCGCCCGGATGGGTGAACTGGCTGCCGATGGCGCTGGCGCCGGAGGCGGCCACGGCAACGCCGAGAATGGCCAGGTTGATGCGCGCCGGCTGGCCGGCCAGGCCGCGCAGCGGGCGGCGGGTCCAGGGCAGCAGGAGGATCACGCCGAGGGCGAACCACAGCGACAGGCGCGGCACCAGTTGCCACCAGTCCAGGCCCACTTCCCACAGCGCCCAGGCGGTGCTGCCGAGCAGGACCAGGCCGTACAGGCCCAGGGCGTGCTTGCGCAGGGCCAGCAACAGGACGCCGGACACGGCGAAGCCGAACCCTGCGATCAGGTAGTACAGCGAGCCCCCCAGGTTCATCAGCTTGATGCCCCCGGCCACCAGGGCCATGCCCATCAGCAACAGCAGGACACCGAGCAGTCTCGGTAGCCAGCGGGTTCCTTCAGTGCGCATTGAAATGTTCTCCATCAGGTTGAAAGCGTCAGGCCCGCGGGCCGGTTAGAAGTGGCTCTGGATCTTGATGCCGCCGACCAGCGCGTCATCCACCCGGCCGACCCCGCCCGGATGGCGGATGTACTGCAGGTTGGGACGCACGGTGAGCCAGTCGGCCAGGTGCAGGCCGTAGTACAGCTCGGCGCTGTACTCGGTGTCCTGGACCGGCAGGAAGGCGGGATCGTCGAAGTCGCTGACGCCGGCAGCGCGGTTGTGCGCCTCGGCGTTCTTGCGGTAGGCGGGATTGACGTGCACGCGGGCGAGGGCGAAACCGATATCGTCCTTGCTCCGGAAATCGAAGGGCCCCCGGTACACCACCCCTGCCTGAACATAGTTGTCGATGACATTGGTCTTCTTGTCGTGCAGCGTGGCGTTGGCGAATACGCTCAGGCCACGGGAATGATCGCTGGCCAACGATGTCACCTGCTGCTGTGCCCCCAGCCAGAAACCGTGCTTGCTCGAACGGCTGCGGTAGTCCTGGCCGCTCAGCGCGGCGGACTGGCCGTCGTCGTCGCGGTAAACATCCTTGGCATTGGCATTACTGTAGTAGTAGCCCGCCCGATATTCCCCTTTCAGGCCTCTGATTGCCGGGCTCCAGACCAGTTCCATCGGAAACAGGGCGCCCTGGGTGCCGCTGCCGCTGAGCTTGAAGCCGTTCTGCCGTTCGAGGTTGGACGGGTTCTGCTCGAAGGCGCCGACCTGGGCGTACAGCTCGGGCGTGAGGTTGTAGCGCACCCGCGCGGCCCACTGGCTGACTGGCCAGTTGTACCAGCTGTCGCCGACCCAGTTGCCCACCTGCGAGCCGCAGAAGGCCAGGTTCTGGAAGTCGCAGGGGAAGCTGTTGAAGTCCTCGCCCTCGCCGAAGCGGCCGACTTTCAGGTCCAGCGCGCCGTCCAGGTATTTCTGCCTGATCCACAGCTGCGTCAGCCGCCAGGTCTGGCCACGGCCCCAGACTTCCTGGGCCGAGGTGAAGCCGCCGACCCGCGGGTCGTTGATACGGTCGTTGCTGATGTTGTTGCCGTGGCGTTCGGTGATGGTCAGCTGGAACTCGGTGTCTTGCCAGCCGAGGATCTTGTCCAGGTCCAGGTGGCTGCCGAAGGCGAACTGGTCGCTGTAGCGCGCGGTGCGGTCGTGGTCATGCCCGCCGTGCAGGTTGCTGCCCATTTCGCCGGTGTAGTCGAGGCTGAAATCGTAGCCGCGCCGGGCCAGTTCGCTGCGGGTGCCGTTCCAGTCGCCGAGCATCCAGGGCGACTCGGATTCGAAGGGCGCCGCGCCGTGGGCGGTGGCGGTGAAGGCGCATAGCAGCGGCGCAGTGAAATGGCGAAGGGCAGGGAAACGGGGCATGAGATAGCGCTATCTTTTGATTGTGTGAAAAAACGGCAAATCTCCCGGCGTCGGGATGGCTCGCCAGGATGGGGTGGTTGGTTTGGGTAAGTGAAGCGTTTCAGCTTGCGGCGCGGAGGATACAGGGGGAAGGCGGGGAGGGGAAGGTTGGTTGTGGTGAGGGAGTGTTGTCGGATGGGTAATAATCGCTGGTCTTGAGGGCCTCATCGCTGGCAAGCCAGCTCCCACAGGTACAGCGCAGTGCTCACGAGCGGCGCGGTCCCTGTGGGAGGCTGGCTCTCATAGAACACCACATAACTCATTGATTTAGCAGGGACGGCGTGGGAGCGGATTCATCCGCGATTGGGCGCGAAGCGGCCATAAAACCTGTATCCGCAGTGTGTCAGAAGAGCCCGGAACTCAGGTTTTACGACGGCTGCGCCGCCGATCGCGGATG
>JAIRVG010000009.1 GCA_031253995.1 Paucimonas sp. | reverse complement strand
ACCCTGGCCGACGACATCGAAGCTACTCTGAAAGCTTCCGAAATCAGCCGTGACCGCGTTGAAGACGCGCGTAACGTCCTGAAGGAAGGCGAAGAGATCGAAGCCAAGATCATCAGCGTTGACCGTAAATCCCGCGTCATCAACCTCTCCATCAAGTCGAAAGACGTTGAAGAAGAGAAAGAGGCTATCCAGCAAATCGCCAAGGCTCCTGAAGCCGCTGGCGCCACCCTGGGTGACCTGCTGCGCGCGGAAATGGCCAA
Organism: Paucimonas sp.; assembly: GCA_031253995.1. GTDB lineage: Bacteria > Pseudomonadota > Gammaproteobacteria > Pseudomonadales > Pseudomonadaceae > Aquipseudomonas. The sequence continues at coordinate 82,462 of JAIRVG010000009.1, read as the reverse complement.
ACAGAACTAAGTTCTGCTTGATCAAAAAAAGGCGACTTCGGTCGCCTTTTTTTATGCCTGAAATTTCAGGTGGTTAAGCGCAACCCCCTGTAGGCTCGGGCTTTCTAGCGTAAAGCGCCTAGATTCGCTTCTGGATTTTTTCTTCAAGTCAATAAGCGTACTGTTCAAATTCACAAAGCCATGCTAAAACCAATGGAGGCAATGACCTAGCTGCTTGATACAGAAGGGAAAAACATGACGAAGTCGGAGCTGATCGAACGTATTGTCACCCATCAGGGGCTGCTCTCATCCAAGGATGTCGAGTTGGCCATCAAGACCATGCTTGAGCAGATGTCCCAGTGCTTGGCCACGGGAGATCGAATCGAGATTCGTGGTTTTGGCAGTTTCTCTTTGCACTATCGCGCGCCGCGCGTCGGTCGTAACCCCAAGACGGGGCAGTCGGTGACACTGGATGGCAAGTTTGTGCCGCACTTCAAGCCGGGGAAGGAGTTGAGGGATCGTGTCAATGAAGAAGAGCATCCCGTCTGATTGCTTGTTGAGGAGGGCGTTCGGTGCGGAACTTTAAGCGATTGATTTCAGTCCTAATGCTCGTCGTGATTATGGCTGCCGTTCTGATTTTCCTTCTGGAAAACCGATCATCTGTGCTGCTGAGCTTCATGGGTTGGGGGTTGCCGCCACTGCCGGTGTCGATTTATGTATTAATGGCTTTTTGTTTGGGCCTTTTTTTCGGGGTTCTTGCAGGAGTTTTTCAGTTTTGGATTCGACGAAAAAAACCAAGGCATGAATTGCCGCGGGATTCTCTGTGATCCATTGCAATCCAGTCTGAATTGACTGTGTTCATATTCGTCCGGGGTAGTAGCTTTTCGGCCCTCGCTAAGGCTAGAAGGAAGCCTGCCATGCGAGCAGGGATGCTAATGAAAAATATAATTGGAACCGTATATGCGTGATCGACAGTCTGGGTCTGGTGTTGCTGATGAAATAGATCTATGGGAGTTCACTGCCAGGATCTGGAGTTACAAGGCAGTAATCTTTTCTAGTGTCTTGCTGTGTTTTTTTTGTTCGCTGGTATATGTTTTTCTTGCAAAACCACAATATGACGCCAGGGCCTTCATACTGCCCCCCTCCCAGAGTGATATCGCCAACTTCAATTATGGGCGTACTCGCGATACGGAATTGAGTCGTTACGAGGTCAATGACGTATTCGCTGTTTTTCTGCGTAATTTCCAGGGTGAGTCCCTGCGTAGGGAGTTTTTCACGAGCACCTACTTGCCATCATTGGCTGCGGTTGACCGCGAGAAGGCTGTTGATGAGCTCTACGCCGAATTCTCCAGGAAGTTCGTGCTCTCGCAGGGTGGTAGTGGGGCTGTCACTCGATATTCAGTGACCGTGCGGAATGCTGACCCCGCCACTGCGAAAGCATGGGCTGAACAGTACGTCCAGCGGGCCGGTGCGGTCGCCAAAGCGGAAATGATCAAGAACGTCACCCTTGAGGCTGAGGTTCGCGCGCGCAACCTGGCGCAAAAGATCGACACTTTGCGTGATAGTGGGCAAAAGGTGCGCGAGGACCTGATTGTCAAGCTGCAAGAAGCGCGCGAGGTGGCGAAGGCGGTGGGCTTGGAGAAGCCTCCGTTGATTTCTGGAACGTTGTCGTCGGAAGTTTCTGCGAGCATGGATGGCGAGTTGACCTATATGCGAGGAAGCCAGGCGCTTGATGCTGCTATCAAGACACTTGAGGCGCGTAAATCTGATGACCCCTTCATCAAAGGGTTGCGTGAGTTGCAAGTTTCCTACAGCTTCTATCGGAACCTAGAGGTTCGGCCTGATAGCGTGGAGGTCTATCAGCTCGATGGTCCGATTGAGCTTCCCGACGAGCAGTCAGGGCCTCAGAAGGCAATCATACTGGCGCTGGGCGTGTTTGTCGGCTTGTTGGTCGGACTGATGCTCGCTGCCGTGCGAATCGTTCTGCTTGATCGGCGCAAGGTTTAGATTTGGAAGAATTACACATTATGTGAAAAACCTGCTTGCATTGACTCCGGGTGCTGGCAAAATGCTCGGGTGTCGACAGGCAAGCGGGTTGCTCAATTGAAGTGCCTCCGGTCGAGCAATGGATACATTGCTGGTCATCTGCTTGGATGATGTCGAAGTTTATTTTCCAAGGCAGGTCTAATAGTGAGTAGCGTAAGTCGTATCCCCTCGGTAGCCGAATCTGATGAGATCGATCTGTTCGCTCTCGCTGAATCCATTTGGCGGCAGAAGCTTCTGATCCTGGCTGTCACGGCGCTTGCCGGTATTGTTGCACTCATCTATGTGTTCAGTGTGACGCCACAGTATCGAGTCGCCAGCGTTCTCAGGCCGGTTCCTGTCAAGGATCTGGACGCATTGAACCGCTCTACTGTCTACAGTTTGTCCCCGGAAGCTGCGCTTTTGAAAGTGGGGGCTGCACTCGATTCTTATGAGACTCGATTAGCTTTCTACAAAGCTAATCCTTCCCTTTTCAAAGAGTTGGAGGACGCAGGCAAGAGCTTTGAGCAGAACTTTGAAGAGTTCAATCAGAAGTCGCTCAGGATGACGGTTACCGATAGCGCCAAAGTATCCGGGTTATCGAGTTCGGTGATGCTTGAGCTTGATTATCCGGCGAAGATGGATGGTGTGTCGGTCCTTAACCGGTTTGTCAGCTTCGCCGTCGATAGCGAGCGGGTCAGGTTGGTGTCCGATGTAAAAACGATCCTTGGCAACCGTATTGCCGAGATCGAGAAGAGCATCGACGCCGCCAGGGCGAGCTATGAGATTGACAAGAAAGCCAAGATCGCCAATCTCGAAGAAGCCGATGCATTGCGCCGTGCCCAGTTGCAGGATGAGTTGAATGCACTACGGCAGCAATTGAAGGCGGTGCGCCAGGATCGTATCGAAGCGCTGGGTGAAGCGATAAAGATTGCGCGTTCGCTTGGTATCGTCAAGCCAACGACGCCGTCGGCCATGGCTGAGGAAAACAGTCGTATGACCACGACTGTTCGTACGGAAGTGAATAATCAACAGACGCCTCTTTATTTCATGGGGACCGAAACCCTGGAAGCCGAGCGATCTGCGTTGCAGCAGCGCAAATCTGATGAGTTTACCGAGCCCCGTATTGCCGGTATTTTCAAGGAGCTGCAATTGCTCCAGGTCAATCGGGAGGTGCAGTTGTTGAACAAGCGTACCAACGAGGATCTGTTCCTGTCTGATGTGGATGCGTTACGCAAGGAGCTGGTTCGGCTCAGGGCAATGCGCATCGATGCCGACGGATTGCAAATCGTCGATATCGACCGGCGTGCTGTAACGCCATCGGCGCCTGTGAAGCCGCAAAAGGCAGTGATAATCGTTATTTCTTGCTTCCTTGGTATTTTCCTTGGTTGTGGTATCGCGCTGGTCCGCGAGTTCATTAATCACAAGCGTCGCGCCCGCCTCGGGCTTGCCCATAGTGTCAATGTGATGGGGCAGGCCCTGCCGGTTCCTTCGGCAAAAGGTTTGCCGCTGGATTGACCGGGTTTTTCCCGCAAATCGCCTCGATGGATGCACCCGATAGTGATTGGGTGTATCAGCGAGGCGTGTTGCATTCTATAATGGCGAATTTTCAAGGCATGTATAGGGATGTATGGCCATTTGATGCCTCTGGTGGAGCCTGCGTATGCCTGGCAATTTCAGGATCGCTGAAGTGATGGCTTCAGGCAAATCATCTGTCGAGGGTGATGGTCGTTTCTCAGGCTGGGCTATGTAACGATAAGTTGCAGTGGTAGCGGTCTACTTATAATTCCGAATGGAGCAGAATTTTTGAGACTGACACAAACTAAACTTCCGGATGTCGTAATTGTTGAAGCGGATGTCTATGAAGATGATCGCGGCTGGTTCATGGAAAGCTTCAATGAGGCGCGTTTTCACCAAGCGTTGAAGAATATGTCTCTGGCCCTGCCGAACTCCTTTGTCCAGGATAATCACTCATGTTCGAAGCGCGGCGTGCTGCGTGGCTTGCATTTCCAGCGCGCACCTCATGCGCAAGGCAAGCTGGTCCGTGTGACGCAGGGAGCGGCGTTTGATGTCGCTGTCGATATTCGCAAGGATTCGAAGACGTTTGGTCAGTGGGTCGGTGTCGAGCTCAGTGCCGCCAACAAGCGCATGTTGTGGATACCCGAGGGGTTCGCTCATGGTTTCCTGGCGCTGGAAGACAATACGCATTTTCACTACAAGACGACGGATTACTACGCGAAAGATGCTGAAGGTGCCATTCACTGGGCAGATCCGGATCTCGCTATCCAATGGCCGCAGATCGACTCGCTTGTTGTGAACAAGAAGGATCAGGAAGCACCGCGTTTATTCGAAATCGAGGGTGAATGATGAGTTTGATCAAATGGATTGATTTTCAAATTCTTGGTGATGAAAGAGGTAGTTTGGTATCCATCGAGCAAGGAAGGCTGATTCCTTTTGAGATAAAACGGATTTATTACCTTTACCATACCGGGAAAGATGTCAGTCGCGGTTATCACGCTCATAGACAACTTCAGCAAGTAGCAATTTGTGTTTCGGGAAAATGCCGGATGATTCTGGATAATGGAACTGTCCGGGAAGAAGTCTGGCTCGACTGCCCAACCAAGGGATTGTTGATCGAAAGCATGATGTGGCGGGAAATGCACGATTTCAGTCCTGATTGTGTTCTGTTGGTTATTGCTAGTCAGCCCTATGATGAGAACGACTACATCCGTAACTATCAGGTTTTTTTGGAATCTCAAGGCGTTGGTGGTGTTGAATGAAGATTTTGATCGCAGGTGCTGGTGGCGCTCCCTCGGAAGGGGTGATCAATTCGCTGTTGCGCAATCCGCAGAATGAAGTCATTGGCATGGGCTCTGAACCCACTGACCTGATCCTGTCCCGTGCTTCCAGAAAGTACTATGTACCCAATGCGAACGCTCCAGAATACAAAGCCCGTCTGCTTGAGGTGTTGGCCCTTGAAAAGCCGGACCTGATTCATTTCCAGAACGATCTGGAAGTTTTTCACGCGTCCATGCTGCGTGACGATATCCTCGCGACCGGCACCCGTGTATTCATGCCTGATCATGATGTTATCGACACCTGCGTCTTCAAGCACAAGTCGTACGAAGCATTCGTGAAAGCTGGAGTGAAGGTCCCAAAAAACCTGGTCATCAACAACCCGGAAGATCTGAAGGACGCGTTTTCGCAACTGGGCGATGAAGAGGGCAAGATCTGGTTGCGGGCTTCCTCCATCGGTGGCGGTGGCAAGGGATCTCTTCCTACCAACAACTTCGACCTGGCCAAGGCCTGGATTGACCACTATGCCGGTTGGGGCGATTTCATCGCCGCTGAAATGCTGACGCCGAAAACCGTCACCTGGCTTTCCATCTGGCATGAAGGCGAGCTCGTGGTCGCGCAGAGTCGTTCCCGCCAAGGGTGGACCCATGGTAATCGCACCATCTCCGGCGTTACGGGCGTGACGAAGGTAGGCATGACGTGCGACGACGAAGTGGTCAACGATGTGTCCATCCGCGCCATCAAGGCGGTCTCCGCTAAACCGCATGGCATCTTTGGCGTGGACATGGCCTATGACAAGAGCGGGTATCCGAATCCTACCGAAATCAACATTTCCCGCTTCTTCACGACGGTTCGTTTCTTTACCGAGGCGGGGCTCAATCTTCCCGAGATCTTCAAGTGTGTTGCTCTCGGCCTGCCGCTACCCCCGATTGAAAAGACCATCAACCCCTTGCCGAACGGCTTGATGTGGATGCGTGGTATGGATACCGAGCCTAAGTTGCTGACCAGCCAGCAAATGGAAGAAGGGATCATCTTTCCATGAAAATACTCCTCACGGGCGCCAGCGGGTTTGTCGGTGCGCACTTGCTCAAGCAACTCCTGCTGAAGTTCGCTGATGACCAGGTCGTCGCCCTCGGCAGCCAGCAGCTTCCAGGGGTTTCGTGCATTGTCGTCCCCGGACATGATCTCTCTGCCCTTGCCGATGATGTGTTCAACGATGTGGATGTGTTGATCCATGCGGGCGCCTATACGCCAAAGAACGGTCGGGAAGCCAACGATCTGCGCCGATGCGGCTCGAACATCCGATTTACCGAAGACTTGCTTGGTTTTGAGTTCGCAGCACTCAAGAAGGTTGTCTTCACCAGCACGCTGGACGTGTATGCCGCAGCCGAGCTGATTTCTGAAGCGACGCCAGTGGGGCCGGCCACACTCTATGGGGCTTCAAAGCTCTATGGTGAAAAAATGGTCGAGGCATTTGCCGTCTCGCGTGGCATCGATCACGCGATCCTTCGCCTGGGCCATATCTACGGCCCTGGCGAGGAGGCCTATCAGAAGATGTTGCCACTTACGATCGCCAACGTCTTGTCTGGCAAGCCTGTCCAACTATTCGGTAGCGGTGGGGAGTTGCGCAGCTTCATCTATATCGATGATGTCGTGACGTCGCTGCTGAATGCGATCACTCTCCAGTTGCCCTCTCCGGTGGTCAATGTTGTGGGCGGCAACCCTGTCAGTATTCGTGCCCTGATTGACAAAATCATCAGTATTGCCGGAGAAAAAGTGGAGATCGTCCAGCAACCCGCGACAACTCAAGGACGCGATTTCGTCTTCGACAACAGCCTTCTCAAGACCACGTTGCTGCAAAGCGAATTCGATTTTGATCAGGGGCTCACCGTGGAAATCGAATACATGCGGCGTACGTTGACTGGGCCAGAGGCTCGTTAACTCCATACTTTCCGGTGGGCAGTCTATTGAAAACCGTTGACACTATATTTCTTGATCTTGATGGTCCCTTGCTGGATGGGACACATCGGCATTACAGCTGCTACCGCTCCATTCTTCAGGGAGCGGGATTCGAGCCCATTGACAACGAGACTTACTGGCGTTTGAAGCGGGATATGATCAATCGCCGCGAATTGCTGGCGTTGTCTTCCGCGAACGCACTGTACGATGAGTTCCTGAAATCCTGGTTGAGCGTTATCGAATCCGCGGAGTCGCTGGAACTCGATGTCGTTCAGCCCGGCGCCTTGGACTGCCTGCATGCCTGGAAGCAGCAAGGCAAAAGACTCATCCTCGTGACCTTGCGCAAGGATGCTGAAGCTTTGCAGGTTCAGTTGCGCAACAAGGGGCTCAGCACTTACCTGGACAGCGTGCTTGTTTGTGCGCATGAGAGTGGCGGTAAAGGAAAGGCGCAAGCGGTCCTGGATCACCTCGGCGAAAAACCCGACAGCGATCGGTCTGTCTGGGTAGGCGATACCGAAGTCGACGCGCAAGCCGCCGAGATACTCGGTCTGGACGTCTATCTGGTGAAAAACGGACTGAGAAGCGAGGCCATTCTCGAACGCTTGAATTGCACCGGTGTCGTTGAGTCGATCGGGGCTTTCAGCAAGCACATCATCTAATCGGCCTGAGCCTCGGGAACAAGTAAATGGAGAATACGATGGTTTCTTTTCTGGACCTCGGTAGCGTCAATCGTGAATTTAGAGATGAGCTGGTGCAGGCTGCCACGGATGTAATCGACTCCGGTTGGTACCTGCAGGGAGAAAGACTGCGGGCATTCGAGGGCGCCTTCGCCGAATACTGCGATGCCCAGCACTGCATCGGCGTGGCCAATGGCCTTGATGCCTTGATCCTGACCATTCGTGCCTGGAAAGAACTTGGCAAGCTCAAGGACGGTGATGAAGTCATCGTACCCGCCAATACCTATATCGCCAGCGTGCTCGCGGTGACCGAAAATGATCTGGTTCCGGTTCTGGTGGAGCCCGATCCGCTGACGTTCAACCTGTGCCCGATCAACCTCAGCAAGGCGATCACCCCGAAAACCCGGCTGATCATTCCGGTGCACTTGTACGGTCGCATCGCTCCGATGGTGGAGATCATGGAGATTGCTCGCCGCCATGACCTGCTGGTTCTAGAGGACTCCGCGCAGGCGCACGGCGCTTTGCTCGACGGTCGCAAGGCCGGTAGCTGGGGCGACGCTTCCGGGTTCAGTTTCTACCCGGGGAAAAACCTCGGCGCGCTCGGTGATGCTGGCGCCGTCACCACCAATGACGCTGAACTCGCCAGGACCATCCGTGCCCTGGGCAACTATGGCTCCCATGAAAAGTACCGCAACCTTTACCAGGGCGTGAACAGTCGCCTTGATGAGATCCAGGCGGCAATGCTCAGCGTCAAGCTCAAGTACCTGGATGCCGGCACTCAACATCGCAGGGAGATCGTCGATGCTTACCTGAAAGGCATCGATAATCCCTGGATCCAGCTGCCGTTGCAGTCGTCCGTGGATGCCCGGGCTTACGCGGAACATGTCTGGCACCTCTTCGTGGTCCGCAGCAAACATAGGAACCGCCTGCAGGCACACTTGGCGGAGCAAGGGATCCAGACGAACATCCATTATCCGATTCCTCCGCACAAGCAGGGCGCCTATGCCGCGCTCAACGAGCTTTCGCTCCCGCTCACCGAGGCCATTCATGAAGAGGTGCTCAGCCTGCCGTTGAGCCCGGCCATGAGCCTGGAAGAGGCGCAGCGCGTTATCGATGCCTGTAACAGTTTCGTGGCGTAAGGCTTCTTGAGCGCATGACACTTATAAAAACCAGTTTGCTGAATGGCATTGCGGTAATCGTCAAGATGCTTACGCTGCTCGGCATCAACAAGATACTCGCGGTTTATGTCGGGCCCGCAGGCTATGCGGCGCTGGGACAATTCCAGAACGCGGTGCAGATGATCACTACGTTCGCCAGTGGTGCCATCAATACGGGAGTGACCAAGTACACCGCCGAGTATCATGACCGGCCGGACCAGCAACGAGTGGTCTGGCGGACTGCCGGGTCGATTGCATTGGTTGGCTCGTTGCTGGCTTCCCTGCTGATCGCGATATTGCACAAGCAGTTGGCTTACTGGTTTTTGAAGGATGAAACCTACGGCGGTGTGTTCCTCTGGTTCTCGGCCACACTTGTGTTGTTTACCCTGAACACACTGCTGTTGGCGATTCTCAACGGAAAGAAGGAAATCCTCCTTTACGTCATCGCCAACATCGCCGGTAGCTTGTTTGCCTTGGTGGTGACCGGGATCATGGCCGTGGTCTACGGCCTCTATGGTGCACTGGTGGCGTTGGCGATCTATCAATCCCTGGCGTTCTTCGTGACCCTTGGATTGTGTCGGAAATCGGCGTGGTTCAGGCTGGATTACCTGTTCGGCGCGATCGACAGACAAACTCTGGTCAACCTCTCGAAATTCACGTTGATGGCGCTCACGTCGGCCGTCAGTGTCCCGCTCAGCCATATGTTCGTCCGGGAACACCTCGGTGTGACATTCGGTTGGGACTCGGCGGGTTATTGGGAGGCGTTGTGGCGCATGAGTTCTGCCTATCTCATCGTCGCAACCACGACATTGAGTGTGTATTTTCTGCCGCGTCTGTCCGAACTTCAGGATGCCTCGGCCCTGCGCCTTGAGATACTCAAGGGCTACAAGTTGATACTGCCGATGTCCGTAGCCTGTGGTGTTTTCATCTACCTGTTCCGCGACTTGATCGTCTCTTTGCTGTTCACCGCTGATTTTTATCCAATGCGCGAGCTGTTCGCTTGGCAGATGATCGGTGACAGTTTGAAAATTGGCAGCTGGTTATTGGCCTATCTGATGTTGAGCAAGGCCATGTTCAAGCGGTTCATGCTTCTGGAAGTCATATCCGCGACGGGATTTGTCGTTCTGACCCATTACTTTACCGACATGTTGGGCCTGCGCGGTGTCGCCGTGGCTCATGCGGTTATCTACTTCATCTATTGGCTTCTGGTCTGGTTCGCTGTTGCGCCGCTCATGAAAGTCAAACTCGCCAGAACAGGAAGTGATTTGTGAGTGCCTATACCCCGAAAGTCTCGGTCATGATCGTGACTTACAATCAGGTCCATCTGATTGGTGAGACCCTCGAAAGCGTGGTATCCCAAGGGTACGAGAATCTTGAGATCGTAGTCGCTGATGATGCTTCCACCGATGGTACCCAGGCGATCATCGCCCAGTATCAGAAAGCGTACCCGGATGTGGTGAAGCCGGTATTGAATCCGGTGAACCTCGGCATCACGGGGAACTCGAACGCGGCCTTCATGGCGTGTACCGGAGAGCTCATCGCCGTATTGGGTGGCGATGATATCTTCCTGCCTGGAAAGCTTGCTGCGCAGGTCAAGGATTTTGCCGACCCGGAAGTGGTCATGTCCTATCACCCTGTCGAGGTGTTTCTTCACCAGACCGGCGAAGTGCTCTTCACCACCAATACCACGGAGAAGGAGCGGGTCAAGGACGTCCATGACGTTATCGCCAAGTGTGGTATTCCTGGCGCTTCGTCGCTGATGGTGAGGCGTTCTGCCTGCCCCGACTACGGTTTCGATACCCGCTTCCCGGTCGTTTCCGACTGGATGTTCTGCATCGAGGTAGCGCTGAAGGGGAAGATCAGGGAACTTCCCGGGGTGTATGGCAAATACCGCAAGCATGGCCTCGGCGCGAGCGAGCGGACGTTCGAACTGCTGGATGAATCGTTGCGTACGCTCGATATCATCAGCTCTCGCTACCCGCATGACCCGAAGATCCAGGCGGCCTGCCGCGCGGGTGGAAACCGTTATCTGCTGGGCGAGTTGTATCGGCAGATCATCAAGCGCAACACCGAGAAGGTTCGTCAATTGACGCCGTTCTTCCTTTCACGGTGTACGGGTGTTCGGCGTTTGCTGACGGTGATCGCCTTGAAGATGTTCTCCAGCAAGCTCTTCATCAACCTGCTGGTCGGTCCGTTGCAGCGCCTGAAGTCGGTGCTGAAAAGGAACGCGTGAACAACATGGGGCCACGGGCGGTTGAGCGATTCGCCCCGTGCGAAGGGTACTCGGGTATTCCAGGGACAATAACGTGCTTGCTTTATTGAAGTTTAAAAACGTCTACCTTCTACCCGTCGTTGGTCTGGTGGCTTCCTACATCATTCCCTCGTTGCTTGGGCTGTTCTTCGGTACCCGTGAATTGGCGTTTCAGCTTCTGCTGTTGTCCCTGCTGAGCGTCACGGTCTACTTCGTTTCCTATGTTTTCTTTCGTGGCCGCTGGTTCAGCGATTTCTATCGAGGTGTGCTCAAGATCCGCGTTGGCTGGTCTTTCTTCGCGCTGCTCATCCTTGTTGCCTATTTTTCGGTCATCGTCTATGCCTCGTTGACGGCGCCCGGTATCGCGCTGTTCGAGGCGCTTCGGGGAGCTTCGGCTTCCGAGGTGTCGGGCTTGCGAGAAGAGTTCCTGCGCTCGCGGGAGGGTTGGGAGCGCGGGCTGCTTTATGTCTACGCGATCGGCGTATCGGCTTTCATGCCGCTGGTGATATCGCAATTGTTCATCACTCGGTCGCGCTGGCGTTTCGTCGTGCTGGGGGCTTTCCTGTTTTCCCTGGCCCTTACCTTGGAAAAGTCCAGGGCGCTGGTAGCCATGCTGCCGTTGGTGGTGATTTTCATCAACAGCGGCAGCAGCAAGAAGGCCTACGCGGTCATGGCCTCGCTGGTGGCGCTTATCGTGCTCGTCAGTGCGCTGGCCAGGGGAGGGATGACGTCGGAAGAAAGTGCTCAGGAGGTCAACCCGCTGAGTGGCGTTCCTGACGCGTACAATCTATTCGTCGGTGAGACCTCGCAGGTCTACTACATCATCAACCGCGTCTTCTACATCCCTTACGTCACCGCTATCGACTGGTTGCGCTATCGCGACGAGGTCCTGAACGGGGAAAGTACCCATGGTCGCTCGATCAGTGCGATTGCCTGGATCACCGGGCAAGAGCGCATCAGCCTGGAGCAGGAGGTCTTTGCGTTCCAGTGGGGGCAGAACGAAACCGGTACAGGGTCGGCCAACAGCGCGTTCTATGTCGACGCCTATCTCAGCTTTGGATACTTCGGCGTCATTCTTTATTCGATCATATTGGCATTTTGTGTCCGCGTATGCGTTTGTTCGGCGAACAAGGCCCTGATCGCTTGCCTGGCAATCTCGGTGTACTACGTGTGCTTCAATTCGCTTTCCGGCGTCCTGTTCAGTGGCGGGCTCGGGTTCATTTTCATGCTGGCGCTGTTTTTCAGAATTGTTAGCGTGGATGCCAGCGCAACAGAAACAAGGAAGGTTTCGTGAGTTTCTTCTCGACGTCGCACAGGTCATCCGCTGCCTCCGTGGCAACTGGATTTTGCTCATGGGCGGTCATGGGGCTGCCGGGTGACGGTCATGAAATTTGAAAGTCAGCATAAGGTGCAGTCAATGTCTGAAGGAGCAACGCTCCCCAACAAGGTGAAGGCGTTCAGGTTCGATATCAACGGCTTGAGGGCCTGGGCCGTGGTTTCGGTGGTCCTGTATCACTTCGCCATTCCCGGTTTCAATGCCGGATTCGTCGGGGTTGACGTCTTCTTCGTCATCTCCGGCTTCCTCATGACCAGCATCATCATCGAGGGGCTGGAGAGTCGCAGGGGGTTGTCGGTCTTCGGTTTCTACGTGGCCCGCGCCAAGCGCATCGTGCCAGCACTGTTGCTGCTTTGCGCGACACTCATGTTGGTCGGCTGGATCACCTTGCCAGCCTTCGAATACGGTGCATTGGGCGTTCAGGCGATCAGTGCCCTCGGGTTTTTCTCCAACATCAAGTTCTGGCGGGAAACCGACTACTTTTCCGACACGGCCCAGGACCAGTGGCTTTTGCATACCTGGTCGCTTTCGGTCGAGTGGCAGTTCTACCTGCTGCTGCCGCTGTTGCTACTAGGGCTCTGGCGACTGAAGCCGTGCAGGCGTGTGGCGTTCTCTGTGCTCGGTCTGCTGTTCGTCGCGTCCCTTGCGCTTTCAGCCGTTGTTTCAGCGAAGAACCCGGCCTTTGCGTTCTATCTCCTGCCTACCCGCACTTGGGAGATGCTCGCGGGTTCGCTGGTCTATTTCATTGCCGGGCAGGTGTCCTTGCGACCGTTGGCGCGGCGCGTGATGGAGCTCGCGGGGTTTGCCCTGATCGTGTTGTCCATCATCGTTTTCGATACCCGTAGTGTCTGGCCGGGCTGGTATGCACTGGTTCCAGTCCTGGGCAGTGCCATGGTCATCCTGGCAGCCCGGCAGGATTCGATCTGGACCTCCACGCCGTTGGCTCAGTGGCTGGGTAACTGCTCCTATTCCCTGTACCTCTGGCATTGGCCGATCGTTGTGATCCTGGTGTATGCCAATCTGAAAGGTGACCCTGCCGCCACAGCCGTCGGCCTGGCGGCTACCTTGTTGCTGGGATGGTTGTCTTATGGGTTGGTCGAGCAGCGCACCCGTGGTGCCCTGGGGCGCATGGGCGCGATGTCCAGTGCGGTGGTCATCGCCTTCTGTGTCCTGTGCGTCGCCGTGCCAAGTTTGTTCATCAAGCTGCAGGGGGGAGTGCCCGGCCGCATCGATGCCCGGATCGACGAGGTCTATAACGAGGCCACCGATCGCAATCCTCGTCTGGTCGAGTGTTTCTCGGTTGGCAACAAACCGGTGCCAGGTTGTACCTACGGTGGCAAGGACCTTGGCGTGATCGTTATCGGCGACAGCCACGCGGCATCGATCATGAGATCCCTCGAACAGGCGCTACCCAGCAAGGATCTGCATGTGCTGGACTGGAGCCTCAATGCCTGTCCGACCATCGTCGGTATCAAGAGCACCGAAGATGGTGAGCGGTGCGGTGCCTTTATTCAGCAGGCGGTGGAAAAGCAGAAATCCCTGCCGAAGGACGTTCCGGTGGTGATCCTCAATCGCAGTTCGCTGTATGCGATGGGCCCTAACGAGCCTGGGCGCGAGAACGAGATTCCGGTGACGCCCTATTATTTCGACACGCCTTTCCCGAGCCGCTCCGAGGCGTATCAGGCGGCCTTGCGGGATGGGATTATCAAGACGGCCTGCGAACTGGCACAGTGGCGACCGGTATATATGCTCAGGCCAGTACCGGAAATGAAGTATTCCGTTCCCAAGACCTTGGGCAGGGCGCTTATGTTCGGGCGCGACGAGGAAGTTTCGCTGCCGTTCAGCGAGTATCAGCAACGCAACAGGATCTCCTGGGAAACCCAGGATCTTGCGATGCAGCATTGCGGGGTCACCTTGCTCGATCCGACGCCTTATTTGTGCCACGACGGGAAGTGCAATGGTGCACGCGGCGGCATTCCGCTCTATTACGATGATGATCATTTGAGCGAGAAGGGCGCAGCCTTGCTGATTCCAATGTTCCGCAGCATCTTCGCCAATCGTGCCGCGGGGTCGCTGGTCGGGCATTGAGTGTGCGGGCTGGGTGCCAGGAACACCCGGCCCGCAGGCAAGCGATATCATTTTGCTAATTACCCGGCTCGATATCTGCATCGACCTCGAAGAAGTGCAGAGCAGGCGATTCATGAGTTATGTGCGTTTGCAATTCAAGGGGTACAGGTCAAGCTTCAGCGAAATCCTTGCGGATGCGAACCCTTCTCCCAAGGACGGATTTCGCAGCCGAGCCAGAAACTATTCGTACATAAAACCGTGTCATTTATGGTAGATTTCGCGCTTTGCCGGTTCTCGGTCAGCTTGCGCAACAACTTCTCACTACTTCTTTCGAGGAAGAGTTTCAAAGCTCGTTCGCGTGCCATGGACTTGATCGAAGACAGTATGTAGCGGATTTCTAGGAGTGGAAAATGTCGAAAAAAGTACTTGTAACCGGCGGCGCTGGCTTCATCGGTTCCCATCTGATTCCAAAGTTGGTGGCATCTGGTTGCCAGGTACGTGTTCTGGATTCGCTCTCTCCACAGATCCACGGGGTGCTCCCGCGGGACCTCGAATGGCTGAGTGGTGACGGCATCGAGTTCATTCGTGGTGACGTAACCCGCCGCGACGACTGGGAAGTGGCATTGAAGGACGTGGAGGCAGTGGTCCATCTCGCTGCGGAAACCGGTACTGGCCAATCGATGTACCAGGTTGCTCGCTATAACGAGGTCAACAGTCAGGGCACGGCACTGATGTTCGATGTCCTGGGCAAGATGCCCGCCCATCAGGTCGGGCGCGTCGTGTTGTCCTCCAGCCGCTCGATCTATGGCGAGGGCGCCTACATGCATCCGCAGACCGGTGCGCGTGTCTATCCGTCGGCGCGTAATGGCGAGCAGCTGCAACGCAATCAGTGGGAACCGGTTTGTCCACAGACCGGCGAGGCACTGACGCTGGTGGCGACCCAGGAAGACGACCTCGTTTCACCTGCCTCGATCTACGCGGCGACCAAGTACGCCCAGGAGGACCTGGTTCGTATCGGTTGCCAGTCCATGGGGATCGGTTATGCGATCCTGCGCCTGCAGAATGTCTACGGCGAGCGCCAGTCGCTGAACAACCCCTACACCGGCATCCTGTCGATCTTCTCGACCAAGATCCGCCGTGGTAGCGAGCTGCCGCTGTTCGAGGACGGCGAGGAAAGCCGCGACTTCGTGCATGTGGAAGATGTCACCGACGCATTGCTTGCCGCCGTGCAGATCGAGCAGGCACCCAATACCGCGATCAACGTGGGCAGTGGCGTTGCCACCTCGGTACGCACGGTTGCCGAGGAACTGTCGCGGGCGTTTGGCAAGACGCCAAATGTCGTCGTTACCGGGCAGTTCCGCATTGGCGATATCCGCCACAATTTTGCCGACGTGTCCCGCCTCCAACGACTGCTTGGCATCACCCCCAACGTCTCCCTGGCGCAGGGTCTGCAACGCTTTGCGAACTGGGTCAGCAGCCAGCCGCTTCCCGAAGACCAGTTGGAAAAGGCCAACCAGGAGCTTCGTGAGCGCAAGTTGATGAACTGAAGGACAGCTCATGAACTCGGTTGAAATCGGGCTGTTTCGTCTACTGGCCATGGATGCCAGGCGTCATCGGGAACTCCTTGGCGGGCAGGCGGAGGTCTCGGTACCCCGCTTGCTGTTGAGCATGCTTTCCCCGCGCTTTGCGCCGGTACTGTTGTACCGGCTCGCTTACGCCTGTCAGCGGCGGCACTTGTCGCCACTGGCGAAGATTTTCTCGTTGCTGAACTTCATGGTGTTCGGTATCGAGATCGCTGTTGCCTGCCGTATCGGCCCAGGCCTCTTTTTCCCGCATACGCAGGGAACGGTCATCGGCGCTTATGCGATAGGCAGCAACGCAATCATTTACCAGGGCGTGACGGTTGGCGCGCGGGACCTTGACTTCACCTATGACGAGCAGCACCGGCCGGTGCTCGGCGACGGCGTCATGCTTGGCGCGGGCGCCAAGGTCCTTGGTGGCATTCATCTTGGAAACGGGGTCACCGTCGCCGCCAATGCGGTATTGCTGATGTCCGTGCCGGATGATTCGGTGGTTGGCGGGATTCCGGCGAAAATTCTCAAGAAGCGGAATGAAGTGGCGTGAACTATTCGCTCGTGAACAAAAAGGTTCTATTGGTTGCACCGCAGTTTTTTGGCTATGAGCAGGAAATACGCGGCGAAATCGAACGACGGGGTGCCCAGGTGGACTTCCTCCTCGACCGCCCCTTCACATCGCCCTTTCTCAAGGCTGTCACCCGTTGGCGGCGGCAGTGGGTGATGGGTGCGGCAGAGCGCTACTACGCAGAACACACGGACCTCGCGGCGGACTACGACTATGTATTCGTCGTGAATGGCCAGACCCTGTCCGCCTCGGTTCTGCAAGGGTGGCGCCAGGCATTCAAACGTGCCCGGTTCTTCCTCTACATGTGGGACTCGTTCGGCAATCGACAGGACGTTGTAGACAACCTGCGCTATTTCGACCACGCCTTCACTTTCGATCGCGGCGATGCCGAGCGACACGCCATTCATTTTCGTCCGTTGTTCTTCTCCAGCGGCTTCGAAAGCGGCGCGGATGCACCGGTGCAGTGGGACATCAGCTTCGTCGGCACGGCCCATACCGACCGTTATGCAGTCGCTTCCAAGGTCGCCGCGCAACTGGGCAGCCAGGTACGCTCTTACTGGTATCTGTTCCTCCAGGCGAAATGGGTGTATTGGCTGTACCGGGCGATCAATCCGGGTTTCCGCCGCGCGCGACTCTCGGATTTTCGCTTCGATCCACTGACCAAGGCCGACGTGCAGCGGGTGTTCTTCGGCTCGGCGGCAGTACTCGATATCGAGCATCCGCGTCAGACCGGACTGACCATGCGCACTCTGGAAACTCTCGGCGCTCGGAAGAAACTCGTCACGACGAATGCAAGCGTGAAGTCCTACGATTTCTTCTCGCCGAACAACATTTGTGTGATCGACCGGGCGCATCCGGTCGTTCCGGTGGATTTTCTGCAAACCCCCTACATTGACGTAGACCCGGTCATCTACCAGCGCTACCGACTGGCAGGCTGGATGGATGAAATATTGGAGAAAGAGCTCGCATGAAGATTCTGGTAACGGGAGCGAACGGATTCATCGGCAGGGCCCTGTGCCGTGCTCTCGTCGCACAGGGCGATGAGGTGCTTGGCGTCACCCGTTCCGGGCGGCTGGACGTCGCCGGTGTCGAGGTCATCCACGCTGACCTGGACGCCGCAGCGCCATTGCGCGAGGCATTGCAGGGAGTCGAATGCGTCGTGCACCTGGCAGGTCGTGCCCATTTGCTCGCGGATACGGCCCAGGACCCGCTGGCCGAGTTCCGTGCGGTCAACTGCGACGCGACCTTGCGCCTGGCGCAACTCGCCCGCGAGGCTGGGTGCAAGCGGTTCGTGTTCATGAGTTCCATCGGGGTGAACGGTTCCCACACCGATGGGCAGGCTTTCTCCGAGTCGAGTCCGGCAGTCCCGCACGCCGATTACGCACAATCCAAGCTGGAAGCAGAGCAGGGACTGTGGCGGATGCTGGAAGGCGATCCGATGGAGTTGGTGATCATTCGCCCACCCCTCGTCTACGGAGTCGACGCCCCAGGTAACTTCCGCCGCCTGTTGAAGCTGGTATCCAGTGGTGCACCGTTGCCATTTGCTTTGGTGAACAATCAGCGCACCATGGTCGCGCTGGAAAACCTCGTCGATTTCGTCCAGCTCGCGTGCCGTCACCCACAAGCCGCCAACCAGTTGTACCTGGTGGCTGACGACCAGTCGGTGTCGACCCGTGAAATCGTCGAGCACCTGGCGGTGGGTATGTCCCGGCGCTGCATTAACCTCCCCGTTCCGGTATTCCTGCTGCGCTGGACCTTGGCGGCTATCGGCAGGAAGTCGCTGCATACGCAACTGTGTGGATCCCTGGTGGTAGCCAATCACAAGGCTCGTGCCCTTGGCTGGGCACCCAGGCTGACGGCCCGGGATGCGCTGATCGCGACGGGCCGCGGTTATCTCCCGGCACAACGTCAATAGAACCAGTTCAGGAATAGCGGGCCCTCATAAATGAATGTCTGGATTTACTTCCCGGTAATCGCAGTGATTTCCCTGCTGGTCACCGGTCTGCTCCGGCGCTACGCGCTTTCCACCAGTCTCATCGACGTTCCCAACGCACGGAGCTCGCACACCGTGCCGACGCCTCGTGGCGGCGGGGTGGCGATCGTTCTCAGTTTTCTTGCGGCACTGCCGTTGGGCTGGCTGGACGGTTCGCTGCCGACCGGTGCATTCGTCGGCCTGGCCGGTGCAGGCGCATTGGTCGCGGTCATCGGCTTCATGGATGACCATGGTCACATCGCCGCACGCTGGCGTTTGCTCGGGCATTTCACCGGTGCCGCCTGGGCCCTGTTCTGGCTTGGCGGATTGCCGCCGTTGCAGGTGTTCGGCCTGGACCTGGACCTGGGCTGGCTGGGCGCGCTCCTCGCCGCGTTCTATCTGGTGTGGATGCTCAACCTGTACAACTTCATGGATGGTATCGATGGGTTGGCCAGTGTAGAGGCCATATGCGCCACTGTTGGCATGTGCGCCCTGTATTTTGCGAGTGGTCACCCGCAGTTGATCTGGCCGGCATTGATCCTTGGCATGGCGGTGGCCGGCTTCCTGTTCTGGAACTTCCCTCCCGCGAAAATCTTCATGGGGGACGCCGGCAGCGGTTTCCTTGGCATCACGCTAGGGATCCTGGCGCTGCAGGCGGCCTGGACGGACAGCCGGCTGTTCTGGGCCTGGCTGATCCTGCTGGGGGTCTTCATCGTCGATGCGACGGTCACCCTGATCCGTCGCCTGATGATCGGGCAGAAAGTCTATGAGGCTCACCGGACCCACGCCTACCAATACGCGTCCCGCCGCTACGGACGGCATTTGCCCGTAACGCTTGGGGTGTTGGCGATCAACCTGTTCTGGCTGCTGCCATTGGCATGGGCGGTTGTCTGCCTGGACCTGGATGGCGGGGTAGGTGTGCTGGTCGCCTACCTGCCACTGGTCGCGTCGGCCCTCAAATTCGGTGCCGGTCGGCCGGAAAAGTAACTCATGCGGGACTGGGTGGTATTGCAGTGCAAGCCGACTGCGTACACTCGTCAAATGCTTAAAAGATTGGAAGCGACGACGTATGTCTGACGGGAAAATGGATAGATTCAGAAACGGATTGCTGGGATTGCCGCGTAGTTACAAACGGCTGATCCAGGTTGTCACGGATGTCATTCTTGTCTGGGTTGCCCTGTGGCTGGCGTTCGTCGTCAGGCTCGGGCTCGACGAGATGTCCAACCCGATCGCCCAGCATGTCTGGCTATTCGTGGCTGCGCCGGTGATTGCAGTTCCCTTGTTCATACGTTTCGGGATGTACCGGGCGATCATGCGGTACTTCGGCAACGATGCACTGGTGGCGATCATCAAGGCCGTCAGCCTGTCCTCGCTGCTGCTCACCCTGGTGGTGTACTGGTATAGCAACCACCAGGGCGTCGTGCCGCGTTCGATCATCTTCAACTACTGGTGGCTGAGCCTGATCATGATCGGCGGCTTGCGTCTTGCCATGCGCCAGTACTTCCTTGGCGATTGGTTCGCTGCAGTCCAGCACGTACCGTTTTCCAGTCGCGACGACGGTCTGACCAAGGTCGCCATCTATGGTGCCGGCGCCGCCGGCAACCAGCTGGTAGCGGCATTGCGCATGGGGCGGGTGATGCGTCCAGTGGCCTTCATCGATGATGACGAGAGCATTGCCGATCACGTGATCTCCGGGCTGCCGGTGTACCGACCTGCCGATATCCAGAAACTCATAGATGTTCCCGGCATCCAGGAGATTCTGCTCGCCGTACCGTCAGCGAGCCGCGCACGGCGTCGCGAGATTCTCGGCTTCCTCGAGCGTTTTCCTATCCACGTCCGAAGTGTTCCAGGCTTCATGGATCTCGCCAGTGGTCTGGTCAAGGTCGACGACATCCAGGAGGTCGACATCGCCGACCTGCTGGGGCGCGACTCGGTTCCTGCCCAAGAGGACCTGCTTGAACATTGCATCAAGGGCAAGTCGGTGCTGGTGACGGGCGCGGGCGGCTCCATCGGCTCCGAACTGTGCCGGCAGATTCTCGGTCTGCAACCGACCACCTTGCTGCTGTTCGAGCATAGTGAGTTCAACCTCTACAGCATCCTTGGCGAGCTGGAACAGCGGATTACCCGTGAGTCGCTAGCCGTGCGTGTATTGCCTATTCTGGGGTCGATCCGCAACCCGGCGCTGTTGCTGGACATCATGCAGGCCTGGCGAGTGGACACGGTGTATCACGCGGCGGCCTACAAGCACGTGCCGATGGTTGAGCACAACATTGCCGAAGGCATCCTCAACAACGTGATCGGGACTTTGAACACAGCCCAGGCAGCGTTGAAGGCCGGGGTCGCCAACTTCGTCCTGATCTCCACCGACAAGGCAGTGCGTCCAACCAATGTCATGGGCAGCACCAAACGCCTGGCCGAAATGGTTCTGCAGGGGCTGAGCAAAGAGGTCGCTCCGGTTCTGTACGGTGAAAGCGGAAATGTCGCACAGGTGAACAAGACCCGGTTCACGATGGTCCGTTTTGGCAACGTACTGGGCTCATCCGGCTCGGTCATCCCGCTGTTCCATAAGCAGATCACGGCGGGGGGGCCGTTGACGGTCACTCACCCGAAGATCACCCGCTATTTCATGACCATTCCCGAGGCGGCCCAGCTGGTGATCCAGGCTGGCTCCATGGGGCTGGGTGGTGATGTCTTCGTCCTCGACATGGGCGATCCGGTGCGGATCGTCGAGCTGGCCGAGAAGATGATCCACCTGTCCGGCCTGAGCGTGCGTTCTGATCGCAACCCCCACGGCGACATCTCCATCGAGTTCACCGGGTTGCGCCCTGGCGAGAAACTGTACGAGGAGTTGTTGATCGGCGAGAACGTGGTCGCGACACCCCATCCGATGATCATGAGTGCCAACGAGGATTACCTGGGCTGGGACGTGCTCAAGGGCAAGCTGCAGGAACTGACCGACGCCGTGGCCCAGGATGACTTCAGCCGGGTGCGGCAGTTGTTGCGCGAGATGGTCAGTGGCTACACGCCAGACGGAGAAATCGTCGACTGGATCTACCAGCAGCGCCGGCTAGAGCCGTGAGGCGCAGCGCAACATGAAGAGAGGCAGCTCCTGGAGCTGCCTTTTCTTTTGTGTGCGCCAGGAAGGTGTGAGCCTGCCTCCTGCTCGAACCGCCGATTTTCAAATTTGGTAAAGAATGCTGGTTTGAAGCTTTCCGATGACGGACTAGGTTTGAGTGGCAGCCAAGGAAAAGCTGCCCTCGTCATTCCGAACTCAAGGAGTTTCATCCATGCGCCACGCTTATTTCGCTTCGCTCGTATTCGCCCTGATCGGCGCCATCTCCCTGCCGCTCAGTGCTGCACCCAGTGCACCAGCCCCTGCGGTCATGGTTGCTGGCGAAGTTCAGTCGGCTCCGCTGAACCTGAACAAGGCGGACGCCGCAACCCTGCAAAGCCAACTGAGTGGTATCGGCAAGGCCAAGGCTGACGCTATCGTCGCTTATCGCGAAGAAAATGGGGACTTCGCCTCGGTAGACGAGCTGCTGGAGATCAAGGGTATCGGTAAGGCATTACTGGAGCGCAATCGCGACAAATTGACGGTTAACTGAGTCAACCCGAGGAAAGGCCGATCATGCAGATCGGCCTTTTTCATGTACCGCACTCAACGATCCTGCGCCTCCTTGGCATCCATTTCCGCATTTCGCTCATGAACCCGCTTGAGCTGTTCATCCGTCAACGGCAACTTCTTCGCAGTATCCCTGAGCATCATCAGTCCACCCACGATCGAGCCAATCGCCACCAGCAGAATCAACCAGGCGTACCAGGGCATGACGTTCCTCCTTCGTACGGCAATCGGGCCGTATCTGTAATATCGAGTAAAAAATACGCGTGTTGGTTCAATTATAGGGTCGCGCCTGCCACCTGTTGATTTGCGATCACCGGCCCCCGTTGCAGCGCCGCATCGTTTACAATGCGCGCCGTTTTCGACTTGCCAAGAGACCCTGCCCATGTCCGCCTGCCAGACGCCCCTGATTGTCGCCCTGGATTTCCCCACCCGTGACGCCGCCCTGAAGCTGGCCGATCAGCTGGACCCTGCGCTGTGCCGGGTGAAGGTTGGCAAGGAGCTGTTCACCAGCAGCGCTTCCGGCATCGTCGAGACCCTGTGCGCCAAGGGCTTCGAAGTGTTCCTCGACCTGAAATTCCACGACATCCCCAACACCACGGCGATGGCGGTCAAGGCTGCGGCCGAGATGGGCGTGTGGATGGTCAACGTGCATTGCTCCGGCGGCCTGCGCATGATGTCGGCCTGCCGCGAAGAGCTGGCCAAGCGCAGCGGCCCGCAGCCGCTGCTGATCGGCGTGACCGTGCTGACCAGCATGGAGCGCGAGGACCTGGCCGGTATCGGCCTGGATATCGAACCGCAGGAGCAGGTGCTGCGCCTGGCCGCGCTGGCGGAGAAGGCCGGCATGGACGGCCTGGTCTGCTCGGCCCTGGAAGCGCCGGCACTGAAGGCGGCGCACCCGTCGCTGCAACTGGTGACCCCGGGCATCCGTCCGGCTGGCAGCGCCCAGGACGACCAGCGCCGCATCCTCACCCCGCGCCAGGCCCTGGACGCCGGCTCCGACTACCTGGTGATCGGCCGTCCGATCAGCCAGGCCGCCGACCCGGCCCAGGCGCTGGCTGCTGTTGTCGCGGAAATTCGCGGCTAACACAAGAAACAGGGCCCGCAAGGGCCCTGTTTCGTTTCAGACCTTCAGCACCAGCTTGCCGAAGTTCTCCCCGCTGAACAGCTTCAACAGCGTCTCGGGGAAGGTCTCCAGCCCTTCCACCACATCCTCCTTGCTCTTCAGCTTGCCACTCGCCAGCCATCCGGCGATTTCCTGGCCTGCCGCGGCGTACTGCGCGACATAGTCCATCACCACGAAGCCTTCCATGCGTGCGCGGTTGACCAGCAGCGCCAGGTAGTTGGCCGGGCCTTTCACCGCCTGCTTGTTGTTGTACTGGCTGATGGCGCCGCAGATCACTACCCGCGCCTTGAGGTTCAGGCGGCTGAGCACCGCGTCGAGGATGTCGCCGCCGACGTTGTCGAAGTACACGTCCACGCCTTTCGGGCATTCGCGCTTGAGGCCTTCGAGCACATCCTCGGCCTTGTAGTCGATGGTGCCGTCGAAGCCCAGTTCGTCCTTCAGGTACTGGCATTTTTCCGCACCGCCGGCGATCCCCACCACGCGGCAGCCCTTGATCCTGGCGATCTGCCCGGCGATGCTGCCCACCGCGCCGGCGGCGCCGGAAATCACCACGGTGTCACCGGCCTTCGGCTGGCCGACATCGAGCAGGGCGAAGTAGGCGGTCATCCCGGTCATGCCCAGTGCCGACAGATAGCGCGGCAGCGGCACCAGCTTCGGATCGACCTTGTAGAAGCCCTGTGGCTCGCCGAGGAAGTAGTCCTGGACGCCGAGGGCGCCGTTCACGTGATCGCCGACGGCGAATTTCGGGTTGCGTGAGGCGATCACTTCACCGACGCCAAGGGCGCGCATCACCTGGCCCAGGCCCACCGGCGGAATGTACGACTTGCCTTCGTTCATCCAGCCGCGCATGGCCGGGTCGAGGGACAGGTACAGGTTCTTCACCAGCACCTGGCCGTCGGCGGGCTCGCCCACCGGTACCTGTTCGAAGCTGAAGTCGTCCCGGGTCACGGCGCCCACCGGGCGTTTGGCGAGCAGGAAGCGGCGGTTGGTCTGGGCAGTCATGGAAGCCTCGCGAAGGTTGGGCAAAAGTCTTGTGATAGACCCTGATGGCGCCTTCGGCAAGCTCGTGCGCCGCAGCGAATACCCGGGCATCCAGCAGGATGATGAAGGCGGGCAGGGATAATCATCGCTTCGCATGGTACTTCAACCGGCGCCTTGATGATGCTGCCCAAGCGCGACGCCGCCTGACTAGACTCTCGCCACTGTCCCCACCTTGTTGCAGGAGCTATCGATGAGCATGACATTCAGCGGCCAGGTCGCCCTGGTCACCGGCGCCGCCGCGGGTATCGGTCGGGCCACGGCCCAGGCATTCGCCGCAGAAGGCTTGAAAGTGGTGGTCGCCGACCTCGATGTGGCCGGTGGCGAAGCCACGGTGGCGGCGATCCGTGCGGCGGGCGGAGACGCGCTGTTCGTGCCGTGCAACGTGACCAGGGATGCGGACGTGCAGCAACTGATGGCGCGTACCGTCGAAGCCTACGGCCGCCTGGACTACGCCTTCAACAACGCCGGTATCGAGATCGAGCAGGGCCGCCTGGCCGAAGGCAGCGAAGCCGAGTTCGACGCGATCATGGGCGTCAACGTCAAGGGCGTGTGGCTGTGCATGAAGTACCAGTTGCCGCTGATGCTGGCCCAGGGCGGCGGGGCTATCGTCAACACCGCCTCGGTCGCCGGCCTTGGCGCGGCGCCGAAGATGAGCATCTACGCGGCGTCCAAGCATGCGGTGATCGGTCTGACCAAGTCCGCCGCCATCGAGTATGCGAAGAAGCAGATCCGCGTCAACGCGGTGTGTCCGGCGGTGATCGACACCGACATGTTCCGCCGTGCCTACGAGGCGGATCCGCGCAAGGCCGAGTTCGCCGCGGCGATGCACCCGGTGGGGCGCATCGGCAAGGTCGAGGAAATCGCTGCCGCCGTGCTCTACCTGTGCAGCGATGGCGCGGCCTTCACCACTGGCCATGCCTTGACCGTAGACGGCGGCGCCACTGCTATCTGACCTGTAGCAACGCCTGGATCCTGGTGTTGCGGCTGGCGCGCAGCAGTGCGCCAGCCACCGCCAGGCAGCCGAGCAGCAGCAGGGCACCGAACAGCGCCAGCGCGGTGCCGGCGCCAAAGCGGTCGGCGAGCAGGCCGGTGAAGATCACCGGCAGGCTGAAACCGAGATACGCCAGCAGGAAGAATCCGGCGCTGGCGCGGGTCTTTTCTGCGCCGGCCAGGGCATTCACCGCCGACAACCCACCCAGGTAGATGAAGCCGTAGCAGGCGCTGCTGGCACCGATCGCCCCCAGCAACACCGCCGCCAGCACGCCACCGTGCGCGCCCCAGGCCAATACGACGTAGCTGCACGGCAGGACCAGCAGCCCGAGCAGGGTAGAGCGGTTCGACGTCATGCGCCGGGCCAGTGGCTGGAACAGCAAGCCGCAACTGATCACGCAGAAGGTCGAAAGCCCCGACCAGTTTGCCAGTTCATGGCGCGCCAGGATCGACGGCATCAGGGCGATCACCAGGCCGACACAAGCCCAGGCCAGCAGGATCGCCAGGCCATAGGGCAGGCTGCCAGCCGGGTAGAAGGGCAGGCGTAGCAACGGCGTGGAGCGGCGTGGCGCCGGATCCGGCAGGCGCAGTACCGCCAGCAGCGCGACCAGGGCCAGGCCCAGGTGCAGGGGGAAACTGCCCGGTGCCAGGCTCGGTCCCTGCAACAGGAACAGGCTGGTGACCGCCGCACCCAGGCCGAAACCCAGCGACGTGCTGGCGGTGACCCGGTTCGCCGCGGCGCGGCTGTCGCTACCTTGCAGCAGCTCGCACATGTACGCCGTGCCGGTGGCCGACGCCAGTGCCGTGCCGACCCCGAGCAGGGTGCGGGCGCAGGCGAGGCTGGTCAGGCCCGGGGCCATCAGCATCAGCACGGTGGCCGCCATCGACAGGAGCAGCGCCGCGACGATCAGGCGCTTGTGCCCGACCCGGTCCGCCAGCCCACCCAGCAGCAACAGCACCGGCAAGACGCCGATCACATAGCCGGAGAACGCCACCGCCGTGGCCGCCGCGCCCTGGCCGGACAAGGCCGTATAAGCGGTATACAGCGGAGCCTGGAGGTTGACGGCGAAGGTCACCAGGCACAGGGCGAAGGCCAGTGTGGTGGAAGCGTGGCGGCTGATCATGGGGTTCTCCTTGAATGACGCCTTCGATTGTCCGGAGGTGTCCGCAATGGCGAAAGACACAGCCTTGAGGCTTTTGTGATTAACTGTTTGGCCAAAACAACCGAACACTTCGCGCCATGAAACTGAACCTCGACCGCCAATCGGCCATGCCCCTGGTGCAGCAACTGACCGATAGCCTGCGCCACTGGATCAGCGACCAGCGCCTGCGTCCCGGCACCCGCCTGCCGTCGATCCGCCATCTGGTGCGCGAGCAGGGGGTCAGCCAGTCCTGTGCCATCGAGGCCTATGACCGGCTGGTGTCCCAAGGTTGGCTGGAGGCGCGGCACGGCGTGGGATTCTTCGTCGCCGAGCGTCGGGGCCAGGCACCCTTTGCCGAGGAACCGGCCTGGGACGAGGGCGCCGAGGGACGCTGGCGCCTGTTCAGCGACGAGCAGGAAGACCTGCTGCGGCTCGGCTGCGGCTGGCTGCCGGGCAACTGGCGGCAGAGCGAGGAGATCGCCCAGGCGATTCGCCAGGTCAGCCGCGGCGCCGACCAGGACCTGTTCGGCTACGGCCCGCCCCTGGGCCTGACCGCATTGCGTCAGCAGGTGCGCAAGCGCCTGGGGTTGCTCGGTATCCAGGTGCAGCCGGAACAGATCCTCGCCACCCAGGGCGCCAGCCAGGCCCTCGACCTGCTGGTGCGCACTCTGCTCAAGCCCGGCGACACGGTGCTGGTGGAACGTCCCGGTTACTACAACCTGTACAACCTGCTGCGCCTGCATGGCGTGCGCATGCTGGAGGTCCGGCGCACGGCGCAGGGGCCGGACCTCGATGTCCTGGCCGGGCTGCTGAACGAGCATCGTCCGCGCTACCTGTTCCTCAACAGCCTGTACCAGAACCCCACCGGTACCAGCCTCAGCCCCCGCAGCGCCCAGCGCCTGCTGGAGCTGGCCGGCGAACATGACCTGCGGATCATCGAGGACGACATCTACGCAGACTTCCAGGAAGGCCCGGCGACCCGCCTGGCCACCCTCGACAGCCAGCAACGGGTGATCTACCTGGCGAGCTTTTCCAAGACCCTCAGCAGTTCGCTGCGGGTCGGCTACCTGGTGGCCGATGCCGGACTGGTGGCGCAACTGGCCGAGGTGAAGATGATCACCGGCATCGGTGCCTCGCGCTTCGCCGAACAAGTGGTAGCGCACCTGCTCGGCAGCGGCGTGTACCGCAAGAGCGTGCAGCGCCTGCGGCTGCGTCTGGCGGAGCACATGGCCAGTGCCTTGCGCCTGCTGGAGGCCAATGGCTGGGAGGTCTTCGCCGAGCCCTATGGCGGCATGTTCGTCTGGACCCGCTACCCGGGTGCGGATTTTTCCTGCCTGCAACGCATCGCCCAGGCCGAAGGTGTACTACTCTCACCGGGCTCCGCTTTCGACCCGCAAGGCCGCGACAGCGACTGGCTGCGCATCAACGTCGCCTATGCCCGCGACCTGCGTGCCCAGGCGTTTTTCCAGGCCGTCTCGCAAGCATCGTCGCGACGACCTCCAGCTTCCTGAAAACGACGACTCCCTAGCTTTTTGCCATTATTGCGACAGGGGTGTCTTGTGCACTCGCCAATGCCATTGCCACTCTGCACCCTTGGATATCCGGCACGTTTTCCAAGGGCAGCAGGAGAGGGCGGCGAACAATGAAGTCGGGCGCGAATGGCGGTTTTGCCAACCTGGGCATGGCCCGCAAGCTGGGGCTTGGATTCACTCTGGTACTGCTGCTGACGGCAGTGGTGGCGGCGATCGGCATCGCCGCGTTGTACGGGCTGGGCCAGCGTTTCGACGGGCTCAAGCAGATCACCGTGTTCAACGACGGCGTGCTGGCGCTGCGCATGCATGAGCAGCGCTACGCCCAGCGCTCCGATCCCAAGGAGGCCGAGGCGCTGCGCAAAGGCGTCGAGGCGCTGACCAGCCAGGCCGCGGAACTGCCGGAGCTGGGTGGCAGCGACGTCGGCAGCGCGCTCACCGCCTATCGCCAGGCCTTCGACGAATACGTGGAATTGACCCAGTCCAAGGAGCTGGCGCTGGACATGGCCAGCTGGTCGGTCTCCAGCGTCGCCAACAACCTCGATGTGCTGCAGTCCGGACTGGCTGACGACGGTACCTGGACCCTCAAGGATTCCCAGGGCCAGAAAGGCGCCGAGTTCGTCGAGCAGGCCGGCCAGGTGGCCCAGGTGGCGCGCCTGATGCTGCAGGCCATGGACGAGGCGCGGGTGCGCCTGGAGCAGAACCGCAAGGGTGCCGAGGATGCCCGCCAGGGCCGCATCGAGCAGGCCGAGCAGGCGGCGCAACTGGCCGACCAGCTCAAGGGCACGGTGCAGGATCCCGGCTACCAGAGCGTGCTCGGCGAGGTGACCACCCATATCGCCAGCTTCGGCGAGAAACTGGGCGAATACACCGACTTGCTGGCCCGTGAAGAACAATTGCGCAAGCAACTGCAGGCGCGCGCCGACCAGGTGACCGAGCGGGTCGATCAGATCAATGCCGACATCGATGCCGCCATGCAGGCGGAACTGAAGCGCAATGCCCTGCTGATCCTGGTCTCGTCGCTGGCGGCGCTGCTGGTGGGCGTGGTCGCGGCGGTGCTCATCACCCGGGCGATCGTCCTGCCGCTGCGCCGGGTGATCGTCCGCGCCCAGGAAATCGCCGCCGGCGACCTGCGCGGCGAAATTGCCGTCGACCGTCGCGACGAGGTCGGCCAACTGCTCCTGGCCATGCAGCAGATGGGCAGCGGCCTGAGCGGCATCGTCAGCGGCCTGCAGGCTGGCATCGACAAGCTCGCCAGCAACGCCCACAGCCTGTCGGCGGTGACCGAGCAGACCAACCGCGAAGTCAGCAGCCAGAAGGACGAGACCGACCAGGTCGCCACTGCCATGCAGCAGATGACCGCCACCGTGCACAGCGTCGCCCGCGATGCCGAGGAAGCGGCCCAGGCCGCGCAGTCGGCGGACGGCAAGGTGGAAAGCGGCCAGCAGGTGGTGCGCCAGAGCATGCAGCGCATCGAGCGCCTGGCCAGCGCCGCGGACTCCGCCAGCCACAGCATCGAGAGCCTCAGCGCGGAGATCCAGCACATCGGTTCGGTACTGGAAGTGATCAAGAGCGTCGCCGAGCAGACCAACCTGCTGGCCCTCAACGCCGCCATCGAGGCGGCCCGGGCCGGTGAGCAGGGGCGCGGCTTCGCCGTGGTGGCGGACGAAGTGCGTGCGCTGGCCCAGCGCACCCAGCAATCCACCGGCGAGATCGAGCGCCTGGTCAGCAGCCTGCGCAGCAATGCCCAGGCCTCGGTGGCGCAGATCCAGGGCAGCGGCGAGCTGGTCAAGCTGGCGGTGGCCGATGCCCTGCAGACCGAAAGCGCCCTGGGCAGCATCGCCAGCGCGGTGTCACTGATCCAGCAGATGAACCAGCAGATCGCCGCGGCGGCCGAGCAGCAGAGTTCGGTGGCCGAGGAAATCAGCCGCAGCGTCACGCAGATCCGCAGCAGTGCCGATCAGTCGGCGATCGCCATGCGCGGCAACGCCAGTTCGAGTATCGAACTGGCGCAGTTGGGGGCGGAGCTGAAGGGGATGGTCGGGCATTTCCGGATCTGAGTCCGGAAAGGCCTGTCAGGCGGCCTTGCGCCAGTTGAGGATCAGCAGGGTCAGCACCCCGGCCACGATGCCCCAGAAGGCCGAGCCGATGGAGAACAGGGTGAAGCCCGAGGCGGTGACCATGAAGGTGATCAGCGCCGCCTCGCGTTCCTTTGCCTCGTTCATCGCCACGCTGAGGCCGTTCATGATCGAGCCGAACAGCGCCAGGGCGGCGATGGACAGCACCAGTTCCTTCGGCAGCGCGGCGAACAGTGCCGCCAGGGTGGCGCCGAAGGTGCCGACGATGGCGTAGAAGATCCCGCACCAGACCGCCGCGGTGTAGCGCTTCCCGGGGTTCTCGTGGGCGTGTGGCCCGGTGCAGATCGCCGCGCTGATCGCCGCCAGGTTGACGCCGTGGGAACCGAAGGGCGCGAGCAGCAGCGAGGCCAGGCCGGTGACCGAGATCAGCGGCGACGCCGGCACCTGGTAACCGTCGGCGCGCAACACGGCGATCCCGGGCATGTTCTGCGAGGTCATCGCCACCACGAACAGCGGGATGCCGATGCTGATGGTCGCGGCCAGGGAGAAGCTTGGCGTGGTCCACACCGGGGTTGCCACTTCCAGGGTGAAGTGGCTGAAGTCCAGCAACCCGAGCAAGGCCGACAATGCCGTACCCACGATCAGCGCCGCCAGCACCGAATAGCGCGGCGACAGGCGCTTGACCAGCAGGTAGCTGAACAGCATGGCCAGGACCAGGCCGGTGCGGTGCTGCGCGGCGACGAAGATCTCGCTGCCGATCTTGAACAGGATGCCCGCCAGCAGCGCCGACGCCAGCGAGGCCGGGATGCGCCGCATCAGGCGTTCGAAACTGCCGGTCACGCCGCAGATCACCACCAGCACGGCGCAGGTGATGTAGGCGCCGATCGCCTCGCCGTAGGTCACGCCGCCAAGGCTGGTGATCAGCAGCGCTGCACCAGGGGTCGACCAGGCCACGGTCACCGGCGTGCGGTAGCGCAACGACAGGCCGATGCTGCACACTGCCATGCCCATCGACAGCGCCCAGATCCACGATGAGATCTGGCCCGTGGTGAGGCCTGCCGCCTGGCCGGCCTGGAACATCAGGACCAGCGAACTGGTGTAGCCGGTGAGCATGGCGATGAAACCGGCGACCACCGCCGAAGGAGAGGTGTCGGCCAGCGGCCGCAGTTGTGCGGAGGTGGCGTCGGGCATGGGAAATTCCTTATTGTTTCGATGTAAGCAGATTTTTCAGACTACCGTGCGACGGGGTGCTGGTTGCGGTACAGCGATCAGAGCATTTAGCCGTACAGTCGACGGGTTTCGTTTTGCGCAAATGGGGGAGGGGCACGATGTACAAGGTCTATGGGGATTACCAGTCGGGCAACTGCTACAAGATCAAGCTGATGCTGCATCTGCTCGACCTGCCCTACACCTGGCAGCCGGTGGACATTCTCAAGGGTGAGACGGAGACGCCGGAATTCCTGGCGATGAACCCCAACGGCAAGGTGCCGGTGCTGCAACTGGAGGATGGCACCTGCTTGTGGGAGTCCAATGCGATCCTCAATTTCCTCGCCGAGGGCAGCGAGTTCCTGCCCAGCGAGCCGCGGCTGCGCACCCAGGTGCTGCAGTGGCAGTTCTTCGAGCAGTACAGCCATGAGCCGTATATCGCCGTGGCGCGCTTCATCCAGTTCTACCTGGGGCTGCCGGACGAGCGCCTGGAGGAATACCGCAAGCTGCACAAGGGCGGGCACAAGGCGCTGAGGGTGATGGAGCGGCAGCTGGAAGTGACGCCGTACCTGGTGGGGGATCGCTATTCGATCGCCGATGTGGCGCTGTACGCCTACACCCACGTGGCCCATGAGGGCGGCTTCGACCTGGCGGCCTATCCGAAGGTGCGCGAGTGGCTGGTGCGGGTGGCGCAGCATCCGCGGCATGTGCCGATGGTGGATTGATGTCGCTGCTGCCGGCCCTATCGCTGGCAAGCCAGCTCCCACAGGTACCGCGCCGATCTCAATAGCAGTGCTGTGCCTGTGGACGCCGCGGACCCTGTGGGAGCTGGCTTGCCAGCGATGAGGCCGGTAGTCACACCGCCGAGAAGCGCTTGTCCAGGTAAGCGATGATCGCCTTGGACTCATACATCCAGGTGGTCTTGCCATCTTCTTCGATACGCAGGCACGGCACCTTGATCTTGCCGCCTTCGTTCAGCAGGGTCTGGCGATCCTGTTCGTTGTTCTTCGCATCCCGCAGCGTCACCGGCACGTTCAGGCGATGCAGGGCGCGGCGGGTCTTCACGCAGAACGGGCAGGCGTGGAACTGGTACAGGCTCAGGCCACGGGCTTCCTGCTCGACCTTCGCCTGGGCGGCGGGATCACGCTTGAGCCTGGCCGGACGGCTGACCCAGTCGAGAAAGACGATCAGCTGGCCGAGGCCAACCCGCAGGGCTTTGACGATCATGGCAACTCCTCGGGAAATGAAAAGGCCGACCTCGAAAGGTCGGCCCGGATGACGCACCCGATCACTTGATCAGGCTGAGAAACTCGCTGCGGGTCGCCGCGTTTTCACGGAATTCGCCGAGCATCACCGAGGTGATCATGGACGAGTTCTGCTTCTCCACACCGCGCATCATCATGCACATGTGCTTGGCCTCGATGACCACCGCCACGCCCATGGCGCCGGTGACCTGCTGGATCGCCTCGGCGATCTCGCGGCTGAGGTTTTCCTGGATCTGCAGGCGACGGGCATACATGTCGACGATCCGCGCCACCTTGGACAGGCCCAGCACCTTGCCACTCGGGATGTAGGCGACATGCGCCTTGCCGATGAACGGCAGCAGGTGGTGTTCGCACAGCGAGTACAGCTCGATGTCCTTGACCAGGACCATTTCGCTGTTGTCGGAGCTGAACAGTGCGCCGTTGGTGACTTCTTCCAGGGTTTGGTTGTAACCGCGGCAAAGGTACTGCATGGCCTTCGCGGCCCGTTTCGGCGTGTCGAGCAGGCCTTCGCGGGAGACATCCTCGCCGAGTTGGCCAAGGATCGCGGTGTAATGCTGTTCCAGGGACATGGATCTACCTGTGGTGTATTTCGCAAACGCGAAGGGTACGGCGGCTGTGACGGCACCGCAAGTGCGGCGTTACTCGTCGCGACCTTCGAGCATGGTCCGGCGCAGCATCACGTACACCGCGCCGGTGCCGCCGTGACGGGCCTGGCAGGAGGTGAAACCGAGCACCTGCGGGTGCTGGCGCAGCCAGGTATTGACGTGGCTCTTGATCATCGGCCGCTTGCCGTCCAGGCGTACCGCCTTGCCATGGGTGACGCGCACGCAGCGGATTTCGAAACGGGTTGCTTCGGCGAGGAAGTCCCACAGGGTTTCCCGGGCTTTCTCGACGGTCATGCCATGCAGGTCGAGGCTGCCTTCGAACGGGATCTGGCCGATCTTGAGCTTGCGCATCTGGCTTTCCTGGACGCCGTCGCGGCTCCAGTGCAGATCGTCTTCGGGGCCGACGTCGATGACGAACTGGTCGGACAGGCCGTCGACCACCGTCTGGTCGCTGCGCACCGTCGCGTTCTGCCGCAGGCTGGCCAGCTGCTTGCGGTCGGCCTTGGCCTTGCCGGTGTCGGCGCGGTCGTGCTTGATCTGCTTGACGCCACGCATCTCGCTCTTGAACAGGGAAAAATCATCGTCTTGCATGTAAAGCCTCCGCCAGAACCGCGCAGAGTCTACGCAGTCAGTCGTGTTTTTTCATCAGGTGCGGGGACAGGTTCAGTTCGCGGCTGCGACGCAGGCGCAGGCGACGACGGCGCCAGACCCATACGCCGAGGTACAGCACCAGCAGGCCGCCGGCGAGCACCAGGCTGGCCGCGGCGCGGTTGTCGTTCAGTTCGCCCAGCGCCGCGGGGCGTCCCAGCAGGCTGGCGGCGCCAGCCATGGCCAGGAGCACGCCGACGGTCGCCAGCAGGGCGGAGAAGGCTGCGGCCAGGCGCGCACCCCAACTGCCCGGCTGGCGCGGGCGCAGGCGTTTGGCGTCGAAACCGTCGGATATCTTCATGCCGAGCTCCTCTTTACAGATCCGGGGTTGGACCGGAAATCGTCGAGGTGGTTCCGACTGCCGCCGGTTCAGACCAGGCTGTCAGTCGGGGTCACGCAGGCGAAGTTGTCGGCCATGATCGCCATTTCGCTCTGCTGGATCTGCGCGGCCGGGATCACGCCGTCCTTGAACGGCAGGTCGCGGGTGGCGCAGGCATCTTCCACCAGGGTGCAGCGGTAGCCGTAGTCCTTGGCGCGGCGCACGGTGGTGCTGACGCTGGAGTGGCTCATGAAGCCGCAGACGATCAGGTCGAGGTGACCGAGCTCCTGCAGGGTTTCATGCAGCTTGGTGTTCTTGAAGGCATTGGGCATGCGCTTCTCGATGATGATCTCGTCGCCCTTGGGTTCCAGGCCCGGGATGAATTCGCCGCGCGGGCCCTGTGGGTCGAACAGGCCGCCGACGGTGCCGAGGTGACGCACATGGATGATCGGACGACCGGCCTTGCGTGCCGCTTCGAGCATTCTGCCGATGTTCGCCACCGCGTCGGCCATGCCCGAGAGCGCGAGGGGACCGCTGAGGTACTCCTTCTGCGCATCGATAATCA
Organism: Paucimonas sp.; assembly: GCA_031253995.1. GTDB lineage: Bacteria > Pseudomonadota > Gammaproteobacteria > Pseudomonadales > Pseudomonadaceae > Aquipseudomonas. Next base: position 47,971 of record JAIRVG010000009.1, on the reverse strand, counting down.
CCAGGCTGGCGTTGCTCAGTTTGGCCGGCGGATAGCCGCGTCCGCTGAGGTGGAACATCGTCGTTGGAACAGACATCAAGGGCTCCTTTGGATAGGGCTTTTTACCTATTCTCCCCTGCTTGGCCGCCGATGTGAATCGCTTAGCGTACAAGCGGCGTAGTTAGTGGCTTTCAGCCATGTCAGAAAATCGCTCATATTCGCCGCTGCGGCCAATTGTGGCGCAGGGGCTGGTAGAATCGCCGGTCGTCTTTCCAGGAGTCTGCCGTGATCACTTCCCGCCTGCGCACGTTGCGCGACCATATTCGCTGGGCTGTCAGCCGTTTCCATGAACACGACCTGTTCTTCGGGCACGGGGCCGACAATGCCTGGGACGAGGCCCGCCTGCTGGTGCTGGGCGCGGTGCACCTGCCATGGGAAGTGGCCGACAGCTACCTAGACTGCCGCCTGGAAGACGACGAGCTGGTCAAGCTGCAGCGCCTGCTCAAGCGCCGCATCGAGGACCGCGTACCCACCGCCTACCTGCTGGGCGAGGCGTGGTTCTGCGGCATGTCGTTCCTGGTCGACGAGCGCGTGCTGGTGCCGCGTTCGCCGATCGGCGAGCTGATCGAGCGGCGTTTCGAGCCGTGGCTGGGCAACGAGCCGGCGCGCATCCTCGACCTCTGCACCGGTTCCGGCTGCATCGGCATCGTCAGCGCCGAGGTGTTCCCCGAGGCGGAAGTGGTGCTGGCCGACCTGTCCTTCGAGGCGCTCGAAGTGGCCAACCAGAACATCGAGCGGCATGGCCTGGAAGAGCGGGTCTACACGGTGCAGGGTGATGGCTTCGAAGGTTTGCCGGGGCAGCGCTTCGACCTGATCCTGTCCAACCCGCCGTATGTCGATGCCGAGGACTTCGCCGACATGCCGGCCGAATACCACCACGAGCCGGAGCTGGGCCTGGCCTGTGGCAACGATGGCCTGGACCTGGTGCGGCGCATGCTGGCCGAGGCGGCGGACCACCTGACCGAGAAGGGTTTGCTGATCGTCGAGGTGGGTAACAGCCAGGTGCATGTCGAGCAGCTGTACCCGGAGGTGGACTTCGCCTGGCTGGAGTTCGAGCGGGGCGGGCATGGCGTGTTCATGCTGACGGCCGAGCAGTGCCGTCAGCACCAGGCGTTGTTCGCTTCCCGCGTTTGACCAGAGCTCTGCAAGCGGCAAGTTGTAAGTTACAAGCTGCAAGAAAAAGCCCGTGCGACGCGGATCGTTCTTTCTTGCCGCTTGCAGCTTGAAGCTTGCAACTCCCCGGTTAACGGTGAGTCGCAATCCAGATCAGCAACCCCGCCTGGAACACCGCGAACGCCACAAGACAGGTGATGGTAAAGCGCAACCCACCGTCCTCGCGCTTGTACTTGGCAACTCGCTCATCCCGCTCGCGCAGTTGCGCTTCCTTCTCGTGCAGCTTGGTCTCGGCCTGCTGCAGCATGTTCGCCGCGTCGATGATGTCGACCCGCTGCAACTTGTCGGTATTCCAGCCGCCCTTGAGCTGGCCCACCTGGGTCTCCACCCAGCGACCCTTGAGGTGCTGGGCATCGGCGTATTCCACTTCCACGCCATGGCTGCGCAGGGTGTGGTCGCGGCGCAGGCGGGTGTCTTCGTTGAGCGCATCCTTGTTCGCCAGCGCGCCGCCTTCGAGGCGGTAGTGCGACCAGCGCCGCTGTGCCCAGAGCACCGCCTGGGCCAGGAGGAAGCGTCCGATGCCACGGTTCAGCGGTTCGATCTGCAGCCCGCTCTCCGGCTGGATGCTGACCCGCTTCTGCTCGTGATCGACACGGATATCCAGGGCGTTCTGTTCCTTGCGGGTTTTCTGCCCGGGCAGGCGGATCTCCATGCGCAGCAGGCTGTGTTCCTTGCTGTGGCGCTCGGCATAGCCGTACTGGACGAAGCGCAGCGGACGCGCGCCGCTGGCGCGGTCGGTCGGCAGCGGCGCCAGGCGCAGCAGCTGGAAATGTTCCGGGGCCAGGTCCGCCCAGGGCAGCGGGACGGCTTCCGGGGCAACCGGTTGGTCAGTCGCTTCGCCAGCGTCCTGGGTGGGTGCATCAGTCATCAGGGGTGTCCTCTTTCTATCCGCGCCAGGCAGCCTGCAATGGCATTGCCTGCAACCGGTCTATCGGCCGTCGCGGCGAGGACTGGAGGACGATTTGCTCAGCCGGGTGTCAACTGGCGCACAAAAGCGACGATGCGCTCGCCCAGTTCGCTGGCCAGCGGCAGCTCCGGATTGGTGTAGGCGTTGCGCTGCTGGCCCCGCTGCGCCGGGCTGATGCGCAGCATGTGATTCATCCCGTCGATCAGCGCCAGTTGTGCGTCGGGCTTCGCCGCCTGCAGGGCCTCGGCATCGGCCGGGCTGACCTGGATATCGTTGCGGCCCTGGATGATCAGCGCCGGGACGGTGAGATTGCCAAAGGCTGCCGCCGGGTCCTGGCGGAACAGGGAGATCAGGTAGGGCTGCACGCTGGGACGCAGGATGTCCTTGAGCACGCCAGGCGCCGGAATGACCGGGTGGCCGGCCTTGAGCCGGTCCAGGGCCGCCTCGGCGCGCTTGAGCTGGTCGGACGGCAGGCGCCCGGCCAGTTGCTCGCGCAGCACCTGGTCCACCGGGCGGCCACTGCCGGCCAGGGCGATCACCGCGTCGGCGCCAGCAGGCTCGGCGGCCAGGCTGGCGATCAGCGCGCCCTCGCTGTGGCCGAGCAGGACCAGCGGTCCGAAGCGCGGGTCGGCCTTGATCTTGTGGCTCCAGGCCACGGCATCGGCGACATAGCGCTCGACGCTGAGATTGCGCTCGTCCGGGGTCGCGGCCAGGCTCGCCGCCACGCCGCGCTTGTCGTAGCGCACGCTGGCGATGCCCTGGGCAGCCAGTTGCAAGGCCAGGCGCTTGAGGATGTCGATGCGTCCCACCTCCGGGTTGTTGCCATCACGGTCGGTGGGCCCGGAACCGGCGATGATCAGCACCACCGGCGGCGGTACCTGGCTGCGCGGCAGCAGCAGGCTGCCGTGGAGCACGCCCTGGCCGGTGTCGAGGCTGACCGGACGTTGCAGCACGCTGGGCGCGGCGGCCTGGGCGAAGCAGGAGACAAGCAGGAGCAGGAGGACGGCGAGGCGCGACATCATGGGGCTACGTGCGGGGAGGTGGCATTTCGACCCGGCGCCGGGCAGAAGGTTCGCCATCAGGGATGAACTGAATGGTTCGCCTGCGTATACTGGCGCCCTCGTTCAAATCAGGCTGAATTCGCGGAGCGTCCTGCATGTCCGGCAATACCTACGGCAAGCTGTTCACTGTCACCACCGCTGGCGAAAGCCATGGTCCGGCGTTGGTCGCCATTGTCGATGGCTGCCCGCCAGGCCTGGAGATCGCCCTGGAAGACCTGCAGCGCGACCTGGACCGGCGCAAGCCCGGCACCAGCCGCCACACCACCCAGCGCCAGGAGGCCGACGAGGTCGAGATCCTCTCCGGCGTGTTCGAGGGGCGCACCACCGGTTGCGCCATCGGCCTGCTGATCCGCAACACCGACCAGAAGTCCAAGGACTACTCGGCGATCAAGGACCTGTTCCGCCCGGCCCACGCCGACTACACCTACCACCACAAGTACGGTGAGCGCGACTACCGCGGCGGTGGCCGCAGCTCGGCGCGGGAAACCGCCATGCGCGTGGCCGCCGGCGCCATCGCCAAGAAGTACCTGGCCACCCAGGGCATCCGCATCCGTGGCTACATGAGCCAGCTCGGCCCGATCGAGATCCCGTTCAAGACCTGGGACTCGGTGGAGCAGAACGCCTTCTTCAGCCCGGACCCGGACAAGGTCCCGGAGCTGGAGGCCTACATGGACCAGCTGCGCCGTGACCAGGATTCGGTCGGGGCGAAGATCACCGTGGTCGCCGAAGGCGTGATGCCGGGCCTTGGCGAGCCGATCTTCGACCGTCTCGACGCCGAGCTGGCCCATGCGCTGATGAGCATCAACGCGGTCAAGGGCGTGGAAATCGGCGCCGGCTTCGCCAGCGTCGCCCAGCGTGGCACCGAGCACCGCGACGAGCTGACCCCGGAAGGCTTCCTCAGCAACAACGCCGGCGGCATCCTCGGCGGCATTTCCTCGGGCCAGCCGATCGTCGCCCACCTGGCGCTGAAGCCGACTTCCAGCATCACCACCCCGGGCCGTTCGATCGACAAGGACGGCAACCCGGTGGACGTCATCACCAAGGGCCGTCACGACCCGTGCGTCGGCATCCGCGCCACGCCGATCGCCGAAGCGATGATGGCCATCGTGCTGATGGACCACCTGCTGCGCCACCGTGGCCAGAACGCCGACGTGCGGGTGAACACCCCGGTACTGGGCCAGCTCTGATGCCCGGCATCGCCCGTCGCGCCACGGCGTGGGGGGCCGTGGCGCTTCCCTACTGGCGGCTGTCCAGTTTCTACCTGTTCTACTTCGCCCTGCTCGGGTCTACCGCGCCGTTCCTGGCGCTGTATTTCGATCACCTCGGCTTCTCCAGCGCACGTATCGGCGAGCTGGTGGCGATTCCCATGCTGATGCGCTGCGTCGCCCCCAACCTGTGGGGCTGGCTGGGCGATCGCAGCGGCCAGCGCCTGTTGATCGTACGCCTTGGCGCGCTGTGCACCCTGGCCAGCTTCGCCCTGATCTTCGTCGACAAGAGCTACGCCTGGCTGGCGCTGGTCATGGCCCTGCATGCGTTCTTCTGGCATGCGGTGCTGCCACAGTTCGAGGTCATCACCCTGGCCCACCTGCAAGGACAGACCGGGCGCTACAGCCAGATCCGCCTGTGGGGCTCGATCGGTTTCATCCTCACTGTGGTCGGCCTCGGGCGGTTGTTCGAATGGCTGAGCCTGGATGTCTACCCGGTGGCGCTGGTATGCATCATGGCCGGCATCGTCCTGGCCAGCCTGTGGGTGCCCAACGCGCAACCGGCGGAGCATGCCGAACGACCGGCCAGCGGCGGGTTCCTCAAGCAACTGACCCGGCCCGGGGTGCTGGCGTTCTACGTCTGCGTGGCGCTGATGCAGCTCAGCCACGGCCCGTACTACACCTTCCTGACCCTGCACCTGGAACACCTCGGCTACGCCCGCGGCACCATCGGCATGCTCTGGGCCCTGGGGGTGCTGGCGGAGGTGCTGCTGTTCGTGGTGATGAGCAAGATCCTGGCTCGGGTGTCGTTGCGTCGGGTGTTGCTGGCGAGCTTCCTGCTGGCGGCGTTGCGCTGGGTGCTGCTGGGCAGCCTGGCCGAGCACCTGGTGGTCCTTCTGTTCGCCCAGCTGCTGCACGCGGCGACCTTCGGCGCCTTCCATGCCTCCTGCATCGCCTTCGTCCAGCGCAGCTTCGGCGCGCGCCAGCAGGGTCAGGGCCAGGCGTTCTATGCGGCGCTGTCCGGTACCGGCGGGGCGCTGGGTGCGTTGTATGCGGGCTACAGCTGGAAGGCGCTGGGCCCTGGCATCACCTTTAGTATTGCCAGCGTCGCGGCGCTGGCCGCAGCCGTTATCATTGCAACCCGCTTGAAGGAGGACGCCGCGTAGCGTCCTTGCCACGTTTTCGAAAGATCAGGAGTTGCCCCTTGAGCATCCTCAGCGTTTACCACCAGTCCACCCCCGACACGCCGAACAAGGTCCTTACCCATGCCGAGGATATCGCCGCGACCTTGGCGGAGCAGGGCGTGCGCTTCGAACAGCGCGAGCCTGCCGCGCGCATCCGGCCGGGTACCGCGCAGGCGGAGGTGATCGCCGCCCTCGGCGGGCAGGTCGAGGCCTTGGGGGCTGGGGTGGTCGAGGTGTTGAGTATTGGCCCTGAGCACGCGCAGAAGGACGAGATCCGCGCCGGGCTGCTGGACGAGCGCCGCCATGCCGGATCCGACCTGCGCTTCTTCGTCAGTGGGCGTGGGCTGCTGAACCTGCGGATTGGCGAGTATGTCTATGCGCTGGTGGGCGAGCGGGGGGATGTGGTCAGTGTCCCGGCGGGGACTGCGCAGTGGTTCGATATGGGCGAGCAGCCGAACCTGGTGCTGGTGCGGGTGTTCGAGAGTGAGCTGGCGCGAAAGGTCGAGCTGACCGGCGATGAAGGTTCCAGAGCGTTTCCAGGTCTGGACGATACCTTCTAACCCCGTACAAGCTGGCTTGCCTGCGAAGGACCGCATAGCGGTCCCAGATTTTCACAATATCCGGGACCGCTGCAGCTTCAGCGATAGGTCGGCAGGGCAAAGCGCTGCTGGCTCTGCAGCATGGAAATCACCGGCAATTCACTGGCCTGCTCGGCCAGGTCGCGGCGGATCGCGCTGATCGCCCAGGACAGCTGCTCGGCATTGTGCAACTGGCCATACGAAATCGAACGCTTGGTCTGTTTGCCGTCAGCGGCGCGCAAGGTCAGCAGGATGCCGCCGTCCGGGCGCGGTTGCGTGGTGACCTGGTAGGCGGAGAACACCGAGGCGAATTTTTCCTGAATGAGGTCCATATCAGCTCCTGGCTGTGGGTGGCAGACATGAACTGAAGGGTGCAGCGACCGTGCCAGCTTTTATCTATTAAAAAATCCTTATAAATCAATGATTTATTCTTAATCGAAAAACAGGCCCCCGTGCATTGTGCAAGGTCGTGCATTTTGCACAGTGCAATTTGCAATGCCGGTTTCCCGATCGAACTTTCCCGCCGCTGCGATGGACTTATCCACATATCCACACATCAGCGGCCGACAAGCTATTGAGCGTTGTCCCGCAGGGGAGGTTCCTTATGTCCGATCAACGCGCACCCGTCACCATGGATGCCGAGGAGGCCGAGGCCTTCGCAGCGCAAGTCTTCGACCGTGCCCGCCAGGGCGATGCCGTCATGCTCCAACGTCTGCTGGCCAGCGGCCTGCCGGTCAACCTGCGCAATCACAAGGGCGATACCTTGCTGATGCTGGCCAGCTATCACGGGCATCTTGATGCCGTTCGGGTTCTGCTGGAACAGGGCGCCGATCCGGCGATCGCCAACGACAACGGACAGATGCCCCTGGCCGGCGCGGCCTTCAAGGGCAACCTGGAGATGGTCCGCCTGCTCCTTGAGCACGGCGGCGATCCGGATGCCGCTGCCGGCGACGGCCGCACCGCGCTGATGATGGCGGCAATGTTCAACCGCGTGGCCATCGTCGAGTACCTGCTGGCGCAGGGCGCCGATCCAGCCCGGCGTGACGTGCGCGGTGCCGATGCCCTGGCCTCGGCCCAGGCCATGGGCGCGGTCGATACCGCCGCACGCCTGCAGGCGCTGGCCGGCTAACCCCCGGGAGGCGTATCCTTGGCGCCTTTTTCCAGCGGCGCAGGGCCTCACCATGAAAAACCAACTGGTCGAACTCATCGGCAAGATCAGCTCCGGCTGCATGAGCGAACAGGACATCGAGCGGATCGCCGACGAAGCGACCCAGGCCTACGCCGACCCCGCCGCCTTCCTCGCCGCCAACCCCGACATCAATTACGACGACAGCTTCCCGATCCCGCTGGGCGAATGGGTGGTGGTCGGCAGCCTGCCGGACACCGTGCTGTTCCAGGCCGACACCTACCCGGACCTGCTCGGCCAGATCATCGACTCCTTCGACAAGAGCGTGCCGTTCAACATCAAGCCCAAGCAATTGCTCAAGGTCGAGGCGCTCACCGCGCTGAACCGCATGCAGATCCAGATGGGCAGCATGAACAAGGAAGCCGGCGGCTACGTGCTGATGAACTTCAGCCAGTTGCTCGACGATGAACTGCAGATGGTCCTGGTCTGTGGCGACGACCTGCCGCGGGTGCTGGAACTGTGCGCCGAACTGAACATCGCCGCAGCGCCGGCCCTGGAAGCGCTGCGGGTCGCCGTGCACGTCTAGCCGAGCGCGGTATCGAGGAACATCATCACCGCGAAACCACCCATAAGGCCCAGGGTCGCCGAGGTCTGGTGGCCGTTGCGGTGGGTTTCCGGAATCACCTCGTGGGACACCACGAAGAGCATCGCCCCCGCCGCCAGGCCCATGCTGATCGGGTAGGCGAGGGCGAAACCGCTGGAAATCCCCAGGCCGATCACCGCGCCAATCGGTTCCATCAGGCCCGAGCCGATGGCCACCAGCGCCGCCTTGAAGTTCGACAGGCCGGTGGCGCGCAGGGCCAGGGCCACCGCCAGTCCTTCGGGGATGTCCTGGATGGCGATGGCACTGGTCAGCGGCAGGCCGACATTCAGGTCGCCGGTGGTGAAGCTGACGCCGATGGCCATGCCCTCCGGCAGGTTGTGCAGGGTGATCGCCAGGACGAACAGCCAGACCCGGTTGATCCGCTCGGCCTGCGGCCCGCAGGGACCGGTGCTTTCGTGTTCGTGCGGGGTGAAGCGGTCGAGGCCGAGCATCAGCAGTACGCCCAGGCCCATGCCGACCACCACGGTCAGCGCGGCGAACGGGCCGCTGCCGGTGATCTCGCGGGCGGCGTCCAGGCCCGGCAGGATCAGTGAGAAGGAACTGGCGGCGAGCATCATCCCGGCGGCAAAGCCAAGCATCACGTCCTGGGTGCGCGCGCTGACCTCGCGCAACACCACGGCGAGGATCGCGCCGAGGGCGGTGGCGGAGAATCCGGCCAGGCCGCCGAGCATGGCCAGGTGCAGGTTTTCCTGGTGGTCGCCGTGGATCGCGTTCCAGGCGCTGGCGCCCATCAGCCAGAGGATCGCCAGCAGGCTCAGGCCCATGCCGGCGCTCAGCCAGGGCGTCGCCTGTGCCTGCTGCAGCCAGGCGCTGAGCAAGGGTGCGGGGGCGGAAGGGCTATGGGTCTGGGATGGGGGCATGGGCATCTCTCCGGTAAAACGTGGAAACAGTCTAATCAGGGCGGCGGAACGACTACCAGGCAAGCGCGTCTATAAGGCCAATAGCCAGCTATTCTCTGGTGAGTCGGGACTTGAATAGGGAGTTGCGGAATGGGTTCGACGTTCAACGGCCTTGCCGGCCTGATCATCCTCGCCCTCGACATCTGGGCGATCATCAACGTGATCAAGAGCAGCGCCGGCGGCGGCGCCAAGGTCCTGTGGATCCTGCTGATCATCCTGCTGCCGGTGCTCGGCCTGATCATCTGGGCCATTGCCGGCCCCCGCGGAGATGTGCGTCTCTAGGGAAAAACATCCGGTTACCACACGCCAATTTGTGCTGATGCAGCGACCCGACTAGCCTGAGTCGGGCCTGCATGCGCTTCAACAAAATTTTCACAATCGATTGAAGACAATCGCGCGCCATTACCCATTCGCCAATTGGTCCGGCCACCCGGTCATTCGACCCGGGGTACCGCCGCTTCGCGTCAATGTGCTTCCCATAATCAGAATCCCAGGGATCTTCCTCTCCATGGCTAAAACGGACGCCCCGCGCCTGCAACCGACGGTCAAATCACACCTGCTCTACACCCTGCTGTGCGGCCTGGTGATCATGCTGATGCTCAGCCTGGTGCGCTTCGCCCTGCTGGTCTACAACAGCGACATGATCGGCGACACGCCGTACTCCACCGTCGCCGAAGGCTTCTTCAACGGCTTGCGCTTCGACCTGCGGGTGGTGGTGTACCTGAGCATCCCGCTGCTGCTGGCGATCCTCAGCGCCCGGGCCATGGCCGCCCGCGGCCTGTTCCGCCTGTGGCTGACCGTGGCGTCCAGCATCACGCTGTTCCTCGGCCTGGTGGAGATGGACTTCTACCGCGAGTTCCACCAGCGCCTCAACGGCCTGGTGTTCCAGTACATCAAGGAAGACCCCAAGACCGTCTCCAGCATGATCTGGTACGGCTTCCCGGTGGTCCGCTACCTGTTGGCCTGGGCTGTCGGTACCGTGGTCATGAGCCTGGCGTTCAAGGGCATCGACCGCCTGACCCGCCCGCGCGGCCAATACCAGAGCAACCTTGCCGGCGCGCGCAGCGTGGCGCCCTGGTACGCACGTGGCGTGGTGTTCTTCATGATCCTGCTGGTGGCCGTGATCGCCGCCCGCGGCACCCTGCGCCAGGGCCCGCCGATGCGCTGGGGCGATGCCTTCACCACCGACTCGAACTTCGTCAACCAGCTGGGCCTGAACGGCACCCTGACCTTGATCGACGCGGCCAAGAGCCGTATGTCCGAGGACCGCGACAACATCTGGAAGGCCACCCTCGACCCGCAGGTCGCGCAGGAGACGGTGCGCTCCATGCTGCTGACCCCCCATGACAAGCTGGTCGAAGCCGACGAAGCGGCGATCCGCCGCGACTTCACCCCGCCAGTGGAAAACACCCTGCCGATCAAGAACGTGGTGGTGATCCTCATGGAAAGCTTCGCCGGCCATTCCGTGGGTGCGCTGGGCGCCAAGGGCAACATCACCCCGTACTTCGACAAGCTGGCCGAGGAAGGCCTGCTGTTCGACCGCTTCTTCTCCAACGGCACCCATACCCACCAGGGCATGTTCGCCACCATGGCCTGCTTCCCCAACCTGCCGGGCTTCGAATACCTGATGCAGACCCCGGAAGGCGGCCACAAGCTGTCCGGCCTGCCGGCGCTGCTCAGCGCCCGCGACTACGACGACGTCTACGTCTACAACGGTGACTTCGCCTGGGACAACCAGTCCGGTTTCTTCGGCAACCAGGGCATGACCACCTTCATCGGCCGTCGTGACTTCGTCAATCCGGTGTTCTCCGACCCGACCTGGGGCGTATCCGACCAGGACATGTTCGACCGCGGTGCCCAGGAACTGGCCCACAACTATGGCAAGAAACCGTTCTATGCCTTGCTCCAGACCCTGTCCAACCACACGCCGTATGCGCTGCCGAAGAACCTGCCGGTGGAGCCGGTCACCGGCTTCGGCCGCCTGGACGAACACCTGACCGCCATGCGCTACTCCGACTGGGCCCTGGGCCAGTTCTTCGAGAAGGCGCGCAAGGAGCCGTACTTCAAGGAAACCCTGTTCGTCATCGTCGGCGACCACGGCTTCGGCAACAGCCAACAGGTCACCGAGCTGGACCTCGGCCGCTTCAACGTGCCGATGCTGATGATCGCGCCGGGCATCCAGGAGAAGTTCGGCAAGCGCAGCCATATCGTCGGCACCCAGATCGACATCGTGCCGACCATCATGGGCCGCCTCGGTGGTGAAACCCGTCACCAGTGCTGGGGGCGCGACCTGCTCAACCTGCCGGAAGGCGACCAGGGCATGGGCATGGTCAAGCCGTCGGGCAGCGAGCAGATCGTTGGCCTGTTCCAGGGCGACCACCTGCTGATCGAGTCCAAGGACATGGCGCCGCGGTTGTACCGCTACCAGCTGGGCAGCGAGTTCAAGGCCGAGCTGATCCAGGGCCCGGAGCAGGAGGCGATGCAGAAGAAGCTCGAATCCTTCATCCAGACCGCGACCAAGAGCCTGATGGACAACACGGCGGGCGTGATTCACGGGATTCCGGACTGATCGCGTTCGAGTGATGTGCAATTCACTGGACCCCGGCTTGCCGGGGTCTTTTTTTACCCGTGGCGAGCGTCACGCAACCGGAACAATGCCCCCAGGCCACGGTCAACGGAAGGTAGGCTGGACATACCCGTACTTCCCTTCGAGGACTACGCCAGATGAAAGAGTGGGAAATCACCTTCGTGGACCAGAAAGGCGAACGCACTTCGTTGCTGTTTGCCTGTGAAAACCGGCCGAGCATCGAAGAGGCGGCTCGACGGATCAGGGGCCACTTGTTCCCCGTCATGGATGAACTCGACCTCAACGACTTCCAGGACCGCGCCGATTGCCCGACTGCCAAGTGGCTGAAGGAGCAGAGTGGCGTGGAAATCACCGGAATCACCGAAAAAGCCTGAATCGCATCAGCTGGCGATGTGCCAAGGCTGACGCTACGCTGCATACAGGGCCGTCGTTTTTCCGGCGCCGGCCTTTGCCGTCGTTACATCCGCTCGAGAACCCCCGTCGCCAAGGGTGTCAGGGGTTGGTGCGAATGCACCGAAAGTCTATCCATCGTGAGTGAGGAGGACGATTCATGAGCAACCTGTACGAAGACATCAGCAGCACCGTACTGCGCCGCATGAAAGAAGGCGGCTTCGACTTCACGCAAATCCATCCCATCGAGTTTTACGCGGTATTCCCGGACGAGGACCGGGCGCGCAGGGCTGCAGGCAAGTTTCGTGGCGAGTCGCTGTGTGCCCTGGTGCACGAGAGCGACGAAGGCTGGCAACTGGAATTGAGCAAGATCATGTACGCCACCCATGGTGGCATCGGCGCGTTCGAACAGGATTTCGAGGCGGTGATCCGGCCACTCGGCGGCGAGGCCCAGGGCTGGGGCGTCAAGCAGGAAAGACTGATGACGTGAAACCCTCCCGGGGCGGCGCGCGCCGCTGCCCCGGGCCAACCTGCGCTTCGCAATGAAGCGTATGCCCCACGGCCGTGGGCATGGCTGCACAAGTCTGGTGCGGCGACTTTCCGCTATTTTTCCAACTCCTTGATTACAAAGGCTTAATACCGCTGGCACGGGCCTTGCGATGACTTTCGTGCACGGGTGACAAGGAGTTCGGCATGATTCGCAAGTTCTACGACGAGATGTACGCCGCCGACGGTCAGCTCCGTCCGCACTATCGGGAATTCGCTCGCTGGCTGGGGGAAACACCCCCGGAATTGCTGGCGCAACGCCGCCGCGAGGCCGATCTGTTGTTCCATCGCGCCGGCATCACCTTCACGCTGTATGGCGACGATCAGGGCACCGAGCGCCTGATTCCCTTCGACACCATTCCCCGGGCCATTCCGGCCAGCGAATGGCGGATGGTGGAGCGCGGCTGTATCCAGCGGGTCAAGGCGCTGAACCTGTTTCTCGCCGACCTCTACCATGAGCAGCGCATCCTGCGCGCCGGGATCATTCCCGCCGAGCAGGTCCTGGCCAACGACCAGTACCAGCTGGCGATGCAGGGCCTGGGCCTGCACCGCGGTCTCTACGCGCATATCGCCGGGGTCGACCTGGTGCGCGACGGCGATGGCACCTACTACGTCCTCGAAGACAACCTGCGCACCCCCAGCGGGGTCAGCTACATGCTCGAAGACCGCAAGATGATGATGCGCCTGTTCCCGGAGCTGTTCGCCGCCCAGCGCATCGCCCCCATCGACCACTACCCGAACCTGCTGCTCGACACCCTCAAGAGCGCAAGCCCCCTGGACAACCCCAGTGTCGTGGTGCTGACCCCGGGGCGCTTCAACAGTGCCTTCTTCGAGCACGCGTTCCTCGCCCGGGAAATGGGTGTGGAGCTGGTGGAGGGCGCCGACCTGTTCGTCCGCGACGAGCGGGTGTTCATGCGCACCACAGGCGGGCCGAAGCCGGTGGACGTGATCTACCGCCGTCTCGACGACGCCTATCTCGATCCGCTGGCGTTCAACCCGGAGTCCATGCTCGGCGTGCCCGGCCTGCTCTCGGCCTACCGCTGCGGCAACGTGGTGCTGGCCAACGCCATCGGCACCGGAGTCGCCGACGACAAGTCGGTCTACCCCTATGTCACCGACATGATCCGTTTCTACCTCGACGAGGAACCCATCCTGAACAACGTGCCCACCTGGCAATGTCGCAATCCCGCCGAGCTGTCCCATGTGCTGGCGCACCTGCCGGAGCTGGTGGTCAAGGAAACCCAGGGTTCCGGTGGCTACGGCATGCTGGTGGGGCCGGCCTCGACCCAGGCGGAGATCGCCGCCTTCGCCGAGCGCATCAAGGCCCGTCCGGCGGCCTATATCGCCCAGCCGACCCTGTCGCTGTCGACCTGCCCGACCTTCGTCGAGAACGGCATTGCGCCGCGCCATATCGACCTGCGCCCGTTCGTCCTCTCCGGCCGCGAGACCCGCGTGGTACCTGGCGGCCTGACCCGGGTGGCGCTGCGCGAGGGTTCGCTGGTGGTGAACTCGTCCCAGGGCGGCGGTACCAAGGACACCTGGGTGGTGGAGGACTGAACCATGCTCAGCAGAACCGCTTCCGACCTGTACTGGATGTCGCGCTACCTGGAACGCGCGGAAAACCTCGCGCGGATGCTCGATGTCAGCTACTCGCTGTCGCTGATGCCGCAGGATGGCCGCGGCGACGGGCTGGACGAAATGACCCTGGCCCTGCGCATCACCGGCACCCTCGACGACTACCTGGACCGGCATGGCCAGGTGCACGCCGAGCGCCTGCTGCACTTCTTCGCCCTCGATCCCGACAACCCGGCGAGCATCTACAGTTGCCTCGGCGCGGCACGGGCTTGTGCCCATGCGGTGCGTGGCAAGATCACCGCCGACATGTGGGAAAACATCAACGCCACCTGGCTGGAGATCCGCGGCATCGCCGAGCAGGGCCTGGGGCGCTATGGCATGAGCCGTTTCAGCGAGTGGATCAAGGAACGCTCGCACCTGTTCCGCGGTGCCACCTACGGCACCATCATGCGCAACGATGCCTTCCGCTTCATCCGCCTTGGTACCTTCATCGAGCGCGCCGACAACACCCTGCGCCTGCTCGACGCGCGCTACGAGATGTTCGGCGAGGCGGCCGAGCATGTCAGCGACAGCTCGGCCCGCGGCTATTACCAGTGGAGCGCCTTGCTCCGCGCCCTGTCCTCGTTCGAGGCCTACACCGAGATCTACCGCGACGCGCCCACGGCACGGCATGTCGCCGAACTTCTGCTCCTGCGTGCCGACGTACCCCGATCCCTGCGCGCCTGCACCGAGGAAATCGACCAGATCCTCGCCAGCCTGCCCGGCAGCAACGGCCGTCCGGCCCAGCGCCTGGCGGCGGAGGTGGATGCCAGGCTGCGCTACACCGGCATCGACGAAGTCCTTTCCCAGGGGCTGCACCCCTGGCTCAACCATTACATCCCGCTGGTGCGCGAATTGGGCAATGCCATCCACAGCGCTTACCTGGAGGTCGTATGAGACTGACAATCAGCCACGAAACCGCCTACCACTACGAAGACCAGGTGCGTACCAGCATCCAGTACCTGCGCCTGACCCCACCGGACAACCAGCGCCAGCAGGTACTGCAATGGCAACTGGACCTGCCGCGCCCGGTCCAGGCCCGGCGCGACCCGTTCGGCAACATCCTCCACGTGCTGAGCCTGGAGGAGCCCCACGTCGACCTGCTGATCGCCGCCCGTGGCGAGGTGGAGATCGATCCCGACCTGGAAGCCGAGCAGGACAGCCAGTCACCCTTGCCGTTCCTGCGTTTCACCCGCCTGACCGAGGCCGATGCCGCGCTGCGTGCCTTCGCCAGCCAGCACTGCGGCGAGTACCGCGACCGTGGCGCGCTGATCGGCCTGATGGGCGCCCTGCACGAGCACATGGCCTACCGTCCTGGCGCAACGGCGGTGGAGACCAGCGCCGCCCAGGCCTTCGCCGGCGCGGCGGGGGTCTGCCAGGATCATGCCCACGCCTTCATCGCCTGCGCCCGCAGCCTGCAGGTGCCAGCGCGCTATGTCTCGGGGTATCTGTTCGACAATGCCAGCCAGCACATGGCCAGCCATGCCTGGGCCGAGGCCTGGCTGGACGACGCCTGGTACAGCTTCGACGTGACCAACCAGCTGGCGGTGCCGGAACGCCATCTCAAGCTGGCGGTGGGCCTGGACTACCTGGATGCCTGCCCGGTGCGCGGCATGCGCCGCGGCGGCGGCTACGAGCAGATGCACGCCAATGTGCAGGTGACGTCCGGTTTCACTGCACAGCAGTAGGGGTTTTGCGTCCGGCCATATGGGTGAGGTAGGCGAGCAGGGCGTCGAGCTCGGCGTCCGTCATCACTTCCTTGCCGAAGCCCGGCATGCGCGCTTGCGGCCACTGGCGCAAATCCTGCGGATTGCGGATATAACGGCGGAGGAATTCCGGGTGAAAATATTCCGTCGGGTTGTACGGCAGGTTCAGGTCCGGTCCGAACTGGGCGTCGCCGGCGCCGTTGAGGCGGTGACAGGCCAGGCAGTTCTTCTGGAACAGGGCGAAGCCGCGGTTCACCGGGTCGTTGGCGCTGAGTCCGGGCGCCGGGCGCAGGGCGGGGAAACGTTCGGCCACCGGCGCCAGGCGGCGGATGCTGGCGACCTGGAACGGCCATTGTTCGGGGCTGATGCCGCCGGCTTGCGGCTGGGTCCAGACCAGGTAGAAGGGGCCGGCGCTCGGCTTGTCCGGGCCCAGGGACGGCCAGGGCTGGCGCGGGTCTTCCACGGCCAGCCAGGCTTGCGCAGGGCCTGACTGGAGCAGGGGGCCGGCGGGCATTTCCGCGGCGAAACCGTCGAGGGCCACGGCCTGCAGGTGATCCCCCGGCTTGATGCCGGTGAGCAGCGCGGCCAGGGGCACGGCACGGTAGTGCATGGTCTTTTTGTAGGAAACATCCTGATCGATGCGGATATCCCGGGCCTGCGGGTGCTTGAGCAGGGCTTCGCTATCCCACTGGCGGCTGGCTTCGCCCAGCTCCAGGGTCAATTGCGCAGCATGCGCCGGCAGGCTCAGCAGGGCGAGCAGGAGCATGAGGCAACAGCGCATGGGGGGAGTCTCCAACCAGTGAGGGTCGGCAGCATACACCAGCCGTGAAAGGACACTGAACGGCGATCGCTTACCCGAACAGGCGCGTGAGATTGGGGAGGATCAGCAGCAGTGTGGTGGCGAACAGAATGAGTCCTGCCTGACGTACCTTGTGTTGTTTGAGCATGGCTGTCTGCCTTTTTGTTGTTATTCCTGAGAGCCGGATGGCGTCCTTGTCCCGTGGTCGCCAATGCCTCTGAGGGCATCTGTATTCGCGACCTGCTGTTAATGGGTATACAACCTGGAATGCCGCTACGTTACCGCTGTTTTAGAACGCTTTCGTCTGTACTTTGGTCGTGAAAGACCTTTTGTTCATGAGGCTTTATGCCATCCGCGTACCACGTGCCTGACTAGACACCTGCGCGGGATACACGTACGGATCGAACGGAAATGACCGTTCGTCCGAGGGAATGCTTGCCTGCTGCCAAGATTCGCGGCAGGCTTCACCGGTGTTTTTTCACCACTGTCGTTCAGGGCCAAGTCTATGTCGTTACGCATCTGCATCCTGGAAACCGACGTCCTGCGACCCGAGCTGGTCGAGCGGTATCAGGGCTATGGACGGATGTTCGAGCAACTGTTCACCCAGCAACCGATCGCTGCCGAATTCAGCGTCTACAACGTGATGAACGGGCACTATCCGCCGGAAGACGAAGTCTTCGATGCCTATCTTGTGACCGGCAGCAAGGCCGATTCGTTCGGTGACGATCCCTGGATAGCCAGGCTCAAGGAATTCCTGCTCGACCGCTACCAGCGCGGCGACAAGCTGCTCGGGGTGTGTTTCGGCCACCAGTTGCTGGCCCTGCTGCTGGGTGGCAAGGCCGAACGTGCGACCCAGGGCTGGGGCGTCGGCACCCACCGCTACGTGATGGCGGCCCGTGCGCCGTGGATGAGTCCGCAGGTAGAAGAGCTGACCCTGCTGATCAGCCACCAGGACCAGGTCACCGCACTACCGGAAAACGCCACGGTCATCGCCTCCAGTGATTTCTGCCCGAACGCCGCCTACCACATCGGCGACCAGGTGCTGTGCTTCCAGGGCCACCCGGAATTCATCCACGACTATTCCCGCGCGCTCCTCGACCTGCGCCAGGAGAACCTTGGCGAGGCCGTGTACCGCAAGGGCATCGACAGCCTGGGCGTGGCGCATCAGGGCCAGACCGTCGCCGAATGGATGATGCGCTTCGTCGCCCAGCCTAAAGCCACCCCGAACGCTTGAAGCTGCCATACAGCGCGGCGCAACCCACCGCGATTCCTCCCAGCACGGCGAAATAGCCGTAGTGCCAGCTCAACTCCGGCATGTTCTGGAAGTTCATGCCGTAGATCCCCGCCACCGCGGTGGGGAACGCGAGGATCGCCGCCCAGGCGGCGAACTTGCGTTGCACGATGCTCTGCCGCGATGACTCCAGCAGCATGCCGATCTCGATGGTCTGGCTGGCCAGGTCGCGGATGCCCGCCAGGTCTTCCATCTGCCGCGTGACATGGATCTGCACATCGCGGAAGTACGGGCGCATGTTCTTGTCGATGAAGGGGAAGGCCAGGCGCTGCAGTTCCTCGCTGATCTCCACCATCGGCGCCACGTAGCGACGCAGGCGCAGGATGTCGCGGCGCAGGTTGTGGATGCGGCGGATGTCCTCTTCCACCAGCGAGCCGCAGAGCACGCTCTGTTCCAGTTCCTCGATCTCGCCGTGGATGGCCTCGCTGACCGGCTGGTAGTTCTCGGTGACGAAGTCCAGCAGTGCGTAGAGGACGAAGTCCTCGCCGTGCTCAAGCAGCAAGGGACGCGCCTCGCAGCGCTGGCGCACCAGGGCGTAGGACTTCGAGTGGCCGTTGCGGCAGGTGATGATGTAGCCGTTGCCGGCGAAGATATGGGTTTCGATGAATTCCAGCTTGCCGTCCTGGCGCACCGGTGAATAAGTGACGATGAACAGCGCGTCGCCGAAGGTTTCCAGCTTCGGCCGGCTGTGTTTCTCCAGGGCATCCTCGATGGCCAGTTCGTGCAGGTTGAACTGCCGCTGCAGGTTGGCCAGTTCCTGGGCGTTGGGCTCTTCGAGGCCGATCCAGACGAAATGCCCGGGCTTCTTCGCCCATTCCGCGCCCTCGTCGAGACTGATGCTGGTGACCTTCCTGCCGGCGCTGTAGACCGCCGCTGCTACGACTCGACCCATGGTTGTGCGCACCCTCCGCGTTGACGTGACAGACAGCTTGGTCTGACCGCGGCGAAACGGCAACTGCTCAGCCGCGCAGGCGTTCCCGTTCCATGAGGTCGATGCAGGCCTGCATCTGCGTGCGGCATTGTTCCATCAGGGCGGGAATGTCCTGCTGGGTCATGCCGGTGGTGGAAATCGGCGGCAGCGAGCGGATCAGCACGGGTACCTTGCGCCAGCCGTTGAGGTTGAGGCGCCGGGCATAGCGGCTGACGCAGACCGGGACGATGGGCACGCCGGCATCGATGGCCATGTGAAACGCGCCTTTCTTGAACGGGTGCAACTGCTCGCCGGGGTTGCGCGTGCCTTCCGGGAAGATCCAGATCGAGGTGTGTTTTTCCTGCAGGGTGCGGGTGGTGACCTGCATGGCGCGGCGGGCCTGGTAGGCGTTGCCGCGGTCTACCAGCACGTTGCCGCCGAGCCAGAACAGCTGGCCGAACAGCGGAATCCAGCCGAGGCTCTTCTTGCCGACGCAGACGGTGCGCGGTGGCACCACGTGGCCGAGGACGAACAGGTCGTGGTTGGACTGGTGGTTGGCGATGATCACGCAGCCGGGCGGCTGGTCGAACAGCGGGCCGACCTCGGCGTCGATCTTCACGCGCAGCAGCCAGCTCGACGGCCAGGCGTAGACCCGTGCGCAGAGTCGGCTGTTATCGGGGTTGAAGGGGCGGCACAGGCCGATGACCACGCCGATCAGGCTCGCCAGGATGAAATGCACACCTAGCAGGAGCATGCGGGGAATAAAGAGCATCGTACGACTCACTCGACAAAACGCGAGGCAGTGTACGTATGTGCACCGGTGGCGGCAAACGCGGTGTGAGGGGCTCCGGCCCCCTGAAGCGGGCGCCGGAGCGAGAGGGTGATCAGCCCATGTGTTCCTGGTCGCGGATGATGGCGTCGTCGAGGGTTTCCAGCAGCGCCTGGCGTACCTTGAGCTTGGTGTTCTTGTGCGCGTTCATGTTGATCTTCTTCAACTGGCGTGCGGCGGCCAGGGCGGTTTCCAGCAGTTGCTCGGTCGGCACCACCTTGTCGAGGAAGCCGGCATCGACGGCGCTGGCCGGGTCGAACATCTCGCCGTTGATCACCGAGCGGTGGAAGGCCGAGCGGCGCAGGCGGTCACGGGCCAGCTCGATGCCGGCGTGGTGCATGGTCATGCCGATCTGCACTTCGTTCAGGCCGATGCTGAACGGACCTTCGACGCCGATGCGGTAATCCACCGAAAGCAGCAGGAAGGCGCCCTTGGCCACGGCATGGCCGGGGCAGGCGACGATCACCGGGAAGGGGTGGGAGAGCAGGCGGCGGGCCAGGGTCGAGCCGGCGGTGACCAGCGACACGGCGGCCTGCGGGCTGGCGGTCATCACCTTGAGGTCGTAGCCACCGGAGAGGATGCCCGGCTGGCCGGTGATGATCACCACGGCGCGGTCTTCGCGGGCGCGGTCCAGCGCGGCGTTGAAGGCGGCGATCACGTCGGGGGAAATGGCGTTGACCTTGCCGTTGTTCAGGGTCAGGGTCGCGATGCCATCTTCGAGGTGGTAGGTAATCAGTTCACTCATGACGGGATTCCTTATAGGAGAAGTGGCGAGGAAGTGGCAAGACGTTACCCAGCCGCTGCGGTCAGGTAAAGCACGATGACTGACCAGGCGGTCACCGATGGGGCTGTCGGCCTTGTACTGCGTGCGCGAGGTGGCAAAGGTGGGCAAAGCACGCTACAGAATGGCCAAAACGCCATGGCCTGCCGGGGTTTTCCGGGCTTCGGCATAAATATTTGAAAATTCTGAAAAAAACCTTTGCCAAGTGAAAAGGTTTCGACTAAATTAGCGCGCCTCGACAGGCTGAAAGGCTTGAAGAGATCCGGTGAAGTGTCCGAGCGGTTGAAGGAGCACGCCTGGAAAGTGTGTATACAGGAAACTGTATCAAGGGTTCGAATCCCTTCTTCACCGCCACTTTCGATGTACCGAAAAGCCCCTGGAAACGATGAGTTTCCGGGGGCTTTTTGCATTCTGGCCCAACACACTACTGCATAGCTGACGATGACCTTGTGGGATCGGGTCTACCGGATCCCACAAAGTTCGTGTCAGCCCCGCAACCCTCAGAAGCTGACCGAAGCCGACACCCGAGCCGTCCGCGGCGCGCCCTGGAACAGATAGTTGTCCCCCAGGTAATCCCCCACATCCCGCCAGTCGCGCTTGTCGAAGACGTTATCCACCGTCAGCCGCAGCACCGTGTCATACCCGCCGATCCGCGTGCGATACCGGCTGCCCACATCGAACACGGTGTAGCCACCGACTTCCACCGTCCCTTCCTGGTTGGCGTACTTGCTCGCGCTGTAGCGCATGCCGCCGAGCAGGGCCAGGCCGGGCACGCCGGGGATGCTGTAGTCCGCCTGCAACGCCGCACGCAGGCGCGGGACATTGATGGCCTGGTGGTCGTCGTAGGCGTCGGTGCCGCTGTCCTTGACCCGGGCGCGGGTTGCCGCGGCGCTGGCGTTGATCTGCAGGTCGGACGTCACCCAGCCGCTGGCGCCAAGCTCCAGGCCGATATTCTTCTGTTGGCCCTGCTGCACATAGGTGAAGCCGCCGGCGCCATCCGGCTGCGCGTACTGGTAGGCTTGGCGCAACTGGAACAGCGCGGCACTGAAGCTCATGCGCTGCCAGTCACGCTTGATGCCCAGTTCGATCTGGTGCGAGGTGGTCGGGGCGAGGATGTCCTGGTTGTTGGCGGCGAACCATGGTGCCGCGCCACCGGCGGACAGGCCCTTGCTGTAGCTGGTGTAGAGGGAGATATCCGGACGCGGCTTGTAGATCAGTGCGGCATTGGGCAGCAGTTCGTACTGGCGGGTATGCCGCAGCGAATTGCCGTCCTGGTCGAACGCGGCCTCATCCAGGCGCACCATACGGGCACCGATCACGGTTTGCCACTGCTCGGTGAAGCTGATCCGGTCGTTGAAGAACAGGCCGTACTGGCGGCTGTCGAGACGGCGTTCGGTGTGGCCGGGCGTCTTGTCGGATGGCAGGACAGCGGGGGTGTCCTGATAGATGTTCGGCTGCTCCGAAATCAGGCTGGTGATCTCGTTGAACATCGGGCGCTGGTCCAGAGTACGGCGCTGCGCGCTGGTGCCGACGGTCAGTTCATGGCTGACACCCAGCGCATCGAAGCGTCCGTTCAACGTTGCCTGTGCTTCATCGGTACGCCGGGTGTCATCAGGACTGCGGAAGTCATAGATGTCGTAATCGCCGTTGGGGCTGAAGGTGTTGCCCAGGCCTGGGCAATCGCTGGTGTAGTAGCACCCCCACGCAAACGAACTGTAGTCATCGATCACCACCCGGCTGCGCGACGCACTCAACGCCCCGGTCCACGCCTCGTTGAAGCGATACTCGAAGCGCCCGCCCAGGTTCAGCGAATCCGACTTCACCGGCCTCGCCCAGTCCTGCCAGGCCAGGCGGTCCTTCGGATCGACGCCATGGGGCAGGGCGGTGCCGCCGAGCAACTGGTAGCCCGGTACCGAATACTGCTCGCGGGTCTGGTACTCGACGTCCAGTTGCAGCAGGGCATTCGGGCTCATCTGCCAGTCGAAGGCCAGGGAGGCGAAGTCGCGCTTGCCGTCGGCATGGTCGACGTAGCTGCGGATGTCCTCATGGGCCAGGTTGGCGCGCAGGCCGAACTGACGCTCGCTGCCGAACCAGCCGCCGAGGTCGGTGGCGATATAGCGCTCACCCTCGGCACTGCCGGAGACCGTCACCGAACGCACGTCTTCCGGGCGCTTGGTCACGTAGTTGATCACCCCGCCGGGCTCGGACACGCCGCTCTGCAGGCCGGACAGGCCCTTGAGCAGTTCCACCTGCTGCTTGTTCTCCAGCGCCACGTTCTGTTCGCCGGTGATGGTCTGGCCGTTGACCTTGTAGCTGTGCGCCGCGTCGAGGCTGAAGCCGCGCACATTGAAGTTCTCGTAGTAGCCGATCGGCGCGTAGGACTCGCCCACCGAAGCGTCGCTCTGCAGCACTTCGCTGAGCAGGCGCACCTGGCGGTCCTGCAGCAACTGTTCGGTGAACACCGACACCGAGGCCGGGGTGTCCAGCAGCGG
The DNA here is from genome assembly GCA_031253995.1 of Paucimonas sp. GTDB lineage: Bacteria > Pseudomonadota > Gammaproteobacteria > Pseudomonadales > Pseudomonadaceae > Aquipseudomonas. Next base: position 25,190 of record JAIRVG010000009.1, on the reverse strand, counting down.
TGCGGAGGTGAAACCGGCGACCTGGGCCTGGCGCGGCTGGTAGCCATCGCTCCAGCTGTCGGAAACCGTGACCGGGGCAAGGGTGACGCTGCTTTCGGCGAAGGCATGCGGGGTGCCCAGGGTCAGGCCGACCGTGAGCAGGCTGAGGGGCAGGCGAGGGCGTTGCAGGGACATGCGGCAAAACTCCTTGAGGGCCCGCAGCGGGCGCGCCGTTATGAGTCGGCAGCTACCCCGAAGCTGAAAGCCCGGTACGGCGACAGGAAGGCGCAAAAAGGGCGCGCAAGTGCAAGAGGCTACTGGCGTTGCGCCAGCGGGCGCCGGAGCGCGGGCGCAATCTTAGCAGGGGCGACCGCGTTGCGGTGCCCCAATTGCAATAGATTCGTATCTGAGGGAACGAGCGGGTGATGCCGGAAATCAGGATTTCGCTGGCTGCTTCTGGGTGCGGCTGCGCCAGTTGCCATCCAGTTTCGACCAGGTCTTGCCATCGGTGACCGCCAACAGCTTGCGGCCATCCTTGAAGGTGGCGAGGAAGGTGATTTCCTCGTCCTTGCTGCCCAGCCAGAGGCCGGCGAGCAAACCCAGGGGGCCGGCCATCAGGCAGCCGGCCACGCCCCAGCCAAGGGCGCTGCTGATGTTGCGACTGGTTTCCTGGTTGGCGACTTTCATGTCCTTGATGCGGGAGAGCGCGATCCTTTCGCCCGGCGAGGGGCTGGTGGCGGTCTTGAGTGTGAGCGATCCATTGCGGTACTCGCCTTCACCTTGCAAGAAATCGCCGGACTGAACGGTGAGTCTTGTCATAGGGGTTATCCAGGTTGAGAGGGCTTTTTGACCAATCCCTAATGAGCGCTCCGGATATCCCCAAGTCAATCGCCAGGCGACGGAGGGTAGGACGTCTGTCAGACGGTTCTGACTTCCATCACTTTTCTACCCGCCAGCCGCCAGGTCAGCAGGGCGACCGCGCCGAGGCCCAGGCCGGCGATGACGATGGCGTTCCAGCCCCAGTGCTGGAACAGCTGGGTGCTGAGCAGCGAGCCCGTCGCGCCGCCGATGAAGTAGCAGGTGATGTAGCCGGCGTTGAGGCGGTTGCGTGCTTCCGGGCGCAGGGCGATCACCGCGTTCTGGTTGCTGACATGCACCAGTTGCACCGCCAGGTCGAGCAGCAATACGCCGATCAGCAGTGCTGCCAGTGAAGTCGGGGCAAAGGCCAGGGGGACCCACGACAGCATCAGCGCGAGCAGGCCGAAGGTGGTGCCCTGGGCGCCCTTGCCGCGGTCGGCCAGGCGCCCGCCCCAGTTGGCCGCCAGCGCACCGGCGGCACCGGCGAGGCCGAACAGGCCGATCACGCCGTCGGAATAGTTGTAGGGCTCGGCCTTCAGCAGGAACGCCAGCGGCGTCCAGAACAAGGCGAACAGGCAGAAGGAAAATGCCCCGAGCAACGAGCGCAGGCGCAGCACCGGCTCTTCGGCGAACAGACGGAACACCGAACCGATCAGCGCCGGATAGGCCAGCCCGGCATGTTGCCGCCGCTGTGGCAAGGCACGCCACAGGGCCAGGGCGCTGAGGGCCATCAGGCCGGCGGCGAGCAGGTAGATGCTGCGCCAGTCGCCAAGGCTGGCCATGAAGCCGGCGGCGGTACGGGCCAGCAGGATGCCCAGCAGCAGCCCGCCCATCAGCGTGCCGACCACCCGCCCGCGTTCGGCGGGATCGCTGAGTCCGGCGGCCATCGGCACCAGCACCTGGGCCACCACCGAGAACAGCCCGGTCAGCGTGGTGCCCAGCAACAGCCACGGCAGGCTGGGGGCGAAGGCACTTATCAACAGGCCGAGGGTGGCGATGGAAATCATGCTGACGATCAGCCGGCGTTGTTCGAACAGGTCGCCCAGCGGCGCCAACAACAATAGCCCGGCGCCGTAGCTCAGTTGCGCGGCGATGACGATTCCGCCGGCGCTGGCGGTGCTCAGGCCGAAGTGCTCGGCGATGCTGTGCAGCAGCGGTTGCGCATAGTAGTTGCTGGCCACCGCCAGGCCGACGGCGGTGGCCATCAGCAGGATCAGGGCGCGGCTCAGGGGAGGCGTGGCGGTCATGGCCGTCTCCATTCAGTGGGGTGAGGCGGGCAGTATGGGAAAAGCGCTAGGATGACGCCAACGCATCGTTTTCATCCAATCAATCTCTGAAACAGATGGATCAATGAACCTGAAACAGATCGAGTACGCCCTGGCCGTGGCCGAAACCGGCAGCTTCACCCGTGCTGCCGAGCGTTGCCATGTGGTGCAGTCGGCCCTCAGCCATCAGATTGCCCGCCTGGAAGAACAGCTTGGAGTGCCGTTGTTCGAGCGCAGTTCACGCTGGGTGCGCCTGACGGCGGCGGGGGAGGCCTTCGTGCCCAGCGCGCGTACCGCGCTGGAGGCGGCGCGGCGCATTGCCGATGAAGTGGCGGCGGCCTGTGGCGAGTTGCGCGGGCGGCTGTCCATTGGCGAGATCAGTTCGCTGACGGAACTGGACCTGGTCGACCTGCTGGCCGGCTTCCACCATCAGTACCCGCAGGTGGATATCCGCTGGTTGCAGGGCAAGAGCGAAGCGATGATCGGCGATGTGCGCGAGCGGCGCCTGGACGTGGCGTTCATCGGCGTCTGGCCGGGTGAATCGCTGGACGGTGTCGAATGGCGCCTGCTGGCCAAGGAAGAACTGATGGCCGTGTTGCCGCCGGCGCATCCCCTGGTTATCCACAAGCGCTTGTCCCTGGCGGACCTGGAAGAGCAGCCCCTGGTGGATTTCCAGGCCGGCACCGGCGCCCGGCGCCAGACCGACGAGGCCTTCGCCGCCGCCGGCTTGCGTCATCGGGTGCAGTTCGAGGTGGGTACCACCCGGCTGATCGAGAAGTTCGTCCAGCGCGGCCTGGCCCTTGGCCTGGTGGCGGAGCGAATCGCTACCGGTTTCGAGCGGGTTGCGGTGCTGCCGGTGAGTGATGCGCCGGTTCGGCACCTGTATGCCATCTGGTCGAAAAAGCCGACGCCGGCCGCCAGTGCTTTCATCCAGTTACTGGAGAAACAGCTGGCGGCGCGGTAGGCCATCAGGCGGCGAAGCCACCGTCGATGGTCAGGCTGGCGCCGGTGATGTAGGCGGCTTCCGGGCCCGCCAGGTAGGCGACGAAGCTGGCGATTTCCTCGACGTGACCGTAGCGGCCGACTGCCATCAGTCCCATCAGGCTCTCGGCGAAATCGCTGTTGGCCGGGTTCATGTCGGTGTCCACCGGGCCGGGTTGCACGTTGTTGATGGTGATGCCGCGCGGGCCGAGGTCGCGGGCCAGGCCACGGGTCAGGCCCACCAGTGCCGATTTGCTCATGGCGTAGGTGGCGCCGCCGGCGAAGGGCATGCGCTCGGCGTTGGTGCTGCCGATGTTGATGATGCGTCCGCCCTGGCCCATGTGGCGCACGGCGGCCTGGGTGGCGACGAAGACGCTGCGCACGTTGACCGCCACGGTGCGGTCGAAGTCGTCCAGGCTGAATTCGGCGATGTCGCCGATGGCCAGTACGCCGGCGTTGTTCACCAGGATATCCAGGCCGCCGAACTCCTCCACCGTCAGATCGACGGCTTTCTGTACTGCTGTGGCGTCGGCGCTGTCGGCCTTGACGGCCAGGGCCTTGCCGCCGTTCTGGCGAATTTCGTTCTGCAGCTGTTCGGCGCCGGCCTGCGAGCTGACGTAGGTGAAGGCGACGGCGGCGCCTTGTTCGGCCAGGCGCTTGACGATGGCTGCGCCGATACCGCGCGAGCCGCCCTGGACCAGTGCCACTTTGCCGCTGAGGTTCTGTTGATTTGACATTGCTGATGCTCCTGAAAGGACAAGGCGGGTGCCTTGTGGATGGGGCCCAGTATCGAGCGACGATTGCTTCCTGATAATCCACTAATCGCTATAGTCTGAATAAACCATTGGTTTGGAATCCCTCATGGAAACCTTCAGCAGCATAGAGTGCTTTTTACGCAGCGCCGAAGTCGGCAGCTTCGCCGAGGCGGCCCGGCGCCTGAGCCTCACCCCGGCAGCGGTGGGCAAGAATGTCGCCGGCCTGGAAGCGCGGCTGGGCGTGCGCCTGTTCCAGCGCAGCACCCGCAGCCTGACCCTGACGGAGGCGGGACAGTGCTTCCTGACCGAGGTGCGCGACAGCTTCCAGACCATCCAGCATGCCGTGGCCAATATCGCCAGTATCGAAGGGCAGCCGGCCGGGACGCTGAAGGTGAGCATGGGCACGGTGTTCGGTCGTCTTTATATCCTGCCGCTGCTGGGCGAGTTCCTGCGGCGTTTTCCGGCGATCACGCCGGACTGGCATTTCGATAACCGTCAGGTCGACCTGATTGCCCAAGGATTCGATGCGGCCATCGGCGGAGGTTTCGACCTGCCGCCCGGGGTGGTGGCACGCAAGCTGGCACCGGCGCACCGGGTGCTGGTGGCCTCGCCTGGTTACCTTGAGGGGTGCGGCGTGCCGCAGCAGCCGGAGGACCTGGCCAAGGCGGACGGGATCCTGATTCGCTCACCGCAGACCGGGCGGGTGCGTTCCTGGCCGCTGACCAGCCGGGCCGGGGAGCAGCGGCCCCTGGCCTTGCGCCAGCGCATGACCATGACCGACTCCGAGGCTGCCTGCGCGGCGGCGGAGCAGGGGCTGGGCGTGGCGCTGGTGAGCATGCCGTTTGCCGTGCCTTATCTGCAGCGGGGGAGCCTGTCGCGGGTGTTGCCGGACTGGTATGTGGATGACGGGAACATTTCGCTGTACTACGCGCAGCACAAGCTGTTGCCGGGGAAGACCCGGGTGTTCGTGGATTTCGTGATGGAGCGGTTCAGGGAGCAGGGGCTGGACCGGCAGTTCGATGCGCTGGCAAGCCAGCGATGAGCAGGGTTGGGGCCGCTTTGCGGCCCTTTGCGGGCAAGCCACGCGCCTACTCGATGGACAGGATCTCAAGCACCTGCCGCCCGCCACCCAGGTCCACCTCATCTCCCTCGGCCTTGCCCAGCAACTGCTGCCCCAAGGGCGAGCGCGGGGTAATCACCGTCACCAGTCCGGCCCCTTCGCCAATCTTCAGCCCGGCCGCTTCCGGCCCGATGAACACCCGCTGCCGGTTCCCCGCTTCATCCTCCAGCAATACCAGGTTGCTCACCTGAACCCCCACTCCCGGATCGAAATCCCGCAGGTTCAGTTGCAGGTACGCCGCCCGTGCCTGACGGATCTCCTCCATGCGTCGGGCCTGGCCTGTCGCCAGGTAGGACGCTTCCAGGCTCAGGGTGTCGTACTTGTTCTCGGCGATGTTCTCTTCCGCCGTGGCTGTCTCATAGGCGGTCTGCGCGGCGCGCTGGAGGATGTCCAGGTCCACCCCCAGGCGTTCGATGATGGCCTGCAGCAATTCGGTCTTGTTCATTTCAACGGCAGAATTCAAGGACATTGGCCCGGCTTTTCTCGGTCGGTGCGGTGCGGTTCTGCTGCAGCCAGAACTGGCAGCGCGGGCTGGACAGGTTGCGCAGGTTTTCCTCGGCACGGTCTTCCGCGTCCTGGATCTGCTGGGTCTGCAGCGCCTGCTGGTATTGCTCGAACATGTGATTCTGCTCGGGCGACTGTTCGGATGCACCCGGCATCCGGGCCGCCGGCGGCTGGCGCGGGGTTGTCGGGGCAGGCGGGGGCACGAGCGGCTGGCTGAGGGCCGCGGTCACCGGTTCGCGCACCTGCGGCAGCAGTTGCCAGGCCCCCCACAAGGTCAGGCCGATGGCGACGAAGCCGAGCCACAGGCCCAGGGCGACGCCGACGATCAACGGCAGCATTTTCGGGGACACCTTCAGTTCGCGACGACGCGCTCGGTAGGACATGGCAACCTCCTGGCCAGGACAGGGACGGGATTGTCGCACGACGGATCGCAGCCGGCACTTTTGTCGGCAGGCGATAACCCGGACAATCGGCATTTATTCAAGAGCGGCGCAAGGGGTGCCTGTATGAAAACCACCTGGGATATTTTCTGCCGCGTTGTGGATAACTACGGCGATATCGGGGTGACCTGGCGCCTGGCCCGGCAACTGGTGGCCGAACACGGCCTGGCCGTGCGCCTGTGGGTGGACGAGTTGCAGGCGTTTGCGCGGATCTGCCCGGAGGCGGACCCACAGGCACCGTGCCAGGTCCAGGCGGGCGTCGAGGTGTGCCGCTGGGACGCCGACTGGGCGCCGGTTGCAGTCGCCGACGTGGTGATCGGTGCTTTCGGTTGCCAGCTGCCTGCAGCCTACATCGATGCCATGGCCCAACGGCCAGCCCCGGCGCTTTGGCTGAACCTCGAATACCTCAGCGCCGAGGGCTGGGTCGAGGGTTGCCATGGCTTGCCGTCACCCCAGGCCAATGGGCTGCGCAAGGTGTTTTTCTTCCCCGGCTTCACCCCGCGCACCGGTGGGCTGCTGCGCGAAGCCGATCTTCTGGCACGGCGCGATGCTTTCGACCGGGCGGCGTTCCTGCAGGGCCTGGGCGTCGACCCGCAGCCCGGCGCGCGCCTGCTGTCGCTGTTCGCCTACGAGAACACCGGCCTGGCCAGCTGGCTGGACGCCCTGGCCGAGGACGCCCGGCCCAACCACCTGCTGGTGCCGGAGGGACGGATTCTCGGCGATGTCCGGGCCTGGCTGGGAGAGGAGGACGCCGGTGTCGGCGGGGTGTATCGGCGTGGGGCGCTGACCGTGCAGGTCCTGCCGTTCGTCCGCCAGGACGATTACGACCGGCTGCTGTGGAGCTGCGATTTCAACGCGGTACGCGGCGAGGATTCCTTCGTCCGTGCGCAGTGGGCGGGCCAGCCGCTGCTCTGGCACATCTACGTGCAGGAGGAATACGCCCACTGGGAAAAACTCGAAGCCTTTCTCGACCTCTACACCGAGGGACTGGCGCCTGCCGCAGGCGCGGCCCTGGTGGAGTTGTGGCGGGCCTGGAACATGGACCGCGACATGGGCGAGGCGTGGAAACAGCTGCTGCCGCACTGGGACGAGCTGGCCGTGCATGCCCGTCGCTGGTGCGCGGAACAGGCCGCTCGGCCGGACCTTGCCAAGGCGCTGGTACAGTTTTACCGAAATTGGATATGATACGCGGCCTCGATTTTTATAAATCCATCCAGATTCGGATACTTCGTAATGAAAACTGGTAAAGAGCTGAAACCCGGTACCGTACTGCGGATCGACAACGACCCGTGGCTGGTTCAGAAAGCTGAGTTCACCAAATCGGGCCGTAACAGCGCGATCATGAAGACCAAGCTGAAGAACCTGCTGACCGGCTACAAGACCGAAACCGTATACGGTGCGGACGACAAGCTGGACGACGTGATCCTGGATCGCAAAGAAGCGACCCTGTCGTTCATCAGCGGTGACTCGTACACCTTCATGGACACCTCCGACTACACCATGTACGAACTGAACGCCGAAGACATCGACGCCGTTCTGCCGTACATCGAAGAAGGCATGGAAGACATCTGCGAAGCCGTCTTCTTCGAAGGCCGCCTGGTTTCCGTAGAGCTGCCGACCACCATCAGCCGTCAGGTCGTCTACACCGAGAACGCTGCTCGTGGCGACACCTCCGGCAAGGTCATGAAGCCTGCCAAGCTGAAGAACGGTACCGAGATCCAGGTTGCCGACTTCATCCAGATCGACGAGTGGATCGACATCGACACTCGCGACAACAGCTTCAAGGGTCGTAGCAAGAAGTAAGACTTCTTGCCCGACACGAAAAAACCCGGCCTTGGCCGGGTTTTTTCGTTTTTGAGCTTCAAGTTGCAAGCGACAAGCTACAAGAAAAAGCAGGGGCACTGCGTATCGCTTTCTCTTGCGGCTTGCAGCTTGAAACTTGCAACTGCCTTCAGACGCTGACGTGCAGGCGAACGTCGACGTTGCCGCGGGTGGCGTTGGAGTACGGGCAGACCTTGTGTGCCGCGTCCACCAGGGCCTGGGCGTCGGCCTGCTCAAGACCCGGGAGGCTGATGCGCAGGTCGATGTCGAGACCGAAGCCGCCTTCGATCTGGCCGATGCCGACTTCGGCAGTGATCGCGGTGTCGGCAGGCAATTGGCGCTTGCTCTGGCCAGCGACGAATTTCAGGGCGCCGATGAAGCAGGCCGAGTAGCCGGCGGCGAACAGTTGCTCCGGGTTGGTCGCCGCGCCGCCAGCACCGCCGAGTTCTTTCGGGGTGGCCAGTTTCACGTCGAGGATACCGTCGGCGGAAACGGCACGGCCATCGCGGCCACCAGTGGAGGTTACGGTTGCGGTGTAGAGCGTTTTCATGGGGATTTCCTCGAAGCTCGTGAGCGGTGTGCGCCGTTGGCGCTGTCTGGGTACGGGGATAAAGTTAGCGCTCAATTATTTAGTGCGCAAGATAAATTTCTGAAATTTTTCCCCGGCGGTAGGGCGACGGGGTCGGCTATTGTGCCGAAAACCCCGTTGCAGAGCCGTTACAGGTTTTTTTGCAGTTGATTGCGCAGCTCCAGCAATTGCGCCTGCAGGTGCTGCAGACGTTCCAACGACTGGCCGCTGGCGCCGAGAATGCAGTGCGGTACCTTGCGCGCCTGCTGTTGCAATGCGCGACCGGCGTCGGTGAGGTCGACGATCACCACGCGCTCGTCTTCACGGCTGCGGGTGCGCTTGAGCAAGCCCTCGGCCTCCAGGCGCTTGAGCAGGGGCGTGAGCGACCCCGGATCGGTGAGCAGGCGCTGGCTGATCTCGCCGACGGTCAGGGCGTCCTGTTCCCACAGCACGAGCATCGCCAGGTACTGTGGATAAGTCAGGCCCAGCGCTTGCAGCAGGGGCTTGTAGACCTTGGTCATCAACAACGAGGTGGAATGCAGGGCAAAGCACACCTGGTTGTCGAGCAGCAACTCGTCGCAGTTGCCTGGGGCTTCGGTGTCAGCGTTCATGCAAATCCTTTTTTATCTCGGACCTTTGAAGTTTAGCACGCAAGTATTTAGCGCTATCTCCAGCTCAATTCGCTCTGTAGTGCCAGATCCCAGGGTGGCACCGGACTGAATCGGCTCTTGAGGAATTCGAGCAGCAAACGGCTCCGAGAGTTCGTTTCATGTTCAAGACGCAGTGCATAGATGCCGGTGGTTTCCGTCGGCGGCAGGCCGTTTTCGCAGAACAGCGGCAGCAGTTCGCCGCGCAGCAGGTACTCGCTGATCAGCCAGGTCGGCAGGTGCGCGATGCCGAGGCCGGCGAGGGCGCCGAACAGCAGGGTCTCGGCATTGTTGGCGGTCATGCGCATCCGTGAAGGGCGGAACACGCGCATCTGGCCGTCCACTTCGAAACGCCAGGCGAAGGGTGGCGCCAGTCCGTCCCAGTCCAGGCCATCGTGGTCCGGCAGTTCCGCGGGGCTGGCCGGGACGCCGCGCTGGCGCAGGTAGGCCGGGCTGGCGCAGGCGATGCGCACCATGTAGGCCAGCGACGTCGCCACCAGCCGGGTGTCGGCCAGCGGGCCGGCGCGCAGCACCAGGTCCACTTCGCCGAGATGGGCGCCGTGCAGGTCGACGAAGCTGTCGATCAGGCGCAGTTGCACGTCGAGGCCGGGGTAGGCGACGAGGAAGTCGGCAATCGCCGGGGCCAGGTGGCGGCGTCCGAAGGCCGCCGGCGCATCCATGCGGATCAGGCCTTCCGGGGCGCAGCTCAGGGACACCGCTTCGGCCCGGGCCAGGCGCAGTTCCTCGACGATGCGCCGGGCCCGCTCGGCGAAGGCCAAGCCGGCCTGGGTCGGGCGAACGGCGTGGGTGCTGCGCACGAACAGGCGGCTGCCCACGGCGTTTTCCAGGTTGTCGATGCGTCGCGCCACCGCCGAAGGCGTCAGCGGATGACGTCGGGAGGCGGCAGAAAAGCTCGCGGTCTCCAGCACATCGAGAAACAGGCCGAGCTGTTCGGTCAGGGCATCGGGATTCATCAAACACTCGCTTGTGCGAAATAGGCAAAGCCATTGTGCGTTGCTATGCGTTTCCCTGCTAGCCCGGCGTCGGTAGCATGCCGCGATTGGTTTGATTGACGAGGCCGGCATGATCGAGTGGTTGATGTATATGGTCCTGGGCGCAGCCCTGGGCACGGTGGGTGGCTTGTTCGGCATCGGTGGCGGCCTGATCGCGATTCCGGCCTTGGGCGTGCTGTTCGGCCTGGACCAGCAACTGGCCCAGGGCACGGCGTTGGTGATGGTGGTGCCGAACGTGATGCTGGCACTGTGGCGCTATCACCAGCGCAACCGCATCGAATTGCGTTATGCGCTGCCGCTGGCGGGTGCCAGCTTCCTGTTTGCCTGGCTGGGTTCGATCTGGGCGGTGGGCCTCGATGCGCAGAACATGCGTATCGGTTTCATCGGCTTCCTGATCGCTTTGGCGGCCTGGAACCTGGTGCGCATGTTCCTGCGCAGCACGCCGCCGTCGGGCGAGTTGCGCCATCCGTGGCCGTGGCTTGGGGTACTGGGCAGTTTTGCCGGGGTCATGGGCGGGTTGTTCGGGGTGGGCGGCGCGGTGGTTGCCACGCCGGTGCTGACCAGCGTGTTCGGTACGACCCAGGTGGTTGCCCAAGGCCTGTCGCTGGCCCTGGCCTTGCCCAGTACGTCGGTGACGCTGCTGACCTATGCGGTGCACCAGCATGTCGACTGGATGATGGGTATTCCCCTGGCCGTGGGCGGGCTGATGAGCATCAGTTGGGGGGTGAAGCTGGCCCATGCCATGCCGGAAAAGGTACTGCGCTCGTTGTTCTGCGGGTTCCTGGTGGTCTGCGCGCTGATGCTGGCTTTCAAGGTCTGAAACCGACGCGCTCCCACAGGGAGCGCGTCAGGTTTTCGATCAGCGACGGACCTGCTTGAGCGTCTCGGCAATCAGGAAAGCCAGCTCCAGCGACTGGTCGGCATTCATCCGCGGGTCGCAGTGGGTGTGATAACGGTCGGACAGCCCGTCCTCGGTGATCGGCCGCGCGCCGCCAATGCATTCGGTGACGTTCTGCCCGGTCATCTCGATATGGATGCCGCCAGCATGGGTGCCCTCGGCCTGGTGCACCTGGAAGAACTGCTTCACCTCGCTGAGGATCTGCGCGAAATCCCGGGTCTTGTAGCCGCTGCTGGCCTTGATCGTGTTGCCGTGCATCGGGTCCGAGCTCCACAGCACCTGGCGCCCCTCACGCTCGACGCTGCGGATCAGGTTGGGCAGGTGGTCGCCGACCTTGTCCGCACCCATGCGCACGATCAGGTTGAGGCGGCCGGGATCGTTGGCCGGGTTGAGGATGTCGATCAGGCGGATCAGGTCCTCGGTATTCATGCTCGGGCCCACCTTGACCCCGATCGGGTTGTTCACCCCGCGCAGGAACTCGACATGGGCGCCGTCCAGCTGACGGGTGCGATCGCCGATCCACAGCATGTGCGCCGAGCAGTCGAACCAGTCGCCGGTGAGGCTGTCCTGGCGCACGAAGGCTTCTTCATAGTTGAGCAGCAGCGCTTCGTGGGCGGTGAAGAAGCTGGTCTCGCGCAGTTGCGGCGCGGTATCCAGGCCGCAGGCGCGCATGAAGGACAGGGTTTCGTCGATGCGGTCGGCCAGCTGGCTGTATTTCTCGGCCAGGGCCGAGTTGGCGATGAAGTCCAGGTTCCACTTGTGCACCTGGTGCAGGTCGGCGAAGCCGCCTTGGGCGAAGGCGCGCAGCAGGTTCAGGGTGGCGGTGGCCTGGTGGTAGGACTGCAGCAGGCGCTCCGGGTCCGGCACGCGGCTTTTCTCGTCGAAGCCGATGCCGTTGACGATGTCGCCGCGGTAGGCGGGCAGGGTGACGCCGTCGATGGTTTCGTCACCGGACGAGCGCGGCTTGGCGAACTGCCCGGCCATGCGCCCGACCTTGACCACCGGGCAGCCGGCGGCGAAGGTCATGACAATGGCCATCTGCAGCAGCACCTTGAAGGTGTCGCGGATCTTCGCCGCCGAGAACTCGGCGAAGCTTTCCGCGCAATCCCCGCCCTGCAGCAGGAAGGCACGACCCTGGGTCACTTCGGCGAACTGCCGGCGCAGTTCGCGCGCCTCGCCAGCGAAGACCAGCGGTGGATAACTGGCGAGGGTCTGCTCGACCTTCAGCAGGTGCGCGGCGTCGGGGTAGATCGGCTGTTGCTGGATCGGCAGGGCGCGCCAGCTAGCGGGACTCCAGGGTTGGCTCATTGTGGACTCGACATGTCTGAGAAGGACGAAAAGGCATGCCCGCCATGCTATCACCAGCCACACGCCTTGTTGCACTGCCCGCATTGACGGACAATGCCGCCTTTTGCGTGGGCAGGCCGGGTTGGCGGGAGACAGCATGACAGAGCGGGAAGAGCGGCTGCTGGCGCAGGTGCACGACCAGTTCGGCACCATCAGCGTGTACGAGGTCGAGGACTATCGCTTTCTCGAATTCGGCGAGGCGATCGAGCAGAGCTGCGTGTTCACCGCCGACCCGAGCTGGCTGGAGTATGACTACACCCGCGCCATGCTGGTCGGTGCGCTGTGCCACGAGCAGCCGGAGAGCGCGCTGTTCCTCGGCCTGGGGGCCGGCACCCTGACCCAGGCCTGCCTGAAGTTCCTGCCACTGGAGGATGTCGAGGCCATCGAGTTGCGCCCCGACGTGCCACGCCTGGCCATCGAGTACCTTGGCCTGGACGACGATCCGCGCCTCTATATCCGCGTCGGCGACGCCCTGGAGCTGCTGCCCACGGCAGAGCCTGCGGACCTGATCTTCGTCGACCTGTACACCGATCACGGCCCTGGCGTCGGCCACCTGGCCTGGGGCTTCCTGGAAAGCTGCCAGCAGCGCCTCAATCCCGGTGGCTGGCTGGTGATCAACCAATGGGCCGGCGATGATGGTCGCCCCCTCGGTGCCGCGCTGTTGCGCGGGCTGTACTCGCGGCATTACTGGGAACTGCCGGTGAAGGAGGGCAACGTCATCCTGCTGGTGCCCGCCGACCTCGACCAGACCCTCGACGAGGCCGGGCTGCGCGCCCGCGCCGAGGCCCTGGCACCGCGTCTCGGCTACTCCCTCAACCCGTTGATCGAGGTGATTCGTCCGGCATCCTGAGTAAATCGTTTCAGCCAGTCAGCCCCCGTGCCAGGCATCACAGGGGCCTTGGAGATCGACAGGCTTGTCGTTCCAAGGCTTGCGGTCGTCGTTTTCCGAAAAAAACCTCTCACGGAAAGCGCGAATTCAGGTATGATGCGCGCCGGTCTTTCAACGGACCTCGTTTAGGTAGTGCAAATCCCCGAAGCCAGCTTCGGCTGCGCGTCCGCATCGCGGACTCTTCTTAGACGTTCTTTTTATCTTCAATCGTTTTCGCAAATCCCCGCCGACAAAGCTGCCAGGGTGACCTTCGGGTCTTACAAGGCATGCGCAGCTTTGGAGCATGGGTCTTTGCGGATGCACTTAGAGGCAGACCCATGACCCAGGAAACCGGCGGCTTCGCCGCTCTCGATCTTCATCCAAGTATTGTTGCTGCCGTTCTGGCTACCGGCTACGAAGAGCCGTCCGCCATTCAGCAACAATCGATCCCGATCATTCTCGCCGGTCATGACATGATCGGTCAGGCGCAGACCGGTACCGGTAAAACCGCCGCCTTCGCCCTGCCCATCCTGAACCGCATCGACCCGAGCAAGCGCGAGCCGCAAGCCCTGATCCTGGCGCCAACCCGTGAGTTGGCGCTGCAAGTAGCCACCGCATTCGAAACCTACGCCAAGCAGATGCCGGGCGTAACCGTGGTGGCCGTATACGGTGGTGCCCCGATGGGCCCACAACTGAAAGCCATCCGCAACGGCGCGCAAATCGTCGTCGCTACCCCTGGCCGTCTGTGCGACCACCTGCGTCGCGACGAGAAAGTCCTGGCTACCGTCAACCACCTGGTGCTCGACGAAGCCGACGAAATGCTCAAGCTGGGCTTCATGGATGACCTCGAAGTGATCTTCAAGGCCATGCCGGAAAGCCGTCAGACCGTACTGTTCTCGGCTACCCTGCCTGCTTCGATCCGTGCCATCGCCGAGCGCCACCTGCGCGAGCCGAAGCACGTCAAGATCCAGAGCAAGACCCAGACCGTGACCGCCATCGAGCAGGCGCACCTGATGGTCCACGCCGACCAGAAGGTTTCCGCTGTCCTGCGTCTGCTGGAAGTCGAGGAATTCGACGCGCTGATCGCCTTCGTGCGTACCAAGCAGGCCACCCTGGACCTGGCCAGCGCCCTGGAAGCCAAGGGCTACAAGGCCGCTGCGCTGAACGGCGACATCGCCCAGAACCAGCGTGAGCGCGTGATCGACTCGCTCAAGGACGGTCGCCTGGACATCGTCGTCGCTACCGACGTCGCTGCCCGTGGCCTGGACGTACCGCGCATCACCCACGTGTTCAACGTCGACATGCCGTACGATCCGGAGTCCTACGTTCACCGTATCGGCCGTACCGGCCGTGCCGGTCGCGAAGGTCGTGCGCTGCTGCTGGTCACCCCGCGCGAGCGCCGCATGCTGCAGGTGATCGAGCGTGTTACCGGGCAGAAAGTCGCCGAAGTTCGCCTGCCGAACGCCCAGGCTGTGCTCGATGCCCGCATCAAGAAGCTGACCAACAGCCTCGCGCCGCTGGTTGCCGACGCCGAAGCGAGCCATGGCGACCTGCTGGACCGCCTGACCGCCGACATCGGTTGCAGCCCGCGTGCCCTGGCCGCAGCCCTGCTGCGCAAGGCCACCAACGGTCAGGCCCTGACCCTGGAAGCCGTCGAGAAAGAGCAGCCGCTGGTTCCGACCTACACCCCGCGCGAGCGCACCGGTGAGCGTTCCGAGCGCAGCGGTGGCGAGCGTGAGCGTCGCGCGCCGATGCCGCTGGGCGAAGGTCGTGCCCGTTGCCGTACCGCGCTGGGCGCGCGTGACGGTATCGCGGCGAAGAACCTGCTGGGTGCCATCCTCAACGAAGGCGGCCTGGCCCGCGAAGCCATCGGCCGTATCCAGGTCCGTGACAGCTTCAGCCTGGTCGAGCTGCCGGAAGAGGGTCTGGACCGTCTGCTGACCAAGCTCAAGGACACCCGCGTTGCCGGCAAGCAATTGAAGCTGCGCCGTTATCGCGAAGACTGATCCGCGAGTGATGAAAAAAATCCCCGACTGGTTCGGGGATTTTTTTTGCCTGTTCGGAGCTCAATCGAAGCGGTAGATATCCATTCCCAGGGCTCCGAGGGTAAACCCCTGGTGCTCTATACCGAACCGATCCCCCGCCCCCCGGGCGAAATACAGCGGCAACAGGTGCTCGTCACTCGGATGATTGCGCACCGCAAACGGCGCCTGCCGGCGATAGTCGAGCAGGGCGGCGCTATCGTTGGCCGTCAGCTTCTCCACCACCCAGTCACGGAACGCCAGGGCCCACGGCGCGGCGTCATCGCCGGTCGCTCGCCAGTCCAGCTCACCCAGGTTGTGGGTGATGCTGCCCGAGCCGATCAGCAGGATGCCTTCCCCGCGCAGCACCGCCAGGGCGCGCCCGACCCGCTCCTGGAACGCCGGACCGAGCAGGCTGGGCAGGGAAACCTGCACCACCGGGATATCTGCCTGTGGATACATCAGCGACAGCGGCACCCAGGCGCCATGGTCGAACGGGCGTTTCGGGTCCAGGCCGGTGCGCATGCCTGCGTCGTTGAGGATGCCGGCGATCCGCTCGGCCAGTTCCGGCTCGCCGGGTGCCGGGTACTGCACGGCGAACAGCGCCGGCGGGAAGCCGCCGAAGTCGTGCCAGGTGGCCGGGCGTGGCGAGCTGGCCACCCACAGGTCATGGCTTTCCCAGTGCGCCGACACCACGACTATGGCTTTCGGGAGCGGCAGGCTGGCGGCCAGGCGGGCCAGGGCCGGACCGCTGTCTCCTGGTTCAAGGGCCAGCATCGGCGATCCGTGAGAGATGAACAGGCTGGGGAGCATCGCGAAAGTCCTGAAGGGGTATGATGGCCACCATCTTCAGGCAGATCATTGATCTAATTCCAATATAAGTTTTCGCAGTATTTGATCGAAATTTTCGAGGTCGGTATGCAAGCGGATTTTTGGCACAAGCGCTGGGAGCGCAATCAGATCGGTTTCCATCAGGACCGGGTCAATCCGTACCTGGCTCGCTACTGGCCGGCGCTGGGGATCGCACCTGGCAGTCGGGTGCTGGTGCCGCTCTGCGGCAAGAGCCTGGACCTGGCCTGGCTGGCGGGGCAGGGGTTGCGGGTGTTGGGGGTGGAGCTGTCGCAGCGGGCGGTGGAGGACTTTTTCACCGAGCAGCAGTTGCAACCGGAGCGCTTCCAGCACGGTGCGTTCACCTGCTATCGCAGTGAGGGCGTGGAAATCTGGTGTGGCGATGTCTTCCAGTTGAGCGCTGGGGACGTGGCTGATTGCGTGGGGCTGTACGACCGCGCGGCGTTGATCGCCCTGCCGCCGGAGATGCGCCAGCGCTATGCGGCGCTGCTCAGCGGGATCCTGCCGCAGGGCTGCCGAGGCCTGCTGGTGACCATGGATTACGACCAGGCGCAGCTGGATGGCCCGCCGTTCGCGGTGCCGGATGACGAGGTGCAGGCGTTGTTTGCCGGGCGCTGGGAGGTGAGGGTGGAAGTCGAGGAGGACATCCTTGGCGAGAGCTGGAAGTTCGTGCAGGCGGGTGTCAGCAGCCTGCTGGAGCGGGTCTATACCTTATCCCTGTCGTCTTGAGCATGAAAAAGCCCGCCGAAGCGGGCTTTTTCATGCTGGTATCGCTTAGCCGCGGTTACGCAGCGCTTCGATACGCTCTTCCAGCGGCGGGTGGCTCATCAGCAGGCCGGCCAGGCCCTGCTTCAGGCCGCCGTTGATGCCGAAGGCGTTGAGGGTGCTCGGCATGTGCACCGGCACGCCCTGTTCCGAACGCAGGCGCTGCAGCGCGCTGATCATCGCCCCGGTGCCGGCCAGGCGGGCACCGGCTTCGTCGGCACGGTACTCGCGCTTGCGCGAGAACCACATGACGATGATGCTGGCGAGGATGCCCAGGATCAGCTCGGCGACGATGGTCGCCACGTAGTAGGCGATGCCCTGGCCTTCCTCGTTCTTGAAGATCACCTTGTCGACGAAGTTGCCGATGATCCGCGCGAAGAACATCACGAAGGTGTTCACCACGCCCTGCACCAGCGCCATAGTGACCATGTCGCCGTTGGCGACGTGGCCGATCTCGTGAGCCAGCACGGCACGCACTTCATCGGGGGAGAAGCGCTCCAGCAGGCCCTGGCTCACCGCGACCAGCGCGTCGTTGCGGTTCCAGCCGGTGGCGAAGGCGTTGGCCTCGTAGGCCGGGAAGATGCCCACTTCCGGCATCTTGATGCCAGCCTCGCGGGACAGCTCCTCGACGGTCTGCAGCAGCCATTGCTCGTGACGGGTGCGCGGCTGGCTGATGATCTGGGTGCCGGTGCTCATCTTCGCCATCCATTTGGAAATGAACAGCGAGATCAGCGAGCCGGCGAAGCCGAAGACGGCACAGAACACCAGCAACGAGTCGAGCTTGAGGTCAACCCCGTTTGCCGCCATGAACCCGTTGAAGCCGAACAGGCTCAGGGTGATGCTGGCAACCAGCACGACCGCAAGGTTGGTGGCCACAAACAGCAAAATGCGCATCATGGTTGTTACGTTCTCCTGACGGATAGATATGTAGCGTATGCGGGTATATAAGGTGCGCGCCTTGGCGATTCAACCGGGCGACTATTTCAAACTGTGTACGCACCAGACAGGCAGGCACGCCAATCCAACCCGCGGTCCAGAGCCGCGGGTAGGAAAAAGCGAAAGGGGAGGCGTCGATACCTGCGACTTTTCAGACACAGGTATGACTGTAGGCTATTGCCGGTAGGTCTTCAGGAAATTTCCGATACGGCCAATGGCCTGCTCCAGGTCGTCGACCCGCGGCAGGGTGACCACGCGGAAGTGGTCCGGGGTCGGCCAGTTGAAGGCGGTGCCCTGGACGACCAGCAGTCTTTCCGAGAGCAGCAGGTCGAGGACGAATTTTTCGTCGTTGTAGATCGGGCACACCTTCGGATCGATCTTCGGGAAGGCGTACAGCGCGCCCATCGGCTTGACGCAGCTGACCCCGGGAATGTCGTTGAGCAGTTCCCAGGTACGGTTGCGCTGCTCCAGCAGGCGGCCCGGCGGCAGGACCAGGTCGTTGATGCTCTGGTAGCCGCCCAGGGCGGTCTGGATCGCGTGCTGCGACGGCACGTTGGCGCACAGGCGCATGTTGGCCAGGATGTCGAGGCCTTCGATGTAGCTCTGGGCGTGCTGCTTGGGCCCGGAGATGATCAGCCAGCCGGAGCGGAAGCCGGCCACGCGGTAGGACTTGGACAGGCCGTTGAAGGTCAGGCAGAGCAGGTCCGGGGCCAGCGAGGCACTGCTGACGTGGATGGCGCCGTCGTAGAGGATCTTGTCGTAGATCTCGTCGGAGAACACCACCAGGTTGTGCTGGCGGGCGATTTCCAGCATGCCCAGCAGGACTTCGCGGGAGTACACCGAACCGGTCGGGTTGTTCGGGTTGATGATCACCATGGCCTTGGTGTTCGGGGTGATCTTGGCCTTGATGTCTTCCAGGTCGGGGAACCAGTCGGCCTGCTCGGCGCACAGGTAGTGCACGGCCTTGCCGCCGGCCAGGCTCACCGCGGCGGTCCACAGCGGGTAGTCGGGGGCCGGGATCAGCACTTCGTCGCTGTTGTTGAGCAGGGCCTGCATCGACATCACGATCAGCTCGGACACGCCGTTGCCGAGGTAGATGTCCTCGATGCCGACGCCTTCGATCTGCTTCTGCTGGCAGTACTGCATTACCGCCTTGCGCGCGCTGAACAGGCCTTTGGAGTCACTGTAGCCCTGGGCGGTGGGCAGGTTGCGGATCACGTCCTGGAGGATTTCCTCCGGCGCCTCGAAACCGAAGGGTGCCGGGTTGCCGATGTTCAGCTTGAGGACGCGGTGGCCTTCCTCTTCCAGACGCTTGGCGTGCTTGAGCACCGGGCCGCGGATGTCGTAGCAGACATTGGCGAGCTTGTTCGATTTGCTGACCTGCATGATGTGATCCCGATAAGAAAAGATCGCCGCCTACTGCGCGGTGAAAAGGTTTGATATGCGAGTAAGACGGGTGCCAGACTGATGTCTGAATTGAGGCGCAATAATACGTCTCGCCCGTGCCGACGAAAAGAAGCAGCACGGGCTTTTTGATTTGCCGAGGCCTGCCGATGGAAAAGTTGGAGAAAACCCTTGAAGAATGGCGTGAGATGCTCGATCCCGCGCAATACCAGGTGTGCCGCCTGAAGGGCACCGAGCGGCCGTTCAGCGGCAAGTACAATTCGACCCGGACTGACGGTGTCTATCACTGCATCTGCTGCGACGCACTGCTGTTCGATTCCCGCGCCAAGTTCGATTCCGGCTGTGGCTGGCCGAGCTTCTACGAGCCGATCGAGGACAGCGCGATGATCGAGATCCGCGACACCTCCCACGGCATGATCCGTACCGAAGTCACCTGCGCCCGCTGCGATGCGCACCTGGGCCACGTGTTCCCCGACGGACCACCGCCGACGGGGCTGCGTTACTGCATCAATTCGGTGTGTCTGGACCTGAAGGCGCGCTGAAGCGCGTTCTTCATCACCTCAAGGAGCGCGATCCATGGCAGGACCATTGCTGGACATTCCCTGCACCACCATCAAGGGCGAACAGAAGACCCTGGCGGACTTCCCGGCCAAGGCCGTGCTGATCGTCAACACTGCCAGCCAGTGCGGCTTCACTCCGCAGTACAAGGGGCTCGAAGGGCTCTGGCAGCAGTACCGCGAGCGCGGCCTGGTGGTCCTGGGCTTTCCCTGCAACCAGTTCGGCAAGCAGGAGCCGGGCGACGAGTCGGCGATCTCGCAGTTCTGCGAGCTGAACTTCGGGGTCAGCTTCCCGCTGTTCCGCAAGATCGACGTCAACGGCCCTGGCGCCCACCCGCTGTTCGTCGAACTGAAGAAGCGTGCCCCGGGCCTGCTCGGCTCCCAGGGGATCAAGTGGAACTTCACCAAGTTCCTCCTCGATCCGAAGACTGGCGCGGTCAGCCGCTACGCCCCCACCACCAAGCCGGATGCCCTCGGCGCCGATATCGAGTCGCTGCTCAAGTGATCGCCGGCGGCGCCCAGTGGTCGATCAGCGCTTCCAGCTCCTCGCGGCGGAAGGGCTTCGCCAGGTAGTCGTTCATGCCCGCGGCGCGGCAGCGCTCGCGTTCCTCGGGCATGGCGTTGGCGGTCAGGGCGACGATCGGCAGGTTCGGCCAGCGCCCGCTCTGGCGAATGCGCCGGCTGGCCTCGTAGCCATCCATCACCGGCATGTTGCAGTCCATCAGCACCAGGTCGAATTCACCGTCTTCCAGTAATTCCAGCGCTTCGGCACCGTGGGCCGCGACGCTCACCTCGCAGCCAAGCTTGCCCAGCATGCCCTTGGCCACCAACTGGTTGACCGGATTGTCCTCCACCAGCAGGATCCGCCCGCGCCTTGTACTGGCCGGTTTGTCGGCCGGCGTCGTCGGCGTACCTTCGTCGATCCGTGCCAGCACCCGGCGCAGGGCCTGGTACAGCGCGCCACGAGCCAGCGGCCGTGCCTGCTGCTGCAACGGTGCGAGGCTGGCCGCCTGCTCGCCGGGCAGGAAGTTGCCGTAGGCGGTGATCAGCAGGATCGGCGCCTTGATCCCCGGGCGGGCGGCCAGCACGCAATCCAGGTCGTCGGTGATCAGCAGTTCCGGCGTCTCTGCGCCGAGGCCATCGAGGTTGTCGACGCGTTGGTAATGGAGTCCCCAGCGCGGCAACAAGGTTTGCAGCAGTTCAGCGAGGCCGCTTTTCGCGTTGCTGATGGCGATGACCCGCCCGCGCAACGGGTCGGGCATCACCGCCGCACTATGGGCTGGCAGGGGCAGTTCAGCACTGAACTGGCTGCCGAAGCCGGTTTCGGAACTGATGCTCAGGCGCCCCTGCATGGCCTCGCAGAGGTTGTTGGTCAGGGTCAGCCCCAGCCCCGTGCCGCCGTACTGCCGGGTAATGCCGGCACCGGCCTGGGTGAAGGGCTGGAAGATGCGGGTCTGGGCTTCCGGCTCGATGCCGATGCCGGTGTCGCAGACATCGATACGCACGCCGCCGGCGTGGGTGCTCAAGCGCACGTCGACACGACCGAAGCGGGTGAACTTGAGGGCATTGGACAGCAGGTTGCTGACGATCTGGCGGACCCGGGTCGGGTCGCCAAGCACCATCGAGGGGAATTTCGGATCGATCAGGCAGGTCAGCTCGACGTTCGGCGCGGTGTTCTGCGACAGCAGGTTCGCGGTGTCCTCCACCAGGGCACCGAGGTCGAAGGGGATGCGCTCCAGCTCCAGCTGGCCGGCATCGAACTTGGACAGGTCGAGGATATCGTTGAGCAGCTCCACCAGGACCTTGCCCGAGTCGTGGGCGATCGACAGCTGCTGGCGCTGCTCGGCGTTCAGCGGACTGTCCAGCGACAGGGCGATCATGCCCAGCAGGCCATTGAGCGGCGTGCGGATCTCATGGCTCATGTTGGCGAGGAAGGCCGCGCGGGCCTGGGCCATGTCCAGGGCGCGGCGGCGCGCGTCCTCCAGCTCCAGGTTGGACTGGCTGAGGCGATTGTTGCTGGCCTTGAGTTCGTTGGTTCGCGCCGAGACGATGTTTTCCAGCTCGTTGAGGTAGTCGGTCAGGCGGTTCTCCGCAGTGCGGCGCTGCTGGATCTCGGTGGCCATGGTGACGAACTGCTGGTTGGCGACCTTCACCAGCACCCCGATCTCATCATGCTCGTGGCCGACCGGGAAGGGCAGCTTGCTCTGCTTGGCATCTCGTGGGTCGCTGTTGCTCAGGGCGCTGATCACCCGCACCAGCGGCTTGGTCAGCATCATGTAGAACAGCCCCAGGAGGATGCCGGTCAGTACCAGGCTGCGCACGAAGCCGTTGAGCAGGGTGACTTCGGCGCGCTTGAGGAAGCGGCCGCCGAAGGCGAAGGTGTCGACGTCCAGGTACAGGGTGCCGAGGTACTCGTCGGGCATATGGCTGAGAAACAGGCGATTGTGGAATTCCCGGTTGTCGCCGAACAGGAAGTCGCTGATCAGCCGGTAGGCGCTTTCCTCGCGGGGGCGCTGCATGTCGGCGAGCACGGTGTCGTTGTTGTCGATCAGCCGAGCGCGGACGATGGCGGGGGATTGCAGCAGGCCGAGGGTCAGTTCCTGGGCCAGTTCCGAGTCGATGTTGTAG
Organism: Paucimonas sp.; assembly: GCA_031253995.1. Classification (GTDB taxonomy): domain Bacteria; phylum Pseudomonadota; class Gammaproteobacteria; order Pseudomonadales; family Pseudomonadaceae; genus Aquipseudomonas. The sequence goes on along the minus strand of JAIRVG010000009.1, from coordinate 2,966 downwards.
GCGATGCGCGAGGCGGTGTTGTGGCTGATATCCAGCAATGCCTGCATCTCGCGGTTGATGGACGCGTCTTCGCTGGCATAATCGATCCCTATCTGGATGAGACTGAGCAAGGTTCCCAGGATGAAGCCGACAAGGACGGTCAACCGGGCTTGCTTGTACGACAGGCGATTGGTGAACTTGATATCCATGGTCCCGAGCCAGTTCCACATTCCATGCGCTGCGCAAGCATAGCCGATCAACCCCGGCTGCTGGCATGACTGTCACACATTCAGTTCGCTCCTTTATATACCTGGATCTGACTGAGGAAATTCCCGTGGACTCTCGTTTGAATGCTTTTCTCGATCGTGCCGAAAGCGTCCTGGCACGGCTCGAACCACTGTTGCCGGCGCCGCGGCCGGACATCGACTGGAGCCGCTGCCTGGCGGCGCGCTGGCAGCGTGACGGGCGCAGCGGTTTCCTGCTGCCGCTGGAGGTCAGCCTGGACATTCGCCTGTCCGACCTGATCGGGGTCGACCTGCAGCGCGAGCAACTGGGGCGCAACACCCGCCAGTTCCTCGACGGCATGCCGGCCAACCACGCGTTGCTGTGGGGCTCGCGCGGCACCGGCAAGTCCTCGCTGGTGCGGGCACTGCTGGCCGAATACGCCGCCGCCGGGCTGCGCCTGATCGAGATCGAGCGCGATCACCTTGCCGACCTGCCGCGGGTGGTGGAGCAGTTGCACAAGCTGCCGCAGCGCTTCGTGCTGTTCTGCGACGACCTCTCGTTCGAGGCCGGGGAGGGCGACTATCGGGTGCTCAAGAGCGTGCTCGACGGCTCCCTGGAGCAGGCGCCGGACAACGTGCTGCTGTACGCCACGTCGAACCGCCGGCACCTGGTGCCGGAGAAGCAGAGCGACAACGAAAACTGGAAGATGGTCGACGGCGAGCTGCACCCCAACGAGGCGGTGGAAGACAAGATCGCCCTGTCCGACCGCTTCGGCCTGTGGCTGTCGTTCTACCCCTTCACCCAGGACCATTTCCTCAACGTCGTCGAGCACTGGATCAGCCAGCTGGCCAAGGGCCCGGGCCTGGTCTGGCAGCGCGACGAAGAACTGGACAAGGCCGCGATCCGCTGGGCGACCGGCCGCGGCAACCGCAATGGCCGCTGTGCCTATCAGTTCGCCCGCTACTGGGTCGGACTCAAACTGTTGGAGCAACACACATGATCGATTTGAAAGCGGCGGGTGCCGGTCTTGACGGCTATGCCTTGCTGGCGGCGCAACTGGAGGGCTTGCTCTCCGGGGAGCGTGATTTCATCGCCAACGCCGCGCAGTTTTCCGCCTTCCTCTATAGCCAGGTCGAAGACCTGAACTGGGCGGGTTTCTATCTCAACCGCGATGGCGTGCTGGTGCTCGGTCCGTTCCAGGGCCAGGTGGCTTGCGTGCGCATTCCGTTCGGCCGTGGCGTCTGCGGCGCGGCGGCGGCCAGCCTGCAGACCCTGCGGGTCGAGGATGTGCATGCGTTTCCCGGGCATATCGCCTGCGACAGCGCGTCGAACAGCGAGCTGGTGATTCCGTTGGTCAAGGACGGGCGCCTGATCGGCGTGCTGGACCTGGACAGTCCGAAGCTGGCGCGTTTCGGGGTGGAGGATCAGGCGGGGCTGGAGCGGTTGGCAGAGATTTTCCTGGCGGCGACTGACTGCACCTTCTGACCGGCACGCCACAAAACCTGTGGGATCGGGTGAACCCGATCCCACAGGTATGCGACCAGGCTATCAATCGTAGATGACCTTCTTCTTCCAGTTCTCTTCTTCGTCCGTCTTCAGCCCCTCGGTCAGGGCGTTGACGTCATCCGCCGTCGGCTCGATGGTGTCCAGCACCATGGCATTTGCCCGCGCCAGCAGTTTTTCCATGTATTCCAGCTGTTCGCGGTACTGGCCGGGCTCCGGCTGCTTGCGCAGGTACTGCACGCCGCGTTCGAAGGCGAGGCGGGCGTGGCCGGGCTGGTTCTGCTGCAGGGCGGCCTGGCCCAGGTTGTTGAAGAACTCGATGTGCAGGACCACGAGGATGTGGCGGATTTCCTTGACCCAGTACTTGGCTTCGTTGGTGGCCAGGAAACCTTCCTGGTTGGCGCGCACCACCTGGCTGTGCATGGCCTCCAGCAGGAAGCGCACGTCCTTGGCCTTGGCCTCGGTCTGGATCGGGCTTGGCGGGTTGCCCACCGGCAGCGACTCGCCTTGGGCAATCAGGGTTTCCAGCTCGCCGATGCGTGACTGGATGGCACTGTTGTGCTTGTCGAGGGCCAGCTGGCGCTGGTTGAGGTTGAGTTCGAGGCGGGTCAGCAGCAGCTTGAGGGCCGGGGTCATCAACTGGCCGGGGAAGGTCTCGGTGATCTCGCCCACGCGCCGCAGACGCTCGGCCAGCTCCACCTTCAGCCGTGCGCGCTCCAGCTTGCTGTTCTCGACTACATTGTTGAGGTAGCCGATAACGATCAGCAAGGCGATCCCCGCGACTATAAGCAGGGTAATCATTAGTGGTGTCACCGTTCACGCCTCGTCAGTCTGTATACCGATTGAGTGTAGTGGCTTCCCATTTACCCGGATAGGGCTGTTTGGCAGAAGCGCGAGCGGGATTGATGGCAATTTGCCGTGAGTCACAGATGGACAATTTTCTTCCCGCTTTTTCCTGTGTCGGCAGACCCTGGTGAAACAAGAGGGCGGGTACCCGCAGGCGCACCTGAAACGCCGCGAAGTCATTGATTTAAATAAATTTCTATTTGGGGGTTGACGACCCCTCAAAGCATCCCTAGAATGCGCGCCACTTGCAGCGTAAAGCACACAGCGAAACGCGGCAGGGAGTGAAAAGTTGTAGTGTGTCCCCTTCGTCTAGTGGCCTAGGACACCGCCCTTTCACGGCGGTAACAGGGGTTCGAGTCCCCTAGGGGACGCCAATGCGGGAATAGCTCAGTTGGTAGAGCACGACCTTGCCA
>JAIRVG010000105.1 GCA_031253995.1 Paucimonas sp. | reverse complement strand
CTCGGGATTTAGGTTTTACGACGGCTTCGCCGCCGATCGCGGATGAATCCGCTCCCACGCCGACCGCGGCGCTCTCACGGTCTAGTTCTCTGCGCGACAGCGCAGCCCAACGGGCTGGGTGGCCCCCCACAAAGTCCGCGTCGCCATAAAGGTCTTGACGCTATCCCCCCGATCAATCCCCTCAATTGGCCCCACCTACACCGCACTACTACTCTTCAGACATGCATTGTCGAAAAACCTGAGGAGCCCGCCCATGAACAAACGCCTGCCCAACCTCCGCGCCTGGCAGTGGCATGGCTACCCCAACAACCACCGCAACCCCACCAACCTGGTGCTGCACCTGATCGCCGTGCCGCTGTTCATCGTCGGTGCGCTGCTGGTGCTGTCGGGGTTGTTCGGGCTGGACCTTGGAGCGATCGCCGTGGGCGTGATCGGCCTGATCGCCGGGCTGGGCCTGCAGAAACACGGGCATCGCCTGGAGGCCGAACAGCCGGAGCCGTTCAGCGACCGCCAGGACGCGGTGAAGCGCCTGCTCACCGAGCAGTTCATCACCTTCCCGCGCTTCCTGTTCAGCGGCGCCTGGTGGCGCGCCTGGCGCGAACGCCACCGTCGTCATTGAGACTCAGGCGAACACCGTCACCGTCTGCCGGCTGATCGCCAGCAACTCGCCGGCGGCATTCCACATGCCCGCCGCCGTATGCCCGTAGCCGTCGCGGGCATGCTCGACCTCCGCGCAGTACTGGCACCAGTCCAGGGTACTGAGGCTCGCCACTGGCTGGACGAACTCGATGGTCCAGGTCAGGGTGCTGCCCGCCGCCGGTTTGTTCAGGTACGGCAGTACCGCCGGCGGCCAGGCATCGGCCAGGGCCAGCAGGTGGGCCTCGGTGACCGGTTCTTCGACCGGATTGCGCAGACGCACCCAGCCCCCCATCTGCCGGCCCGGCTTGTTGGTGAACGGCAGGTTGCCGATGCCCCAGCGCATTGCCAGGAAGCGGGTGTATTCCGGGGTGACGCCGGGAATGAACGGTAGCTCCGGGCTGGATTCTTCCAGGCTCTTCATCGCCACCGCCGGCAGTGCCGGCACATCGATCACCGAGTTGCGCCCGGCGCCGAAGCTGCCCTGGACCAGGGTCACGGTCTGGCCGTTCTGGATGGCGCGGCCCAGCAGCGAGCTGACCGAATTGCCCTCGCGCAGCAGTTCCACTTCGAAGCTGATGGGTACGTTGGGTTCGGCGGGGCCGACGAAGGTGATGGCCAGGGAGCGCACCGGGCGCTCCGGAGAGACACGGCCGTGCATGGCTTCATAGACCAGGGCCGCCATCAGGCCGCCAAAACAGGCACGGCCCTGCGCCCATTCGGCGGGGATCACCACCTCTTGCGGTCGCTGGCGGACGGCGGTGAGCAGTTGGGAAAAATTCATGCGGACCTCGTCCTGCGGAAAAGTCCTACGATCTTAAGAGGACAGCCCGAGGCCGGCAGGCCGCATAAGTGCCAAGTTTGATGTCGATCAGTAAATGGGGCCGCAAAGCGGCCCGAAAAACTATCGCTTGTCGATGTGCTTGAGCAGCTTGGCCAGGGTCTTGTCCGACTTGCGCTCGGCCTCCACCAACTGCTGTTGCCAATCGGCAACCAGCGGCGCCAGGTCCGCCTGCTTCTCGGCCTGGGTCAACCATTGCAGCAGATCATGCCAGTGGCCCAGGTCATCCTGGGCGCGCTTGAGCTCATCGCGCATCGACGCCTTGATCCCGCTCAACTGCGGATAAGCCTCGGCACCATAGCGCGCCCGCTTGATCAGCAGCCGCAGGCGATGGCGGTCGTGGGCCGGGTCATGCACCGCCTCGACGATCTTCTTCCACTGTTTGTTCAGGCGTTTCTCGATGTGCTTGCCGAGGTCCGGCACCAGCTCCTGCTGCTGGATGGCCCGGAGGAAACCGGGAAACCCATCGATCACCGCCAGCAGCTTGTGCATCTGCGTGCTCGACGCCACCGAGGCGAAGATCACCCCCTCGCCGGCCAGGCGCCGTTGCGCCGCCTCCTCCAGCTGGCGTTCGAACAACTGTTCGGCGAGCACCTCGCGGTCGCGCAGCGGCGTGGTCAGGTCGCCAATCGCCTTGGCCGCGCTTTCCAGCTGGTCAACGCCGGGCAACCCCCGCAGCGGCCGCAACAGGCTGCGCAGGCGCCGCACCGTGGTGCGCAGGTCGTGCAGCGCCTCGCTGTCGGTGTTCTGCGCCAGGCGCGCCTGGCAAGCCATCAACCGCACCTGGAGACCCAGTACCTCGGCGACTACGTGATCGAACATCTTCGACATGGCGCTACCTCACTCCTCAGCGTCCTGCGCGGGATTCGCGAATGTAGAAACGGGCCTTCTCGGCCTTTTTGGTGCAGCCTTCGAAGGCCTCGAACTGCTGCTGGGTCTTGGCCCCGGTCAGCAACGACAGGGCCTTGGAATAACTCACGGTACCGGCGAAACCCTCGGCCTTGGCCAGGTCGAGTTCCTTCCAGGCGGCGTCGAGCTGGGTACCGCAACTGTCACGATAGGCCGTCTTGCCCGCGCAACCCGCCAGGGCCAGAACGATCAGGGGCAGGGAAATCCAGGCTTTCATCGGTGTTACCTCGAAAAGAGAATATGTCATGTCGGCAATTTCGACGGCGCTCGTCGGGAAAAGTGCCATGACCAGCGTAGCCCAGCCCTGCCGGTGATTGAAGCGCAACGGTCAACAGGTGCATGCTCAGTCATCGAAGGGGGATCGCCATCATGAAAAAGCGCGTGGCACTGGTGTTGGGTTCAGGCGGTGCAAGGGGATATGCGCACATCGGCGTGATCGAGGAAATCGAACGGCGCGGCTACGAGATTTCCTGTATCGCCGGCTGTTCCATGGGCGCGGTGATCGGCGGGATCTACGCCGCCGGCAAGCTGGACGAGTACCGCCACTGGATCGAGAGCCTGGACTACCTGGACGTGCTGCGCCTGGTGGACGTGAGTTTCCGCCTGGGGGCGATCCGTGGCGAAAAGGTCTTCGGGCAGATCCGCAAGATCGTCGGCGAGATCAATATCGAGCAGTTGCGCATTCCCTATACGGCGGTAGCCACCGACCTGACCAACCAGCAGGAAATCTGGTTCCAGGAAGGCTGCCTGCACCAGGCCATGCGCGCCTCGGCGGCGATTCCCAGCCTGTTCACCCCGGTGGTCCAGGGCAACCGCACGCTGGTGGATGGCGGCATCCTCAATCCGCTGCCGATCATTCCGGTGGTATCCAGCCACTGCGACCTGATCATCGCGGTCAACCTCAACGCCACCAACCAGAAGCAGTACGCGCTGCCGGTGATCGAGCGGCCGGCGGCGTTCAAGCTGCGCTTCGACCACCTGATCAGTTCGCTGGGGTCGCGCTTGCCGTTCCGGCGCAAGCAGGCCGAGGCGCTGCTGGGGCTGGAGAAGGAGCTGGCGCTGGAACAGGAACTGGCCGCCGAGGCGGTGCAGATGCCCAATCCATGGCTGGCGGACGCGGCCAGCCCCAAGGCCCAGCAGCCTTCGGCGGCGCCGGAGAGCGACGGCGCGCCGCGCTCGGCCACGGGGTCTTTCATCGTCGACAATGTCGGGCCGGCGTCGTTGCTCGATCTGATCAACCAGAGTTTCGAGGTGATGCAGACGTCGCTGGCGCAGTACAAGATCGCCGGGTACCCGCCGGATGTGCTGATCAACGTGCCAAAGCGGGTGTGCCGGTTCTTCGAGTTCTACAAGGCCCCGGAGCTGATCGCGCTGGGGCGGGAGATTGCGCGGGATACGCTGGATAACCATGAGGGTGAGCAGCGCTGACGCATGACGGATCTGGCTTGCGAAATCTACTCCTGCCCGATCAACCGATACCCCACCCCCGGCTCCGTGACGATGAACCGCGGCGCCGTCGGGTCATCCCCCAGCTTCTGCCGCACATGCGCCACCACGATGCGCAGGTAATGACTGTCATCCACATGGGTCGGCCCCCAGATATCCTTGAGCAACTGCTGCTGGGTGATCACCCGCCCCGGGTGCCGCGCCAGTTGCGCCAGCAGCGCGTACTCCTTGCGGGTCAGCGCCACTTCCTCGCCGTCCAGCAGCACCCGCCGATAGGCCAGGTCCACGGTCAACGGGCCGAAGCTCAACGCCGCTTCCGGCGCACTCGCCTGCGGCACCTGGCGCAGCAACGCCCGCACCCGGGCCAGAAACTCCTGGATGCCGAACGGCTTGGTCACGTAGTCATTGGCCCCGCCATCCAGCGCCTGGACCTTCTGCGCCTCGCTGGCCCGCACCGACAGCACCATCACCGGCACCGCGCTCCATTCCCGCAACTCGCGCAGCACCTGCTGGCCATCCATGTCCGGCAAGCCGAGGTCGAGCACCACCAGGTCCGGACGGGACAACGCCGCATGGCTCAATCCCTCGGCCCCGGTCCCCGCCTCCAGCACCTTGTAGCCCTGGGACACCAGGCTGATACGGAGGAACTTGCGGATCTGCGGTTCGTCGTCGACGACCAGCACGGTCGCGGTCTGGCTCATGGGGTCTCGCTGTCCAGTTCGGGTTGGGCCGGAAGCGGCAAGCATAGTGTGATGCAGGTACCGCGACCACCCAGGCCGTCGTCCACGCGGATATGCCCGCCATGGGCGCCGATCATGCCGCGACAGATGGCCAGGCCGAGACCGGTGCCCTGCCCGCCGCGATCACCCCGGGCGGCGGTGTAGAACATGTCGAAGATCCGCTCGCGATCCGCCGGGGCAATGCCCGGGCCTTCGTCGGCGACGGCGAAGCACAGCAGTTCGCCCTCCACTGCGACGCGCAGTTCCAGGCGCCCGTTGGCCGGGGAGAAGCGCGCGGCGTTTTCCAGCACGTTGATCAGCGCCTGCTCGATCAGCGCCGCATGCACGTACAGCAACGGCAGCTCGGCCGGCACCTCGGTGTGCAACTGCAATGGCGCCAGCACCACCCGCAGGCGGTTCATCGCGCTGCCGACGATATCCGCCGGCGCCACCCAGTCCCGCGCCAGCTTGAGGCCGCCGTGGCCGAGGCGGGTCATGTCCAGCAGGTTCTGGATATAGCGATCGAGGCGCTCGGCTTCGTCGCGGGTGCCTTCCAGTAGTTCACGGCGGTCTTCGGCGGGAATCGCGTCGCCCAGGGCCAGCAGGCTGTCGATGCTGCCGCGCATGGCGGTGAGCGGCGTGCGCAGGTCGTGGGAGACCGAGGCGAGCAAGGCGCTGCGCAGCTGTTCGGTTTCGCCATGCAGGCGCGCCGCTTCCAGCTGGTCGGCCAGGCGCGCCCGGGCCAGGGCCTGGGCCAGCGGCTGGCTCAGCGACTTGAGCAAGCGCCGGCGGTGGGCCGGCAGGCTGGCGTCGTCACGGGCGCGCACGCCCAGCAGCGCCAGCGGCCCTTCCTCCACCGACAGCGGCCACCACCACCAGCGCCCGTTCGGCAAGGTATCGCTGCCCTGCCCCGCGGCCTGGTCGTGCTGCCACGCCCATTGCGCCGCAGCGCGTTCGTTGTCGGTAAATTGCAGCTCACCCCCGAAGGCCACCTGCAGGCGCCCTTCGCCATCGCGGTCGAGCAGGCAGGCCTGCACCTCGGGCCAGTTCTCCAGATGCTGGCCGGCGGCATTGAGCACCGCCTGGCGGTCGGTGGCGGCGGTCAGGCGGCGGCTCAGTTCGAGCAGTTGCCCGGTCTGCTCCTGGGTTTCGCGCAGGGCCTTGAGCTGCCGGCGCTGGCGTGCGGCGAGGTTGCCGGTAAGCACCGCCATCAGCAGGAAGAACAGCGAGGTGAGGACGTCTTCCTCGCGCTGGATGGAAAAGGAGAAATTCGGCGGGATGAACAGGAAGTCGTAGGCGAGAAACGACAACGCCGCGCAAGCCAGGGCCGGGCCGATGCTGCTGCGCACCGCCACCAGTAGCACGGCGGCGAGGAACACCAGGGAGATGTTCGGCAGGTCCATCACCCGCCCTACCGCCGAGGCCAGCCCGGTGGCCAGCAGGGTCGCCGCCAGGGCCAGGGCATAGTGGCGCCACACCCATTCCCGCGGTGCAGCCGTGCGCGCCGGCTGCGGCTGCTCGTCACGGTCGAGGACGTTGATCTCCAGGCCATGGGCTTCGCGCAGCAGCCGCGTCGCCACGCCCGCGCCGAACAGCCGTCGGCGCAGGCGATCCCGCGACTGCCCCACCAGCACCAGGCTGGCACGGCGTTCGGCGGCATGCTGGATCAGCGTGCGCGCCACCTCCCCGGCCCGCAGCACCACCACCTCGCCGCCCAGGCGCTCGGCCAGTTGCTGGGCCGCCTGCAGGCGTTGCCGCGCGGTTTCGTCCCGCAGCGTGCCGTTGTCCACATGCACCAGGCTCCAGGGCAGATGGCGGCGCTGGGCGACGCGGCTGGCATGGCGCACCAGGCGCTCGGCCTGGGCATCGCCGTCCACGCCCACCAGCAGCCGCCCGCGCAGGGCCGGGGCATCCTGGCCGAGGCGGCGGTAGCCATGGGCAAGGTCGGCGTCCACCTGGGCGGCGGCCGTCTGCATCGCCAGCTCGCGCAGGGCGGTGAGGTTGGTCTGGGTGAAGAAGGCGTCGATCGCCGCCCGCGCCTGCTCCGGCACGTAGACCTTGCCGTCGCGCAGGCGCTCCAGCAGTTCCCGCGGCGGCAGGTCGATCAGCACCAGTTCGAAGGCTTCCTGCAGGACCCAGTCCGGCAGGGTCTCGCGCACCTGCACGCCGGTGATGCCGCGGACATGGTCGTTGAGGCTTTCCAGGTGCTGGACGTTGACCGTGGTGTAGACATCGATGCCCGCCGCCAGCAGTTCCTGGACATCCTGCCAACGCTTGCTGTGGCGGCTGCCGGGAGCGTTGCTGTGGGCCAGCTCGTCCACCAGGGCCAGCTCGGGGGCGGCCTTGAGCAGGCCGTCCAGGTCCATCTCTTCGAGCATCACGCCGCGGTATTCCGCGCGCACCAGCGGCTGCTGCGGGATGCCACCGAGCAAGGCCTCGGTCTCGCTGCGGCCGTGGGTCTCCACCACCCCGGCCAGCACCCGCACGCCGTGGCGCAGGCGGGCGTGGGCGGCCTGGAGCATGGCGTAGGTCTTGCCCACCCCCGGCGCCGCGCCGAGGAACACCTTGAGCCGGCCGCGCCCCTGGCGCGGCAGCTCGGCCAACAACGCATCGGCGCGCTGGGAATCACTCATGGTCGGGTCAGGTCCTTATTTCGGCAGAGGGGCAAGGCGGTCGAGGGCCGCGTTGAGGGCGAGGATATTCACCACCGGCGGGCCCACCAGCGGTTGCAGGGTGGACTGCTCCACCAGCCCTTGCAACGTCTGCACAGGGATTTGTCGTGCCGCCGCCACCCGCGATACCTGGTAGGCCACCGCAGCCGGTGGCAGGTGCGGATCGAGGCCGCTGCCGGAGGTGGTCAGCAGTGCCAGCGGCACCGGACCCTCGGCCGGGTTGTACAGGCTGCCGGCGCTATCGCCGACGCGCCTGGCCAGGGCCGGGTTGCTCGGCGCCAGGTTGCTCGCACCGCTGGAAACAGTCGCGTAGTCGCCAGCCGAAGGCCGCGACTGGAACCAGGCATCGCCACTGAACGGCTGGGCGATCAGGCGCGAACCACGCACCTGGCCCTGGTCGTCGCGCAGCAGGCTGCCGTTGGCCTGGTCGGGGAAGGCCACCTGGGCGATGCCGGTGACCGCCAGCGGATAGACCACGCCGGTCACCAAGGTCATCAGCAACAGCAGGCTCAGGGCCGGACGAAGATGGGTCGTCATGTTCATGTACTCCAGTTCAAACCAGTTGCAGGGCGTTGAGCAGCAGGTCGATCAGCTTGATCCCGGCGAACGGCACCAGCAGGCCGCCCAGGCCATAGATCAGCAGGTTGCGCCGCAGCAGATGGGCCGCGCTGGCCGCCTTGACCCGCACCCCGCGCAGCGCCAGGGGAATCAGCACCACGATGATCAGCGCGTTGAACACGATCGCCGAGACGATGGCGCTCTGCGGGCTGGCCAGCCCCATCAGGTTGAGCACGCCCAGTTGCGGGTAGATCGCGGCGAACAGCGCCGGGAGGATGGCGAAGTACTTGGCCACGTCGTTGGCGATGGAGAAGGTGGTCAGGGCGCCACGGGTCACCAGCAGTTCCTTGCCGACCTGGACCACGTCCAGCAGCTTGGTCGGGTCGCTGTCCAGATCGACCATGTTGGCCGCCTCTCGCGCGGCCTGGGTGCCGTCGTTCATGGCCATGCCGACATCGGCCTGGGCCAGCGCCGGGGCGTCGTTGGCGCCGTCGCCGCACATGGCCACCAGGCGGCCTTCGTCCTGTTCCTGGCGAATGCGCGCCAGCTTCTTCTCCGGGGTGGCTTCGGCGAGCACGTCATCCACACCGGCCTCGGCGGCGATGGCGGCGGCGGTCAGCGGGTTGTCGCCGGTGACCATCACGGTGCGGATGCCCAGCTTGCGCAGCTCGGCAAAACGCTCGCGGATGCCCGGCTTGACCACGTCCTTGAGGTGGATCACGCCGAGCAGGCGCTTGTCCACACAGACCAGCAACGGGGTGCCGCCGCTCTGGGCGATCCTGTCCACTTCGCGGGCCAGCGGTGCTGGCATGTCCGGGCGCTGCATGCCGACGAAGGCCAGCAGCGAATCCACCGCGCCCTTGCGGTAGCGACGCGGGCCGAAGTCGACGCCGGACAGGCGCGTCTCGGCACTGAAGGCCACCGGCACCAGCTGGCTGGCGTCGGGCTCGGCGAAGTCGTGCAACTGGCGCAGGTACTCGACGATGGACTTGCCCTCGGCGGTGTCGTCGGCCAGCGAGGCCAGCAGCGCGCCCTCCCCCAGCTCCCTGGCGGTGATGCCGGGCGCGGCGTGCACCGCGCTGCAACGGCGGTTGCCGAAGGTGATGGTGCCGGTCTTGTCGAGCATCAGCACGTGCACGTCACCGGCGGCTTCCACCGCGCGACCGGAACGAGCGATCACATTGAGGCGCACCAGGCGGTCCATCCCGGCGATGCCGATGGCCGAGAGCAGGCCGCCGATGGTGGTAGGGATCAGGGTCACCAGCAGGGCGACCAGGAACACCATGGGGATCTCGCCGCCGGCGAAGCGGGCGAAGGGCTGCAGGGTTACCACCACCATCAGGAAGATCAGGGTCAGGCCGATCAGCAGGATGTCGAGGGCGATCTCGTTGGGGGTTTTCTGGCGCTTGGCGCCTTCCACCAGGGCGATCATGCGGTCGAGGGTCGACTCGCCGGGGTTGCTGGTGATGCGCACCAGCAGCCAGTCGGAGACCAGCCGGGTGCTGCCGGTGACCGCCGAGCGATCGCCGCCGGACTCGCGGATCACCGGCGCGGACTCACCGGTGATGGCCGCTTCGTTGACCGCGGCGATGCCTTCGATCACCTCGCCGTCGCCGGGGATCATCTCGCCGGCTTCGACCCGCACCACATCCCCCTTGCGCAGGGCGGTGGCGGCCACCACTTCGAAGCCGCCGGACGCCGTGCGACGGTTTGCGGTGAGGCCCTGGTTGCCGGCCTTGAGGCTGTCGGCGCGGGCCTTGCCGCGGCCTTCGGCGAGGGCTTCGGCGAAGTTGGCGAAGAGCACGGTGAACCACAGCCACAGGGCGATCTGCACGGCGACGCCAGTGGGTACCGTGGTGTCCGGCAGCAGGCACAGCACGGTGGTGAAGATGGCGGTGAGTTCCACCACCAGCATCACCGGCGCGCGCTTGAGCTGGCGTGGGTCGAGCTTGACGAAGGCCTGTACCAGCGCCGGACGCCACAAGGCGGCGAACGAGGTCCTGGCGCTGTTGGCCGCCGGCGTTTTCACGTCGCGAATCGGCATGTTCATGTGTCGCTCCTTAGAAGCCCAGGGCCAAGTGTTCGGCGATCGGGCCGAGGGCCAGCGCCGGGAGGAAAGTCAGGCCGCCCACCAGCAGGATGGTGACCACCAGCAGGGTGACGAACAGCGGGCCATGGGTCGGAAAGCTGGCCTGCCCCACCGGCGCGGTCTTCTTCAGTGCCAGGCTGCCGGCTAGGGCCAGGACCGGGAGGATGTAGCCGAAGCGGCCGATCAGCATGCCCAGGCCGATCATCAGGTTGTGGAAGGTGGTGTTGGCGCCCAGGCCGGCGAAGGCCGAGCCGTTGTTGGCGCTGGCCGAGGTGTAGGCGTACAGCAACTGGCTGAAGCCATGCGGGCCGGGGTTGCTGACGCTGGCCGCAGGGCCCGGCAGAGCCGTGGCCAGGGCACCGAGGACCAGCACGCCGACCGGCATCACCAGCAGGGTCGCGACCAGCAGTTGCACTTCCCGCGCCTGGAGTTTCTTGCCCAGGTATTCCGGGGTACGGCCGATCATCAGGCCGGCGAGGAACACCGCGATCAGCACGTTCAGCAGCATGCCGTAGAGGCCCGCGCCGACGCCGCCGAAGATCACTTCGCCGACCATCATGTTGACCAGCGCCACCATGCCGGTGAGCGGGTTGAGGCTGTCGTGCATGGCGTTGACCGAGCCGTTGGAGGCGGCGGTGGTGGTCACCGTCCAGAGCACGCTGCCGGTGGTGCCGAAGCGGCTTTCCTTGCCTTCCAGAGGGGCGCCCTGCTCTACCTGCGCGGTGCTCAGCGTCGGGTTGGGCTGGTACTCGGCCCACAGCGCGGTGGCGCCGCCGATGAGGAACAGGGCGAGCATGCCGGCGATGATCGCGCGGCTCTGGCGCAGGTCCTTCACGTAGTGGCCGAAGGTGAACACCAGGGCCACCGGGATCAGGATGATCGAGGCCACTTCGAACAGGTTGCTCCAGGCCGTGGGGTTCTCGAACGGATGGGCCGAGTTGACGCCGAAGAAGCCGCCGCCGTTGGTACCCAGTTGCTTGATGGCGATCTGGCTGGCGGCGGGGCCGAGGGGGATGGTCTGGTCGGCGCCCTGCAGGGTGATGGCGTGCACGTAGTCGCTGAAGGTCTGCGGCACGCCCTGCCATACCAGCAGCAGCGCCAGCAGCAGGCACAGCGGCAGCAGGCCGTAGAGGGTGGCGCGGGTCATGTCGACCCAGAAGTTGCCCAGGGTGCCGGCGCTACGCCGGGCGATGCCGCGGCACAGGGCAACCAGCACGGCCAGGCCGGTGGCGGCGCTGACGAAGTTCTGCACGGTCAGGCCGATCATCTGGCTCAGGTAGCTCAGCGACGCCTCGCCGCTGTAGGACTGCCAGTTGGTGTTGGTCATGAAGCTGACTGCGGTGTTGAACGCCAGCGACCATTCCTGGCCGGGCAGGTGCTGGGGGTTCAGCGGCAGGTAGGCCTGCAGGCGCAGCACGGCGAAGAGGAAGAGGAAACCGGCGAGGTTGAACACCAGCAGGGCCAGGGCGTACTGCTTCCAGTTCTGCTCCTTGTCGGCCTCGACCCCGGCGATGCGGTAGCAGCCGCGCTCCAGCGGGCCGAGGACCGGGCTCAGCCAGGTGCGCTGGCCTTCCATCACCTTGTAGTAGAAGCGTCCCAGCCAGGGTGCCGGCAACAGCACCAGGGCGAAGAACGCCAGCAGCAATGCGTAATCGTAACTGTGCATGGCCGCTCCTAGCCGCGATCGGCGCGCAGCAGCGCGACCATCAGGTACACGAACAACGCCACTGCCAGCAGCAGTGACACCCCGTCCAGAATGTTCATCAGAAATCTCCGTCCAGCGGCCGACTGCCGCGTAGGAAAATTCTCTGATCAGGGGGCGTAAAGGGGCGAGATCGGGGTAAGGGGCGGGACATAAAGAAAGCGTAAAAATCGCTTTTATCGCCCCTGTTGGCTGCTGCTCCTTGCGCCGCCCACATGAGGGATCCGCCCATTTTGCATAGATCGAATCGATATCGGTTATAAGCTAATTCGATACAAATATATTTGGGCATAAAAACATCCGTTATGCTGCGCCGGCCCCGTCGATCAAGAGCGTGTCAGGTAACGTATGGATGTAGGTTCGTTTGGCTTCACCATTGCTGGTCTGGTTGTTGGTTTCATCGTCGGCATGACCGGCGTCGGCGGCGGCTCGCTGATGACCCCGATCCTGCTCTGGTTCGGCATCAACCCGGCCACGGCGGTCGGCACCGACCTGCTCTACGCCGCCATCACCAAGGCCAGTGGCGTCTGGGTCCACGGCAAGCAGAAGAACATCGACTGGGCCATCACCGGCTGGCTGGCGCTGGGCAGCGTGCCTGCGGCGGCGGCGACCCTGTGGTTCCTCAGCACCCTGCACACCGACACCGCGGCGCTCAACGCCATCATCAAGCAGGGCCTGGCGGTGGTGCTGATCCTCACGGCGCTGGCGATCCTGTTCAAATCGAAGCTCCAGGCCTTTGCCAGCAAGCATGCTGGCGACCGTTATCACCTGAGCGGGCGCAGCCTGAATGTGCTGACCGTGATCACTGGTGTGGTGCTCGGGGTGATGGTTTCGCTGACCTCCATCGGTGCCGGTGCGCTGGGTACCGTGGCGCTGTTCCTGCTGTATCCGTACCTGGTCACCCGCCGGTTGGTGGGGACCGAGATCGCCCATGCCGTGCCGCTGACGCTGGTCGCTGGCCTGGGGCATGCGAGCATGGGGAATATGGACTGGTCGCTGCTGGGGTATCTGCTGCTGGGGTCGTTGCCGGGGATCTACATTGGTAGCCATCTGACCGGGAAGATTTCGGATTCGGTGCTGCGGCCTTGCCTGGCGGCGATGTTGTTGTTGATTGGGTACAAGCTGGCGTTCTGATTCGAACGTGATACACAGAGAAAGGCCGCCGGGTGATCCCGGCGGCCTTTTTTCATTACTGGCGAAGGCCCTTCAACAGCGATTCAACCAGCGCCTGGCTGATCTCCAATGAATGCTGGGTGGCCCAGGCCAGCCCCTGCACAGGCTTGGCGGCCGATTCGCAGACTTGGTAGTTGGTTTCGTACGCGGAGGTAAGGGACATCGCGAGGTGCACCAAGGTGTCTTCCAGGCTGATGTTTTCGCAGACGGCGAACAGGGGTGGGTGACGGCCGCTGCAGGTGCCGAAGTGGGCGTGGGCGGTGAAGGGTGGATCGGGGACTGGTTTTGTCATTGCTGATTTCCTAGGTTCAGGTTGAGTCGCCAGCAAAGTGACCAAACGATGGGAGGCGACTGTGTGCAGGTTGGTCAACCGGGGAACTTAGGAAAACCCGGCGCACCCGAAGGTGCCCCGCACACAGCCGCCATAAGGCAACGTCTGCGCTTCCAGAAGTTCGAAAAACAGGTGACCAAACCTGATCGCCAAGTTGCAGCGACCGGCGAAGACTAGGCACGGTTTTCCAGGAGCGCAATGACAAATGGGGCTCGGGAGTATGATTGGGAAATTGCCTACAAGAAAGTCGGAAATAGAGGGAATTTCGTAGCAACATGCAACATCTTTGAGGCCGTTTTGACATCACCTTGAGACTGCATCAGGGCCGCCAGGTGCTTGTCTCAAGGACGCTGCACCTGTCAAGGCGAGCACCTCTCAGCCCTGATGCGGTTCCGTGCCAGGCATTCGGATTTATGTAGATACCCATTCAGTGATACCCCCCTGAATCACCTCAATCAGACAACTTCAAAAATTTCCTACACACCTCCCAGAATCGTCTGATGTTTTTCCCTGCATAAAAACCTCAGTGTTGCAGGCTTCCACCCTACAAGTGCCACTGCTTTTTCATCCCGGAAAAACAGGTGGTGCCGATGAGCACGGAGCCAAGCCATGCAACCCATTCCCCAACGCTTCACCCACGAAGTCTCCCCTGAACTTCTGCTCTCGCTGGATCAGCACACCCCCGAACACCCTGCCGTAGCCATCTTTCTTGCGAAGGAGGTGTAAGCGATGGCTCGGGCAATCGTGAACGGCCTGGGTCAGGGCCTCGACGGCGACAAGACGACTACCGGCGCAACCTGTATCGGCAACTGGCCATGGTCGACCCAGGACGGCCGGGACGTATTGCGTGTCGGAGACAAGACAACGCCGTGTCCCAAGTGTGGTCAGGCCGGAACCATCGTGGAAGGTTCAACCGCCATTCATTGGGGGGACCTTGCCACCGCACTGCATGGTGCACTGGTTCAATGTGGTTGCCCGAGGGGTGACAATCGGCTGGTCGCATGGCCTGAACCCGAGAGGGCCAGGGAAATGCCACTGATGTCTCGGTCTCTCACTCCCACGCCCTCACCAGTGGCACCGACAACTGCTGCGCGCTCTGGTTCTTCTTTCGCCAGCTCCGGGCCTGTCTCAACGACTGAAGATAACGAACCCGCCGAACCGGGGTTCTACATCGTGCCGAAATCCATCCCCCGCCAGCAGTTGGTTGCCGAACTGTTCGGCAACCGGCCTTCGCCAGAAGTGATGCGCAAGTTCAATGGGCTGAATGGCAGCCTGGGCGATGCCATCGTCAAGGCGGGACAGTTGGTGGTGCTGGCAGATCCGCGTAATTACATGTGTATGCGGGAAGAAGCGCATTTGATGGCAGCGGCGGAAGAAGTTGCCGTCGCACTGGCTGATCTGGAACCAGAAGATGCTGACTTCATGTTTGAGTATCAGGCCCAGATCGCAGCGATCCTCGGAGTCGCTTCAACTTGGACGGGTGTTGCTACCGCCGGCTTGGAGAAGAACCTAGAAGATATAACCAAGACACTACAAAAACTTGAAGCGCTTTATGCCGACACATATCGAACATATGGCCGCCTCAACGTACCGGAGTTCTTCAGCAGGCGAAAAGTCATTCTAGACGAACTGAATGGCAAGCTCCTAAATTCCGCGAAAATCAGAAGCACCCTTTCCTTGGGAGACCATAAAAAACTACATAAGTCCTTGCGCATCTCAAACAAAAGCCTTGTTCATCACTGGAAAAAAGCAGGTGGCCCTGGAAAGATCCCAGGATATTCCCTTTACGTGAAATCGATGAGCAAGGCCACAAATTATATGAAGCACGGTGGATATCTAGCCATCAGCATAGGAGGTATCTCATCAGCCTTGAAAATCAAAGAAGCATGTGAGACAGGGACCTCCGAAACCTGCAGAAGAGTTGCAATAACCGAAACAGCGACATTTACAAGCGTATCAATCGGTGGAATTGCTGGAGCCAAACTAGGAGTAAAGGAAAGCCCCTACATCTGCTACAAACTTGCCTTGAATCCGAGAAAATATGCGGTTTGCACGATAGCTGTCGTCGCAGGCTCGGCGTTCGCGGGAGGAGAGTTTGGCGCAAAACTCGGGGACACCATCGGTAGGGAAGCCGTTGAGCTCGGAGACGTCATACATGACCACTTCCTCTACGACTGATATGAATATATGGCTAGCCATGCTACTAATGGCTTCAATGTTGACAATTCCTATTTTTTGGGCCATTTCCATAACCTACTCAATACACATAAGCAAAAAGCACCTTACCGAAATGACTGCTTCCATAAAAAGCAGTCCAGAGCTGAGTTCCACCATTGAGCTTTATTCAGCAATGGGCGTCTTCAGGAAAATACTTATTCCAGGCTTGCTTCATAGCGCAATTTCAAAAAGCAGGTTCGCATCAATCGGACTCATATCACATCATGACGCTGAGAACTTCCCCGCCCACCTAAGAAAAATACTCGCCAGAGACAACCTCCTACATAGAATAAGCCTGATATGGACAACGGGTGTTTTTCTGATACTGACCATCCGAAATCTACCTGAACTGTCGACATCAGGCGTACTGCAATATTTCGGCATTCATAGCTTTAGACATATTACCGATTTGACAAAATGGTCGAATGGCTTATGGCTTTTCGTTATCAGCCTCGGGTTCGCAATGTTATTCGCCACCCTCTGGGTCACTGACAAACTTGAAAAAACACATCACAAAGAAATTTTCGAACATGCACACCTGAAAACCAAACTGCGCAGCAACAAGCGCAAAACATTGTTACCTGACAACGTCGGAAAATGGATGACCCTGGAGAGTCTTCTCATAACGTTCTGTGTAGCTTGGATAGCTATATCCATTGCACTAAAAGAGTACTTTTCAGGTCGCTGATCCGACCCAGTGAATGCCACCGACGCCGGTGTGGTGCTCGATCTCAAGGGCGCTGCACCTATCAAGACAAGCACCTGTCAGCCCTGATGCGGTTCCGTGCCAGGTATTCGAATTCATGTAGATACCCACTCGTACGCTGGTGCCGAAATTGGGACTATCGCAGGACAGCTTATCGAGATGACGATGGAGGACTCTGTACGTGACCATTTTCTTTACGACTGAACTTGACACATGGATCGCGAAGGCATTACTAGTTATGGTGTTCGGAACCCCGGTGACATTTTTCTTCGCACTAGCACACCGTATTCATATCACTAGAAAGTATCTCGAAGAAATGATGGCATCCATACGGAGCAGTCCGGACTTACGCATGACCATGGATCGTTATGCACTAGGTGGATTTTCCAGAAAAATTCTTATTCCAAGCCTCCTGTACGGAGCGGTATCGGAAGCACGATTTACTTCAATAGGCCTGATTTCTGCCCATGACGCGGCACACTTCCCGACACACTTGAAAAAAATCCTGGCAAAGGACAATATCTTTCAAAAAATGGGACTTACCTGGTTCATAGCAACCTTTTTAGGGCTTTTGCTTAGAGACTACCTTAAACAAGATATTGCCAATTAATTATGGAAGTCATGGTTGCCGGCGATGAAGCCGGCAACTCTCTTCAAGTGTTGCTTATGGACTCATCACCGGCAGCCTTCCAGCAATTCCCTCAGAGATACTTCAACCAGACAATATCCCGCCGCCGCGCCTTCAACCGCGCAAACCAGCGCACCGGCAAATACAACGCCAGCGCCAGCACCACCGCCCCGGCCCACACCGCTCCCATGGAATCAAACCCGAAATACTGCCCATGGTTGGTCCCGAATACCCCCACGGCCAGCACATACAGCACCTTCAACACATACAGATGCAGCAGGTAGAAGAACATCGGCGCCGCCCCGAACACCGCCAGCCAGCGCACCGCCCTGCCCTCGTTACGCCGCTCGAACGCCACCAGCAGCAACAGCCCGATCCCCAGGGTCAACGCCAGGAACAGCAACGACGGCGGGTACTTGGTGATATTGAAAAAGCTCATCAGCGTCTGCACCGCCGTCTCGCCAGTGCCCCACGGCTTCTCGCCATAGCCATTGAGCAAACGCAGGATGAAGAACAGCCCCAGCACCGAACCCGCCGTCACCAGCAACCGCTGACGTCGCTGCCCGGCCTCGCTGCCTCGGGCGAACCACGGCCCCATCGCATAGCCCAGCGCAATCACGCCGATCCACGGCAGCACCGGGTACGAGGTACGCAAGCGCAACCCCTCGGACACCTCGATCCAGCCCCGGTCATGCAGCACAGCCCACAGCACATGCATCGCCGACTCCACCGGGAAGTGCAGGCCGTCCAACAGGTTGTGCCCCGCAACCAGCACCACGCCGAGCCCCGCCAGCAGCGCCCGCGGCAACCAGACCAGCGCGCTCAGCGCCAGCATGCTCAGGCCGATGGCCCAGATCACCTGGAGGTAGATCACGCTCGGCGGCAGCTGGAAGGTCCAGGCGAAGTTCACCAGGGTGAACTCCAGCACCACCAGGAACAGCCCGCGCTTGAACAGGAAGCTCGATACCGCCGCCCTGCCCTGGTACTTCTCGCCATAGAGAAATGCGGACAGACCGGTGAGCAGAATGAACACCGGCGCACACAGGTGCGCCAGGGTACGGCTGAAGAACAGCGCCGGATCGGTCTGGGCCACGTCCATGGGATCGCTCACCTGCATGTGCAGGTAGAAGGTCTCGCGGACGTGGTCCAGCAACATGAACAGGATGACCAGCCCGCGCAGGGCGTCGATGGAATGCAGACGAGAGGAAGGTGGGGAGGACATGCGAAGGAACGACTCACTCAGTACGTAATGTTATTACATGGTGTCATAACGCCCGCACGCCCCGCCAGTTTTCATCTCACTGCATGACTCCGCCGCAGGCTCATCCAGGCCAACACCGCCAGCCAGACTACCGCCACGCCGTAGTTGAGCCGCTGGTACAGACCAAAACCATGGCCACTCTCCATCGCCCCCGCCATCAACCCAACGGTGACCAGCGACAGCAGCACGCACAGCAGCGAGAACCGCGCCAAGCCAACCGAATCCAGCAACCGCCGACCCAGGAAGATCCACAGCGCACTGGCCAGGATCAGCGAAACGAACATCACCAGCCCGGACAGGTTGTGCAGCTTCTGCGACAACGACGGCTGCGCCGGCAGGCAGCCCTGGTCACAGGGAAAGACCCCGGCGCTGATGCTCGCCAGACCATGCATCAGCACCAACAGCGCACTCACCGTCGCCAGCCCCGAGCCACGAAAACGCCGCAGCAGTCCCACCGCGCAGAGCATGAACAGTACGCCCAGCGGCAGGTTGTTCACCCAGGGCGAAACATCATGGGTCGGCGCCCCCACCGCGCCTAGTTGACTCATGGCCAGGTCGACATGGCTGTAGCCGGGAAACTGACTGGCCGTCAGCAGCACGCCGAAAAACAGCCAGAACGGAATCAGCAGCCCGGCCCCCAGCAACACCCGATCGATCGTCCTCATGTGGTTCATCACTCCATTGTTGTTCGATCCGACATGCTAGTAACCGGCCTCCTACAAGGGTTACCGATTTTTTTGCAAGGCAGCTTGCCACTGCGTCATCCTGTCGCCCCCTCGGCAAGGATCGCTTCACGTGACACGACGTCTCCCTGGCACCACCGCCCTGCTCGCCCTCGAATCCGCCGCCCGGCACCAGAGCTTCGCCCGCGCGGCGCAGGAATTGTCCCTCACCGAAGGCGCCATCAGCCGGCAGATCGCCAAGCTGGAAAGCCAGCTCGGCGTGCGTCTGTTCCATCGGGTGGGCAACCGGGTCGAGCTGAGTGAACCGGGCGCCCGCTATGCCGCCGACATGCGCGACGCCCTCGACCTGATCGAGCGCAAGACCCGTCAGTTGATCGCCGAGACGCGCAACGACGCCGCCCTCGAAATCGGCGTGATCCCGACCTTCGCCAGCCGCTGGCTGATTCCGCGGATGGCGCGTTTCCAGCAGCGGCATCCGCGCATCCGGGTCAACCTGCGTGAGCGAACCGAACCTTTCGCCCTGGCCGACAGCGGCCTGCACGCAGCAATCAATATCGAGCACCCGGCGTGGAGCGGCCTACGCGTGCAGCCACTGTTCCAGGCGCCGCTGCTGGCAGTCTGTCATCCTGACCTGGCGCCACGGGCACCAGGCGAGGTGCCGCTGCTGCACAAGCATGAGGATGGCGAACAGTGGTCCGAGTACGCACGACAGAGCGGCATCGACCTGCCGAACGTCGATGGCGGCCCGCGCTATGACCGTTTCTCCCTGCTGATCGACGCCGCCCGTGCCGGCATGGGCATGGCGCTGGTACCACGCCTGTATGTCGAGGACGACCTGCGCGACGGCCGCCTCGCGGCACCCTGGCCACAGGTGGCGCCGTTGAGCGAGCGCTACGTGCTGGTCAGCCGGCCGGGGGAAACGTCGGCGGCGCTGGAGGACTTCCGGGCGTGGCTGTTCGAGGAGATCGACGCTCGCTAGCGGTCCGCACGCTGCCGCCCGGACCGCTGCGCAGGTGCGGACCTACCAGGTACCGGTGATCTCGTAGTGACCATTGGCAATGTCGACCACGAAGGGACGGTCCGGCGCCTGCGGGAAGAACATGTGCAGGTTTGGCACATCGAAATGCACGTCGCGGAAAACGCCCGACAGGCGCCGGGTATTGTCGACCGGCGGCCCCTGATGGACTTCCAGCCACCCTGAAGCGGGTTGGGTCCATATCCAGAAAAACTCGCCGGTGATCGGGTGTATGTCTGCCAGACCCCACGCCACCCAGGGCCGCGACCAGTTCTCGTTGGGCAGGGACAGGTCGAAGAGCTTGCCGTCATGGCGTTCGAAGACGTTGAAGTCGATCCGCTCGCCATCGATCTGGAACAGGCTGTCTGGCGGATAGGTCTCGCCGCCCAGTTTCCAGACCTCTTCCGGCCCGACTTCGTCTTCGAATTTGTCGGTGATTTCCGCGTCGATGAACTGGACGGGAAAATCCCGGTACAGGCCATCGGCCGTGATGTCTGCCTTGAAGATGCCCTCGGCCCGCGCCGCAAGAGAGCGGCGCAACGCCGGTGCCCGGGCCTGGTCGATGCGCAGGATGTCCGTCCTGCCGATCTGCTTGTGTTCAAGGACGCTGTTGATGTCGACACCGGACTGCCTGGCGAGAAACTGGAGATTCATGGGGGTGGCTCCTGGTAGCGGTGCGGCCAGTTTATGACCCGCAGGTTTTTCCCACACCTGACAGAAATATCAGGTAGGACCCGGAGGCAACGGTTGCCATTGCCCCGCCATCAGCGCTACTGTCAGGGCCATGAACGTTCTGCGCAGCACCTCGACCACCACCACGACCACCGCCACCGGCGGGGGCTGCGGGTGTTGCTGAGCTGCTGAAGCCAGACCCGAAAGGCCCCGCCAGCGATGGACGGGGCCTTTTTCGTTGGGGTTCCGGTATCGCTGGCTTATCACAAGGAGCGATACCCATGGATGCACTCTTGATTCTCGATCTGCAGGTCGGCCTGGTTCATGGCCCGGATAAACCATGGCGCGGCGAAGCGATGATCGAGGCGGTGAATACCCTGCTGGACAAGGCTCATGCCGCTGGCGCACCGGTGTTTCTCGCCCGCCATGTGGGGCCGGAGGGTTCGCCACTGGCGCCGGACAGCGCACTTACGCAATTGATTCCAGAGCTGCGCCTGAGGGGCAGCGAACGGGTGTTCGAGAAGCGGCGGCCGAATGCCTTTGTCGGGACCGGGCTCGCGGAAATGCTCAAGGAATGTGGAGCGACGGGCGTGGTGATCGCCGGGATGAAGACGCAGTACTGCGTCGACAGCACCTGTCGCGCGGCGGGGGACCTGGGGTTCCCGGCGGTGCTGGTGGCGGATGGGCATACCTGTTCGGATACGCCGGGATTGAGCGCCGAGGCGATCGTGGCGCATCACAACGGGACGCTGGTGGGGGCGTTCTGCCGGGTGGTGACGGCGCGGGAGTGGCGGTTCTGAGGGTCGAGAGCTCGCCGCGGACCCTGTGGGAGCGGGTTTACCCGCGATTGCGATGGTGAGCCCACCGACGTCATCGCGGGTGAACCCGCTCACACATTGTCCCTGCTAAATCACTGATCTATGGTGCTGGCCGGAAGATCGGGTCGTTACAGACCCTGCTCCAGGGCCAGCAGATCCGCCAGCGGCTGAGCCCGGCGAATCAGCCTGACCTCTTCGCCATCCAGCAGCACCTCGGCCAGCAACGGCCGACTATTGTAGTTCGACGACATCGACGCGCCATAAGCCCCGGTGTCATGCATCACCAGCAGATCACCCACCTGCGGCTGCGGCAGCAGGCGCGGGACCAGGCCCTGGTCGTCCTGGGTGAACACGTCGCCCGACTCGCACAGCGGACCGCCCACCACGCACTCCACCTCGGCACGATCCGCCGCGCCGAGCACGCTCATATGGTGATAGGCGCCATACATGGCCGGACGCATCAGGTCGTTGAAACCGGCGTCCACCAGCACGAACTGACGGCTGCCAGCGCGCTTCACCGCACGCACCTCGGTCACCAGGCGACCCGACTCGGCCACCAGGAAACGCCCCGGCTCGATCTCCATGCGCACCGGATGGGCGAGGAACGCTTCGATTTCTTCCTTGGCCTGCTGCCAGGTGCTGGCGTAGCGCTGCACATCCACCGCCACATCACCCTCGCGGTACGGAGTCGACAGCCCGCCACCGATGGAGAAGGCCTCGATATCGTGGTCCAGCGACTTGATGGTGGCGACCATCGCCCCGCCCACCTGGGCCAGGTGGCCGTAGTCCACGCCGGAACCGATATGCATGTGGATACCTACCAGGTGCAGGCCATGCTGACGGATCACCGCCAGCGCATCACCCACCTCGTCGTGCCAGATACCGTGCTTGCTGTTCTCGCCGCCGGTGTTGGTCTTGCGGCTGTGGCCGTAGCCGAAGCCCGGGTTGATCCGCAGCCACACGCGATGGCCCGGCGAGGACTCGCCCAGTTGGCGCAGCATGTCGATGGAACCGCAGTTGACCTCGACCTTGAGCTCGACGACACGGGCCAGGGTCGGCTTGTCCAGCAGGTCGCAGGTCAGCACCACGCCAGCCGGATCGCCTTCCGGGCTGTAGCCGGCCAGCAGCGCGCGCTCCAGCTCGCCGAGGGACACCGCGTCGACGCGCACGCCGTGCTCGCGCATCAGGCGCAGGACATGCAGGTTGGAGCACGCCTTCTGGGCGAAGCGCACCACGTCGAAGCAGGCCAGGCGCCGGATGCGTTCGCGAATGATGGCGGCGTCGTAGGTCCAGAACGGGGTCGGGAACTGCTGCGCAGCGGCGGCCAGGGCGGAAGGCGTGGTCATGGCGGGATAGGTCCTGCAGAAAAGGGGGAAGATGGCCATGATGCCGAAGGGCGATCATTCAGAAAAATATCTATTCTTTGTCAGTCCATTCAGTTCTGATATGGACCTCTATCCCAGTCAGGTCCGCAGCCATGAGCCTCTCCGTCCGCCATATCGAAGTGTTCCGCGCCATCATGCTGGCCGGCAGCGTCACCGGCGCGGCGCGCCTGCTGTTCACCTCGCAGCCGACCCTGAGCCGCGAACTGGCGCGCCTGGAAAGCCTGACCGGGCTGAAGCTGTTCGACCGCCAAGGCGGGCGCCTGCTGCCCACGGCCCAGGCCCTGATGCTGCTGGAAGAAGTGGAGCGCTCCTATGTCGGCCTGGAGCGAATCAACAGCCTGGTGGAGTCGATCCGCCGCTTCGAGCACGGCCAGCTCGACCTGACCTGCCTGCCGCTGTTCTCCCAGACCCTGCTGCCACGGGTGTGCAAGCGCTTCCAGCACCAGCAGAGCGGTATCGGCCTGTGCATCAGTGCCCAGGAGTCGCCGTTGCTGGAGGAGTCCCTGAGCGCCCAGCGCCACGACCTCGGCCTGACCGAAGGCGAACAGGTGCCCCGCGGTACCCGCGGCGAACGGCTGTTCAGCGCCGACATGCTCTGCGTGCTGCCGGACGGGCATGGGCTGCTGGCGCGCCAGCGGCTGGCGGTGGAGGACTTCCAGGGCGTGGCGTTCATCAACCTGGCGGGACGCGATATCTATCGCCAGCAACTCGACGAGCAGTTCCGCGCGGCGGGGGTGGAGCGGCATACGGTGATCGAGACCACCAATGCCGCGTCGGTCTGCGCCATGGTCCGCGAGGGGCTGGGGGTGGCGATCATCAATCCGCTGAGTGCCTTGCAGGAGAGCGGGCGCGGGTTGCAGGTGCGGCGGCTGGAGGTGTCGATTCCGTATCGGGTGATGTTGATCCGGCCGGAGTTTCGCGCGTCTTCGGTGTTCGTGGAGGCGTTTTGCGGGGCGTTGCATGAAGAGGCACAGGTGTTGATGGAGCGGTTGGCGCAGGTCGGTTAGCGCCATCTGGTAACTAATCCATTAAGCAGCCTGAAACCGTGCAGAAACTCAAAAGAACAGCCAAATTGGTATAGTACAAATACTATACATAACAGGTATTACTTCCATAAAAACTCAGGACTGTTATATAAAGCCCCCGGAGCCATCTGCGCCGCCTCCCCCCGACAAGGACGCGGCAACCATCAAGAGCTAACAATCAGCCGCCGGGTGCCACACATGTCGATACTTGTCCTCGCCGCCAGCAGTCCGTCCGCGCGACCGTCCCGGGTCCGCGCCCGCCTCGTCTTCCGAACACCGATCCCCGAGCCGTCGCCCCTGCGCGACTGAAGCACCGCGCATCCCGCTTTTCATCCGGTGACAGGCCCCGCCTGCCGCCACGGCGCCCTGCACGCCGAAATCAATGCCGGACCCAAAAAATCACAAGAAAAACCCAAGGAGCCCCACCCATGAGCGACACCGACCTGTCCCATGCCCAACGCTGTGCGCAGATCCGCGCCAACCCGAAATTCCACGACCTGGTGCGCCGCCGTTCGCGCCTGGCCTGGTGCCTCAGCGCCGCGGTGCTGGGCGCCTATTACCTGTTCATGGCGGTGGTGGCCTTCCAGCCGCACTGGCTGCATGCGCCCCTGGCCGAAGGCCGCCAGCTGACCCTGGGCATCCCGGTGGCGGCGGCGTTGATCGTGCTGTCGTGGCTGCTCACCGGCTGGTACGTGCGCAACGCCAACACCCGCTTCGATGCGCTGAGCGCCGACCTGCTGGAGGAACTGAAATGAGCCGTCGTGTCCTGGCCCTCGGGGCCCTGCTGCTAGTCCCGGCACTGGCCTGCGCCGCGCCGGTGGTGACGGAAAAGCAACCGGTGAACCTGCACGCCATCGGCATGTTCTTCGTCTTCGTCCTCGCCACCCTGGCAATCACCTGGTGGGCAGCGCGGCAGACCCAGACCACCTCCGACTTCTACACCGCCGGCGGCGGCATCAGCGGCTTCCAGAACGGCCTGGCGATCGCCGGCGACTACATGTCCGCGGCCACCCTGCTGGGCCTCTCCAGCCTGGTGTTTGCCAAGGGCTATGACGGTTTCATCTACACCGTGGCGTTCTTCGTCGGCTGGCCGATCATCACCTTCCTGATGGCCGAGCGCCTGCGCAACCTGGGGCGCTTCACCTTCGCCGACATCGTCTCCTACCGGCTCGACCAGACCCGCATCCGCACCTTCGCCGCCTTCGGCTCGCTGACCGTGGTGTGCTGCTACCTGGTGGTGCAGATGGTCGGCGCCGGCCAGTTGATCAAGCTGCTGTTCGGCCTCGACTATCGCACCGCGGTGATGGTGGTGGGCGTGCTGATGCTGGTCTACGTGATCTTCGGCGGGATGATCGCCACCACCTGGGTGCAGATCATCAAGGCCGTGCTCTTGCTGGTGGGCGGCAGCACCCTGGCGCTGCTGGCCATGGCCGAGTTCGGCTTCAGCTTCGAGACCCTCGCCGCCCGCGCGGTAGAGGCCCATGCCAGCGGCTTCGACATCATGGGCCCCGGCGCCATGCTGGCCGACCCGGTCAACGCCGCCTCGCTGTCCCTCGGCCTGGTGTTCGGCATCGCCGGACTGCCGCATATCCTCATGCGCTTCTTCACCGTGCCGAACGCCAAGGAAGCACGCAAATCGGTGTTCTACGCCACCGGCTTCATCGGCTTCTTCTTCCTGGTGGTGATGGTGCTGGGCTATGCGGCCATCGTCATCGTCGGCACCGACCCGCAATTCTTCGTCGGTGGCGATGTGAAGGCGGCGCTGATCGGCGGCGGCAACATGGTCGCCATGCACCTGGCCAAGGCCGTGGGTGGCAACCTGTTCCTCGGGTTCCTGTCGGCGGTGGCCTTCGCCACCATCCTCGCCGTGGTGTCCGGCCTGGCCCTGGCCGGTGCCTCGGCGATTTCCCATGACCTCTACGCCACCGTGCTGAAGAAAGGCACGGCCACGGAACAGCAGGAAATGCGCGTGACCCGCTTCGCCACCGTCGGCCTGGGCCTGGTGGCGATCTTCCTCGGCTTCCTGTTCGAGCACCAGAACATCGCCTTCCTCGTCGGCCTGACCTTCGGTATCGCCGCCTCGACCAACTTCCCGGTGCTGATCATGGCCATGTACTGGAAAGGCCTGACCACCCGCGGCGCCCTGGCGGGTGGTTTCGCCGGTCTGGTCAGCGCCCTGGTGCTGGTGATCCTGTCGCCGGCGGTGTGGGTGACGGTGCTCGGCAATGCCAAGGCCGTCTACCCCTACGACCACCCGGCGCTGTTCTCCATGCCGCTGGCGTTCCTGGTCACCGTGGTGGTCTCGCTGCTGGACAACAGCGCCCGCGCTGCCCGCGAGCGGGAGGCCTTCGATGACCAGTTCGTCCGCGCCCAGACCGGCCTCGGCGCTGCCGCCGCTTCCGCCCACTGACAAGAACAGGGAAATCACCATGTACCGCATCCTCACGCCCCTGGGCCTCGCCCTTCTCTGCAGCAACGCCCACGCCGCCTTCCTCGACGACAGCAAGGCCAGCCTGGAACTGCGCAATTTCTACTTCAACCGCGACTTGCGCCAGGACGGCGCCGCGCAGTCGAAGATCGACGAATGGGCCCAGGGTTTCCTGCTGCGCTACGAATCCGGCTTCACCGAAGGCACCCTCGGCTTCGGCGTGGACGCCATCGGCCTGCTCGGGGTCAAGCTCGACTCCAGCCCGGACCGCGCCGGCAGCGGCCTGCTGCAACGCGACCGCGAAGCGCCGAAACGCGCGCAGGACAGCTACGGCGACCTCGGCCTGACCGCCAAGGTCCGCGCCTCCAACAGCGTGCTCAAGGTCGGCACGCTGATACCCAAGCTACCGGTGCTGATGCCCAACGACTCGCGCCTGCTGCCCCAGGTGTTCGAGGGCGGCCAGTTGACCGTGCAGGAAATCACCCACCTGAGCCTCGACCTCGGCCAACTGCGCCAGGTCAACCAGCGTGACTCCCAGGACTACGAGGACATTGGCCTGACCACCGGCGCGGCGAAGCAGATCGTGGTGCGCCAGACCGGCAGCGACCGCTTCGACTTCGGCCACCTCAGCTACAAGTGGAGCGACAGCCTGAGCACCAGCTACAGCTACGGTGGCCTGGAGCATTTCTACCGCCAGCACATGCTCGGCCTCGGCCACACCTGGGCGCTGGGGGACGGACAGACGCTGAAGAGCGACCTGCGTTTCGCCCGCTCGCTGGATGACGGCGGCAGCAATGTCGACAACAAGGCCCTGGGGGCGATGTTCACCTATGGCATCCAGGGCCACGCCTTCGGCCTTGGCTACCAGCGCATGAGCGGCGATACCGGCTTCGCCTATGTCAACGGTGCCGATGCGTACCTGGTGAATTTCGTGCAGATCGGTGATTTCGCCAACAAGGACGAACGCTCGTGGCAGGCGCGCTACGACTTCAACTTCGCCAGCGTGGGCATTCCCGGGCTGACCTTCATGACCCGCTACCTGCGCGGCGACAACGTCGACCTCGGCGCGGGGCGGCCGGAGGGCAAGGAGTGGGAGCGGGACATGGATATCGGCTATGTGATCCAGAGCGGACCGCTGAAGAACCTGGGGGTGAAGTGGCGGAATGCGACGGTGCGTTCGACGAACTTCGGCAATGACCTGGATGAGAACCGGTTGATCCTGAGCTACACCCTGGCCCTCTGGTAGTTCACGGCCAGCGGCGCACCCGGTCCCTGTGGGAGCTGGCTTGCCAGCGATGAGGCCCTCAACGCTCGTGCAAGGCCTCGGCCCTGGCTCGGATGATCGGTTTGATCAGGTAGAAGGTGTTCTTGCCTTCCCAGTGATGTGGCGGCGGTTTTTTTCATGCCGAGAGGCTTTGTAGTGCCTGTGAGGGCCCTATCGCTGGCAAGCCAGCTCCCACAGGTTGGACTGCTCCCAAGAAGTTGGACACCAATCCAACCCTTGGGGGGCAGTCCAGGCTTGGTGGTGCTTTCGCTACCCCATCACCACCACCCGCTCCTCCAGCCACTGCACCAGCGCCTCCGGCGCCAGCGGTGGCGAGAACAGGTAGCCCTGGGCAACCGGATACCCCTGCTCCTCCAGCCACACACTCTGGGTATCGGTCTCGATCCCCTCCGCCACCACCGTCAGGTGCAGGCTCTTGCCGATCCCCAGGATCGCATTGCTCAAGGCCCGCGCCGCTTCGTCATGCTCGATGTCGGCGACGAAACTGCGGTCCAGCTTCAGCTCCGACACCGGCAGGCGACGCAGGTAGCTCAGGCTGGAATACCCGGTGCCGAAGTCGTCCATGGACAGGCGAACGCCCTGGGCATGCACTTCCTCGATGGTCTTCATGGTGCTGGGGTTGGTGTCCAGGAGGATGTTCTCGGTCAGCTCCAGGGTCAGGTCGGCCGGCGCCAGGTGGTTGTGGCGCAGGGTGTCGGCGATCATCCGCGGCAGGTCGAGGTTATGGAAGCTGGTGGGCGACAGGTTCACCGCCACCGCCGGCACCACCAGGCCGCGGGCACGCCATTCGGACAACTGCCGGCAGGCTTCGCGCAACGCCCAGCGCCCGAGCTCGGCGATCAGCCCGCACTCCTCCGCCAACGGAATGAAGCGCGCCGGGGAAATCTCGCCCAGTTGCGGGTGGGTCCAGCGCGCCAGTGCCTCGACGCCATAGAGACGCCCGCTGGCCATCTCCACCTGCGGTTGGTAGTGCAGGCGCAACTGCCCCTGCTGCAACGCCTCGCGCAGGGCGTTTTCCAGGGCCAGGCGCTCCTGCGCCAGCTTGTTCATCTCGCTGCTGAAGAAACTGAAACAGCCGCGCCCACTGCTCTTGGCCTGGTACATGGCCATGTCGGCGCGGTGCAGCAGGGTTTCCACGTCGCAGCCGTCGGACGGGTACATGGCTACGCCGACACTGGCGGAAATGGCGAACTGGGTGCTGGCGATGGACATCGGTTCGCTGAGCAGGATCTGGATCCGCTCCACCGCGTCGGCGGCATGGTCGCCATCGCACTGCGGCAGGATCACCACGAACTCGTCGCCAGACAGGCGCCCGGCGATATCCGACGCGCGCAGTTCGCGACGCATCCGCGCCGCCACCTGGCGCAACAACTCGTCGCCGGCCGGATGACCGAGGGAGTCGTTGACCTGCTTGAAGCGGTCGAGGTCGATGAACAGCACCGCCACCTGCTCGTTGTTGCGCGCTGCACTGGCGATCGCCTGGTCGGCCTTGGCCTGCAGCAGGCTGCGGTTGGGCAGGCCGGTCAAGGCGTCGTAATAGGCCAGTTGGCGAATGCGCTGACGAGAGTTCTCCCGTTCCAGGGCCAGGGCGCAGAGGTGCGCACAGGCGTCCACCAGGCGCTGGTGGAACAGCGCCGAGGCAACATTGCGCGGCTGGCGGAAATAGAAGGCGAAGGTGCCGATGGCCGCGCCCTGGCTGTTGCGGATCGGCGTCGACCAGCAACTGCGAAAGCCCAACTGGCTGGCCAGGCCCTGGTACTCGGCCCACAGCGGGTCGGTGCTGATGTCGTCCACCAGCACCGACTCGTTGCGCCAGGCCGACGTGCCGCAGGAGCCCACGGTCGGGCCGATGCGCACGCCATTGAGCTGGCGGCTGTATTCCACCGGCAGGCTCGGCGCAGCCAGGGAATGCAACTGGCCTTCGTCGTCGACCCGCAGGATCGAGGCGGCCAGCTCCGGGGCGATGCGCTCCACTTCCAGGCAGATCAGTTCCAGCACTTCGGTCAGCGGCTGCTCGCGGGCCATGGCCTCCAGCACGCGGTGCTGCAAGGCCTCGTGCATCTTGGCCTGGGTGATGTCGGTGAACAGGGTCACGGTGTGCTGCAACCGGCCGGCGTCGTCGAACACCGGGTTGCTCACCACCTTGGCCCAGTAGCGCTGGCCCTGCTTGCCGGTGACGATGTCTTCGCGCTGCATGGAGCCGGCGGCATACATCTCGGCGTAGTGCTCGGCGATGCTCTGCTCGTCCGCCTCCGGTGCCAGCAAGGGGATGGGACTGCGGCCGAGGATCTCCTCGGCGCTCCAGCCGAACATGCGGCTGAAACCGGCGTTGGTGTAGGCGATGCGGCGCTGGCCATCGCTGATCATCACCGCCGTGTCGCTGGCGTCGGCCACCAGCGAAAGCACGCGCAGGCGTTGCTGCTGGGCGCTCTCCTGGGCCAGGCGCGCGGTGATGTCGGTGGCGATCTTGAGGATCTGCGTCACCTCGCCGTGTTCGTCGTGCACTGCGGCGTAGGTCGCTTCCAGCCAGCGACTGCTGCCGTCGCTGTGGATACGCTGGACGGTCCCTGAACGGGCGTTGCCGTCGCGCAGGCGCATCCAGAAATCCCCATACTCGGGGCTGTTCACGAAGGCCGGGGGACAGAGGGTACGGTGGTGACGGCCACGCAACTCGTCAAGCGTATAGCCCATCAGCACCAGGAAGTTTTCGTTCGCCCGCAGCAGGGTGCCATCCGGGGCGAACTCGGCGATGGCCATCACCCGGTCGAGTGCGGCCAGTTGAGCCAGCGACAATTCGATGGAACGGTTGTCCTGAGACGTCATGTTCTACTCAAAAGATTCCGGCACTGCGTGGCCGGTGGACCTGGAATCCGCTGCCCCGCCACGGCCCGGGATCTCCGGACGGCGCCGCCTTGGCACACGAAGTAATATCGACATGATATTACCGCGAGCCTTCGGCCAGATCCAATGCCCGGGGGTTTGTGGCTATTCGATCAAAGTCTCATTACCCTTGACGCGACAATGCCGGGCTGCAGGCGCACTATGTCGGGCTTTCCACAGGAAACGCATGGCTATTGACCGTTCACGTGGTGCGCCAGTCCATGATTCACGATCGAGGCAAGGGGGCTTCGGGTGCCGTTCAAGACTTTCTTCCGTTGGGACCTGCGCAGCCTGATCCTGCTGCTGACCCTGGTCACCGCCCTGGTCACCCTGCTCAACAGCTTCCATGCCAGCTACCGCGTGCAGTACCAGTTGCTGATCGACAATGCGCTCGAAGCCAATCACGCCTACGCCTCGAAACTGGCCGCCAGTACCGAAACCTACCTCCAGGCATCGCAGCAGCAACTGGCCTACGGGGCCAATCTGCTGGCCGACCGTTTCGACGATATCGACGGCCTGCACAAGGAGGCCACGCGCCTGCGCCTGCAGACCAACACCTTCAATTCCATCGTCATCACCGATGCCCGCGGCAAGGTCCTGACCACCTCGCCCGACACCCTGCAGATCGTCGGCAAGACCCTGGAATCGGAGGGTGCGCTGGCCGCCCTGCGCGAGCGCAAGCCGATGATCTCCAGCCCCTACATGTCGGCGGCGAACAACCTGATCATCTTCATTTCCCAGCCGGTGTTCGACCGCGGCGGCAACTACCTGGGGCTGATCGGCGGGAGCATCTACCTCAAGCACAAGAGCATCCTCAACGACCTGCTCGGCGAGCACTACTACAAGAACGGCTCCTACCTTTACGTGGTGGATGCCAACCGCCGCCTGCTCTATCACCCGAACGCCGACCGGGTGGGCACCATCGTCGGCGCCAACAGCCTGATCGACAACCTCGCCAGCCGCGACAACGGCACCCAGCAGGTGATCAACAGCGAAGGCGTGGACATGCTCGCCGGCTTCGCCACGGTGCCCTCGGCGCACTGGGGCATCGTCGCCCAGCGCTCCACCGAATCGACCCTGGAAGGGCTCAACCCGCTGCTGCTCAACGTGATCCTGAAGACCATCCCGCTGGCCATCGCCAGCTTCCTCCTGATCTGGTGGTTCTCGCGGATCATCGCCCAGCCGCTCAAGCAACTGGCGGCCGGCGCGCACAAGATCAGCGAGCCGGAAACCAGCGTGCAGATCCAGAATGTGCGCTCCTGGTATTTCGAATCCTCGGAGCTCAAGCGTGCCCTGCTGATCGGCCTCAACCTGCTGCACGAGCGCCTGGGCAAGCTCAACCACGATATCCAGACCGACCCGCTCACCGGCCTGCGCAACCGCCGTGGCCTGGACCTGGCGGTGACCCTGTGGCAGGCGGAGAAGCGTCCGTTCGCGGTGGTGGCCATCGATATCGATCATTTCAAGCAGGTCAACGATACCCATGGCCATGCGGTGGGCGACGAGGTGCTGCAGGCGCTGGCCGAGCTGATGCGCGGCTGCTCGCGGGACAACGACGTGATCTGCCGCTCGGGGGGCGAAGAGTTCTTCATGCTGCTGCCCGGCGCCGGCCCGGAAGCGGCGGCGCGGGTAGCGGAGCGTCTGCGGGCGGTGGTGGAGGAGACGCGGTTCGAGACCATCGGACGCATGACCGTATCGATGGGCGTGGCGGTGTGGCCATTGCATTCGGAGAATGCGGCGCGGGTGTTCGAGGTGGCGGACGAGCAGTTGTACCTGGCCAAGCAGCAGGGGCGGAACCGGGTCAGCGTAGCTCTGGAAGCCGGGGCCGAATCCCTGCACCTCTTGTAGGCTGGCTCGCCTGCGCTCCTACAGCGGACGTGCCTTGCCCAGCGCTTCTTCAACCACCTTCGGCTTCCCTGGCTTGAGCC
Source organism: Paucimonas sp. (assembly GCA_031253995.1). Taxonomy (GTDB): domain Bacteria; phylum Pseudomonadota; class Gammaproteobacteria; order Pseudomonadales; family Pseudomonadaceae; genus Aquipseudomonas. Next base: position 167,700 of record JAIRVG010000105.1, on the reverse strand, counting down.
GGGAAACCCCGAACAACACCAACCCCAGCCCGACGATCTGATACAGCGAAATCTCCTCGCTGAGCACCGCCCACGAGGCGAACACCGTCAGCACCGGCCCGAGATTGCCCACCGCCGCCGTCTGCGTCGCGCCCATGCGCTGGATCGCCAGGGCCACCCACCAGATCGGCAGCACGGTGGAGAACACCGCCATCAACAGCGCATTCAGCCACACTGCCGGCGGCAACTGGCCGAGCAAGGCGAAGTCTCCGGTCAGCAGGTAGTGCCCCAGCACCATGAGCGACGACGCCGTACCCGCCAGCCCGGCCAGGCGCATGGAACTCATGCTCTTCAGCATCATCCCGGTGCCCGAGTAGTACAGCGCATAGGTCACCGCACTGGCGAAGACCCACAGCGACCCGAGGATTACCTGGTTGCCCATCCCGGAAATGCTCACGTCATGCACGAAGGCGATCCCCAGGCCGAAATAGCACAGGCCCATGGCCGCCAGCACCCGCGGGGTCGGCCGCTCACGCAGGGCCACGGCCTGGAAGATCAGCACCAGGGTCGGGTAGGTGAACAGGATCAGCCGTTCCAGCCCGGCGCTGATGTACTGCAACCCATAGAAATCGAACAGGCTCGCCAGGTAGTAACCGAACAACCCGAGCAACAGCACACGCCCAGCGCTGCCCCAGGTCAGCGGCGCATTGTCGTGATGGCGGCTGGCCCAGACCAGCCAGCCGAACAGCGGCAGGGAAATGCCCATGCGCAGGGCGAGCAGGGTAATGGCGTCAACGGTGCCGGCGGCATAGGCCAGCTTGACGAAGATGGCCTTGAGGCTGAAGCCGAGGGCGGCGAGCACGGCATACAGGCTGCCGTTGTCGAGGGAACGCTGGATCGGGGAAGGCAGGGTGATCATGGAGGTCTGCACCAGAATGTGACAGGCTTATTCTGAACAGAACGCCACCGCGCCAGAATCGCTTTTTTCCGAACAGAGCGTTCTGAATTGGAGAAACCCCGATGCACTTCGACCTGCCCGACCTGCGCCTGATCGCCGCCATCGCCGAAAGTGGCAGCCTGAGCAAGGCGGCGGCGAGTTTTCCGGTGGCGGTGTCTGCCGCCAGCACACGCCTGCGCCAGTTCGAGGAGCGCAGCGGCCTCACCCTGTTCACCCGCAAAGCCGACGGCATGCAGCTCACCCCGAGCGGGCGCCTGGTGCTGGAGTCGGCGCGGGGCGTGCTCGGCGAGGCGCGCAAGCTGGACGACATGCTCAAGGAACTGGCCGGACAGAAACGCATCACCCTGCACCTGGCCGCGTCCACCGTCAGCAACAGCACCATCCTGCCCAGCGTGCTCGGGCCGTTCCTGTTCGACTACCCGGAAATCGACCTGCAACTGGTGGAGCACAAGAGCACGGATATCCTGCGCATGGTCCGCGGCGGCGAGTGCGAGATTGGCGTGTACGACGGCAACCTGGTCAACGAAGGGGTGGTCTCGGTGCCCTTCCGCAGCGAGCGCCTGGCCTTGCTGGTGCCGGCGGATCACCCGTTGGCGGAGCGCGGCCAGCTGCATCTGCACGACGCCCTCGCCTACCCCTTCGTCTGCCTGCCACCGGAGCGGGCCATGCAGCGTTTCGTCGAGGAAAAGGCGCTGAACCTGTCCATGCCCCTGAAGATCCGCGTCCGCGCGCCGGGTTTCGAAGCCATCGCCCAACTGGTGGCGCAGCGAGCAGGGATCGCCATGCTGCCGGAGACCACGGCACGGCGGCTGGAGCAGGAATTGCCGGTGCGCTGCGTGGTGCTGGAGGAACGGTGGGCGGCGCTGGAGTTGCGCATCTGCTTCAGGGAGTGGGAGGGGTTGAGCTCCCATGGGCGAGAGTTGGTGACATTCCTCTCGGATCGGAGCTGAGACGCGATAAAAGCAATCGCCAATGGGTCTGGCGACCGGACATTCAACAGGATCAAGCACCCTGTACCGGACGCCGATACTTCTGCAACGGACTACGTGGCGACGCTGGATCGAGCATCTCGATCACCCCGACGGCAAGGGCCGGCTTCAGGTAGTTCTTGGTGAACGCCGGGCGGCTTGCCAGGTCCAGGCGCTCCATCAGCTCGCTGGCTTTCAATGCTTCACCAGGTGCGAGCACCTTAAGCAACCGCGCTACTTGTTCTGTTACTTGTTCTGTTACTTGTTCTACTGCTTGTTCGCTGGCTGCGCTCTCAAGCAGCGCCTCACGCAGTGCATTCAGCATGAACTCAACGAACGGCGTCGCTTGCGCAAGCTTGTCGGCAAGCGCCAACGCCTCGTAATACGCATCCTGCTGCTCGCGAATCACACTTTCCACCGGCAGGTACGCCAGTATCCCTCGCCACTGGCTGAGTATCAGGGTTTGCCAGAGTCGCCCCATGCGCCCGTTGCCATCGGCGAAGGGATGGATGAACTCGAACTCGTAATGGAAGACACAACTGGCGATCAGCGGGTGCAGTTCGCAACGTCCCAGCCAGGCCAGCAGATCATCCACCAGTTGCGGCACCCGGCTGGCCGGGGGTGCCATGTGCAACAAGCGCTCACCACGGTAGATGCCGACGCCGCCACGCCGATAGTGACCGGCATCGTCGATCAGTCCGTGCATGAGCAATCCGTGGGCCGCCAGCAGATGGTCACGCCGGTCCGGTTGCCAGACCTGCATGGCCTCATACGCCGAGAAGGCGTTGCGCACCTCCTGTATCTCGCGAGGCAACCCCAGCACATGCTTGCCATCCAGTACCGCCGTGACCTGCTCGACACTCAAGGTGTTGTTTTCGATGGCCAGCGATGCCTGGATGGTACGGATGCGATTGCCACGCCGAAGCTGCGGCGTTGCCTGTTCCTGCCGGGCAGCCAGCAGCCCGACGCGCTCGCCGATTTCAGCCACCAGCGACAGCATGCGCGGGGTCAGGGTCAGGGGTGGCTGGTACTGGCTCAAGCGGGCGCTCCTGCGGAAATGGCGTTCCATGATGGCAGAAACCGGAGCTTACTCAAACGCAGCCCATGGCAGGCGAACACCCCGCCTTCTGGTAAACTGCCCGACTTTCCCTCGATCTCCAGGCCGCGTCCCGCCGAAAATGGCTGACGCGCCCAAGCCACATAGTCGACCCATGCTCACAGAATCCGCGACAACCCCCGCCACCCTGTCCCGCCGCTTCAGCGTTGCGCCGATGATGGACTGGACTGACCGCCGCTGCAGGTTCTTCCTGCGCCTGCTCTCCCGCCACGCCCTGCTCTACACCGAGATGGTCACCACCGGCGCCCTGCTGCATGGCGATGCCGCGCGTTTCCTCGGCCATGACGCCGCCGAATACCCGCTGGCCCTGCAACTGGGCGGCAGCGTGCCGGCCGACCTGGCCGCCTGCGCGAAGCTGGCCGAGGTGGCGGGCTACAACGAGGTCAACCTGAACGTCGGCTGCCCCAGCGACCGGGTGCAGAACAACATGATCGGCGCCTGCCTGATGGGCCATCCGGCACTGGTGGCCGATTGCGTCAAGGCGATGATCGATGCCGTGGACATCCCGGTGACGGTCAAGCACCGCATCGGCATCAACGGCCGCGACAGCTACGCCGAGCTGTGCGACTTCGTCGGGCAGGTGCGCGAGGCCGGCTGCCGCAGCTTCACCGTGCACGCGCGGATCGCCATCCTCGAAGGCCTGTCGCCCAAGGAGAACCGCGAGATCCCGCCGCTGCGCTACGACATCGCGGCGCAGTTGAAGAAGGATTTCCCCGACCTGGAAATCATCCTCAACGGCGGCATCAAGACCCTCGAAGAGTGCCATGAGCACCTGAAGACCTTCGACGGCGTGATGCTTGGCCGCGAGGCCTACCACAACCCCTACCTGCTGGCTGAAGTCGACCAGCAGCTGTTCGGCAGCAACGCGCCGGTGATCAGCCGCAGCGAAGCGCTGGAGCAGTTGAAGCCCTACATCGCCGCGCACCTGGCCGCCGGCGGCGCCATGCACCATGTCACCCGCCACGTCCTCGGCCTGGCCCAGGGCTTCAAGGGCGCACGACGTTTCCGCCAGTTGCTGTCGGTGGACGTGCACAAGACCAACGACCCCCTCGGCCTGCTCGACCAGGCGGCCGAACTGCTAAAAGGCCACTAGGAACCCGCGCGCTCCGCGGCACTCGAAGACTTACCCCTCGCACCCCGCCAGCACGGCCCTTGAGCCGCTGGCGGGGCTCGGGTAATGTCGTCGCACCGCACAGGACAGAGCACGCTCATGACTTCCAAGCTGGAACAACTCAAGCAGTTCACCACGGTCGTCGCCGATACCGGCGATATCGACGCGATCAGCCGCCTCAAGCCGGTCGATGCCACTACCAACCCTTCCCTGCTGCTCAAGGCCGCCGCCCTGCCCGGCTATGCCGACCTGCTGGCCCAGGCCATCGCCGGCAGCAAGGGCAATGTCGATCTGGCTTGCGATGCCTTCGCCGTCTCGGTGGGTAGCGGCATCCTCAAGGCGATCCCCGGCCGTATCTCCACCGAAGTCGATGCCCGCCTGTCCTTCGACGAACCGGCCCTGCTGGCCAAGGCGCGCACGCTGATCGACCTGTACGACAAGGCCGGCGTCGGCCGCGACCGCGTGCTGATCAAGCTGGCCTCGACCTGGGAAGGCATCCGCGCCGCCGAGACCCTGGAAAAGGAAGGCATCCAGACCAACCTGACCCTGCTGTTCTCCTTCGCCCAGGCCGCCGCCTGCGCCGACGCCGGGGTGTTCCTCATCTCGCCGTTCGTAGGACGCATCTACGACTGGTACAAAAAGTCCACCGGCAAGGAATATGTCGGTGCCGAGGACCCGGGCGTGCAGTCGGTAACCCGGATCTACGACTACTACAAGGCCAATGGCTACGACACCGTGGTCATGGGCGCCAGCTTCCGCAATATCGGCCAGATCGAACAACTGGCCGGCTGCGACCGCCTGACCATCAGCCCCGAGCTGCTGCAACAGCTGAGCGACGACCAGGGCACCCTGGAACGCAAGTTGAAGCCGGGCGCCCAGGGCGAGCCGCGTGTCGACCTCAACGAAAGCCGCTTCCGCTGGGCCTTCAACGAAGACGCCATGGCCACCGAGAAACTGGCCGAGGGCATCCGCCTGTTCGCACGCGACCAGGAAAAGCTCGAAGCCCTGCTTTCTGCAAAAGCCTGATACAAATATCGATTTGCCAGTAGGGGCGACAGGGCGGAAAGTCCCGCCTCTTTTGCAACTACTGGCAAACGATCCTCGCCCAGATGTCCGATTCCCCTAGCCTGCCGCTGGTACTCGCTGGCCCCCTGCTGCGCCGGGTCGAAGCCACGCGCATCGTTTTCTGGCTGGTCGCCACGCGACCGCTGGTACCTGAACTGCACCTGCACTGTCCCGCCAGCGAACCGCTGGTCCTGACCCTGGAAGGCCCGCGCTGCCGGATCCTGCCCGTGGGCCGGAACGCGTTCATGCACCTGATGGACATCCAGCTGGAGACCCTGCTGCCCTGCGACGAACGCATCGGCTACGACCTGCTGCTGGACGGTGCCGGCATCGCGGAATGGGCGCCCCACCTGTTGTACGACGGCATGACGCGCCCGGATTTCGTCGTGCGCTCGCGCCTGGACCAGTTGCTCCACGGTTCCTGCCGCAAGCCGCACCATCCCGCCGCCGACGGCCTGCTCTGCGCTGATCGCCTGCTGGCCAGCCACCATGAGGCGAGCCAGCGACCGGCCCTGCTGATGATGAGCGGCGACCAGGTCTACGCCGACGATGTCGCCGGCCCCATGCTGCGTGCCATCCATCGCCTGATCCAGTGTCTCGGTCTGTTCGAGGAATGCCTGGAGGGCGCGGTGATCCGTGACAGCGTCGAGCTGTACGATCATCCGGCCAGTTATTACCAGCGCGGCGACCTGCTGCCGGCGCTGAAAAGCAACGAGACCCTGCGCGAACGCTTCTTCGGCGGCGTGCGCAAGCCGATCTTCACCAGCAGCAGCGCCGACAACCACCTGGTGACCTTCGCCGAGACCCTGGCCATGTACCTGCTGGTGTGGTCGCCGGTGCCGTGGACCCTGATCGTCCCGGACATGCCGCCGCTGAGCGCCGCGCAGCAGCAGCGCTACCGTCTTGAACAGGACTGCCTGGAAGGCTTCATCGACGGCCTTGGCGGCGTCGCCCGCGCCCTCGCGCACCTGCCGACCCTGATGATCTTCGACGACCACGACATCACCGACGACTGGAACCTCTCGGCGCAATGGGAGGAAACCGCCTACGGCCACCCGTTCTCGCGGCGGATCATCGGCAATGCCCTGCTGGCCTACATGCTGTGCCAGGCCTGGGGCAACGATCCCGACGCCTTTGGCGATCTGCTGGAGAAATGCCAGTCGCTGTTCGCCAACCAAGGGCACCTGGACGCTGCCCGACAGGACGACCTGATCGGCGACCTGCTGCGTTTCCAGCGCTGGCACTACGTCCTGCCCACCACCCCCACCCTGCTGGTGCTGGACACCCGCACCCGACGCTGGCGCAGCGAGAGCAACCTGGCCAAGCCGTCCGGCCTGCTCGACTGGGAAGCGCTCTGCGAGCTGCAGCAGGCACTGCTGGATCATCCCTCGGCGGTCATCGTCTCGCCGGCGCCGATCTTCGGCGTGAAGCTGATCGAGACGGTGCAGAAAATCTTCAGCTGGTGCGGTTATCCGCTGCTGGTGGATGCGGAGAACTGGATGGCCCATCGCGGTGCGGCGCAGGTGATCCTGAATATCTTCCGCCATTCGCGCACGCCCGGGCATTACGTGGTGCTGTCCGGGGATGTGCATTACTCGTTCGTCTACGAAGTGCTGATCCGCCATCGCCAGCGCGGTCCGCACCTGTGGCAGGTGACCAGCAGCGGGATCAAGAACCAGTTTCCGGCGCGGCTGCTGGAAGTCTTCGACCGCCTCAACCGCTGGCTGTACTCGCCAAGTTCGCCTTTGAACTGGTTTACCCGGCGACGCTTGATGGAAGTGGTGCCGCGGGTGCCGAGTCGCGCCGAGTCCGGGGAACGGCTATGGAACAGCGCAGGGCTGGGGCAGGTGTTCTTCAATGAGGCGGGGCAGCCGGAACGGGTGTTCCAGCTGAATGCGGACGGGTCGGAAAGGACAGAGTTTCTGCGGCGGGATTGAGGGCCTTATCGCGGGTGAACCCGCGATGAGGCCAGCAGGGACTCAGCTGCGTTCGAGCGCACTCACCAGGTCATGGAACGCCTCACGGTTGGAGTCGTTCAGCCCCATGAGGATCTTGTGCGCCTCCAGCACCTTGGAGCGCACCACTTCCTCGTCCTGGTCCTGCGACGGCAGGTCGGTCAGGCACTCGGGGCACGGGATCGGCCGGTCGACGATGTTGAACACCTGGTCGAAGCCCATCGACTGCAGCAGGCGGGTGATGTCGGCGTGGGTGGTGACCACGGTCGGCAACAGGCCGACCTTCTGCCGCGACAGGATCGACAGCTTGGCCAGCAGGCCCAGCGTGGTGCTGTCGATGCTCTGGGTTTCCGTCAGATCGATGACGATCGCCGAGAAATTCAGCGCGGTGAAGATCTTTTCAATAGTTGCATCCAGCGCCGAACACAGGGTCAGGCGCACTTCACCGACAAACTTCAGAACAAAGGTGCCGTTCTGTTCGGCGAACTGGATTCTACCGGTACTCATTGAAGGTTCCTGCTCAACACCAATAGGGCGATATCATCCGGCATCTCCCCAAGCGTAGCCAATTCGAATCGTTGCCGCAGGCCATCCAGGCTGCCGCCCGCATCCCTGATGATCTCAGGCAGGGATGCTTCCTTATCTTTGAGTGTCTCGCCCGGCAAAAGGTCAAGAATGCCGTCCGAGAGCAGGGTCAGGCTGAACTGCTGCGGCAGTTCCAGCACGTGATCCTGGTAGGTCGCCTCGTCGAACAGGCCGACCGGCAGGCCACGGCCTTCCAGGTAGCGGGCCTGTCCCGGGGTGAACAGCACCGGCAGCGGCAGATGGCCACCGATGGAGTAGGTCAGCAGGCCGGTGTCCTCGTCGATGACGCCACCGACCATGGTCACGTGCTTGCCCAGCTTGCAGTTGATCAGGCCGCGGTTGATGTGCCCGAGCACTTCCGACGGCTTGAAGTCCCGCAGCGAACCGGCGCGCTTGAATTCGAACAGCAGCCGGGTGGTCATGAACTTCAGCAGCACCGTGACGAACGCCGACGAAGCACCATGGCCGGAGACGTCCGCCAGGTAGAAGGCGATGCGTCGCTCGTCGACCCGGAAGTAGTCGGCGAAGTCACCGGACAGGTACAGCGACGGGATGATCTGGTGCTCGAAGGCGAATTCGCCACAGTGCCACGGGCTTTCCGGGAGCATGTTCATCTGCACCTGGCGCCCGGCGGTCTGGTCCTCCTGCAGCAGGTGCAGGCTGGCTTCCAGTTCGCGGTTGGCGGCTTCGAGCTTGTCCCGGTAGCGCTGGTTTTCCAGGACCAGGCGGGCGCGATCGAGCGCACGGCGCACCGAGTGCTCAAGGACGGCGAGGTCTTCCAGGGGCTTGATCAGGTAGTCGGCGGCGCCCAGACGCAGGGCCTCGACGGCGTCGTTCATCACGCCCGCGCCGGAGACCACGATCACCGGCAGGTCGGGCGCACGCTCGGTCACCTGGCGAATCAATTCCAGCCCGCCCATTTGCGGCATGCGCAAATCGCAGATCACAAGGTCGGGCCGATCCTGTTCGAACACTTCGAGACCCTGCTGGCCGTTGTTCGCCTGCAGGACGCTGAAACCGCTGTCTTCCAGGTAGGCGGCGAGGCTTTCGCGCACTACGTCGTCGTCGTCGATTATCAGCAGCGTTGCACTGGTTTTCTGCATGTGGGCAAACGGCGCCAGAAATAGGTTGGCGTAGGTGGCTCGACAGGCTGGAGCACACGTACTGGATTCTCTTCTAGCCACTCTGTCTATCTGAGTTGTAGGTCAGAAACTTCCGACCGACAACCCGCAGAGGTGCCCTGTAAGGCGCAGACGGTACTCCCATCCGTCAGGCGTTTCAAGCATGCGGCGACGCTCTCGCTCCGCTCGTTACAGCGCAAATCACCGGGAGTTATAAAAACCCGGTTTGTGCCAACTCAATGAAAGGTTTGAGCGGAAGCTTGAAGCTTCAAGCAGCAAGACAACGCCCAGCGCGGTGACCGTCCTGCATGCAGCCAGAGCGCAAAAAGCCGCAAGAAAAAGCCGCCTCGACACGGGCGGCTTCTTCTTGCAGCTTGTGGCTTGAAACTTGGGGCTTAGAAGTCGTCCTCGACCTCGCCGTCCTTGACCTTGAACTCGCGGTTCTGCAGGTACGCGTTGCGGATGAAGCTGTACTTGTCGCCGCGGATCATCTTCTCGGCCGACAGCAGGCTGGCGCGGGTATCCACCACATCCACGGCGCGGATGGTGTTGCGCGTCGGTACGTGGTCGATGTACTGGTAGGCTTCGGTGTAGGTGTCCGGGTACTTGGCGAGGGCGTCACGCACGGTGCTCGGGCCGAGCAGCGGCAGCATCACGTACGGACCGCTGCCGACACCCCAGTAGCCGAGGGTCTGGCCGAAGTCTTCGTCATTGCGCTGCAGGCCCATCCTGGTGCCCACGTCGAAGAAGCCGCCGAGGCCGAAGGTGGTGTTGACGATCAACCGTGCGGTATCCACGCCCGCCGCATGAGGCTTGAGCTGGAGGATGTTGTTGGCCAGGTTGGTCACGTCACCCAGGTTCTGGAAGATGTTGTGGATGCCGTCCTCCAGGAACTGCGGAGTTATCCACTGGTAGCCCTGGGCGATGGGTTTCAGCGCGTAGGTGTCGACGGTGTCGTTGAAGCGGAAGATGGGCCGGTTGACGGCTTCCCAAGGATCCTCCTCGGTGGCCGCCTGGGCCGCGAACGGCGCCAGCAGCGCAGTCGCGCAGACACTGGCCCGGAACCAACGATCGAGCACTCCCGTACCGATCCCACGCATAACTATTCTCCTGGATGAACACTGAAACGGAGCGGTAAAGCGCCGCGCCAAATTGAGCGAGTATAAAGCGTCATGGCGTTCCCGTCGCAAATAGTTGACGCGGACATCCTCGTCGCAGCGTCACCAAACCGTCACGATCGGTCGGTAACGTCCCCGCTATTTCAGGGATGTTGACCATGCCGCATGCTCCCGCCTTCACTGCGCTGTTGTTCGGACTTCGTGGCTGCCTGGTCGATTTCGGCGGGTGCAGCCAGGAGGCTGCCAGGAATGATCCAGTCCACCCCACCCCCGGCGCCCTCGACGTGCTCGACTGGCTGCGTCGCCACGAGGTGCCCTGCGCCTGGCTGGACGATGTCGCGCCAGAGCACGGCAAGCACCTGAGCAGCGCCCTGCCCGACTGGCTGCAGGCCATCCATCACGGTGATGCCAAACCCTGGCCGGCGCCGGACGCCTGCTGGAAAGCGCTGATGCATATCGACGCCGGGCAACTGGACGGCTGCGTGCTGATCAGCGGCGAGCCACGCCTGCTCCAGGCCGGGCTCAATGCCGGCCTGTGGACCATCGGCCTGGCAGCCTGCGGGCCGCTGTGCGGGCTGTCGGAAACGGAGTGGCAGGCGCTGGACGACAAGCAGCGCGAGCACAAGCGCGGCAAGGCCACGCTGCAGCTGTTCAGCCTCGGCGTGCATTCGGTGATCGACCACCTGCAGGAACTGGCGGATTGCCTGGCGGATATCAGCCAGCGCCGGCTCAAGGGCGAAAAACCCTGAAACACACGATTGACGCGGATCATGCAAAGCGAAGCCGGGTGGATTACGCTGAGAAGCGTGCCAGGGACCTTTTGCCGTCGGCCGGGGTCCATGGCTGTGCCTATCGAGATAAGGGAGATCAGCATGCCTGCCCGCGAACTGCAAGAGCAACTCAATACCCTGCGCGAGCAACTGGAACAAGACCCGCCGCTGTCCCTGGAAGAGCGCGAGCACCTGCAAGAACTGATGCAGCAGATCGAAGCCCAGTTGCAACTGGAGGCCGCGACCCAGGACAACAACCTGGTGGACGGCGTCAACCTCGCCGTGGAGCGCTTCGAAGTCGATCACCCGGGGCTCACCGCGACCCTGCGCAATATCGTTCAGAGCCTGCAGAGCATGGGGATCTGACATAACACCGCGCCCCCTGTGGGAGCGCGGTGTTCTTCAGCTCACTGACGAACCAGCCGGCGGTTATCCACGTCCAACTGCCCGGTACTGCGATACGGATTGATATCCAGCCCACCCCGCCGCACATAACGCGCATACACCGTCAGATGCTCCGGATCCAGCAGCCGCCTGAGATCCAGCCAGATCCGCTCCACGCACTGCTCATGGAAATCCGCATGTTGGCGGAAGCTGATCAGATAGGTCAGCAGGCTCGCCGCCTCCAGCTCCGGCCCGCGATACTCCACCACCACACTGCCCCAGTCCGGCTGGCCGGTTACCGGGCAGTTGGACTTGAGCAGGTGACTGTGCAGCACCTGCTCAACCTGTTTCTCTTTATTGCAGCGCAGCAGCTCAGGCTGTGGCTGCTCGTAGTTGCTGATTGCAACATCCAGGTCGTCGATGCACTGGCCCGGCAGGCTGACCACGCCCTCGCCCGCCACCTCGCCCAGGCTGCGGATGCGCACGCCCACCGGCTTGCCGGCGGCGGCGCTGAGGTCCTGCACCAGGCACGCCTGCAGCGCGTCCGACGAGTCGAACACCGTCTGGTTCAGGGAGTTGAGGTACAGCTTGAACGACTTGGACTCGATGATATTCGGCGAATCGGCGGGAATGGCGAACTCGCCAATGGCTACCACCGGCTTGCCCGAGGGCAGCAGCCAGGACAGCTCGAAGCAGTTCCAGAAATCGACGCCCTGCCAGGGCAGGTTGTCGCCGCTGACGCCCAGTTCGGCCCATTTCGCCAGGCGCGGGATGGGGAACAGCAGGGACGGCGTGTAGGTGGAGACGTATTCGCTGGATTTACCCAGCGGGGAATGTTCTGCAGCGGGGTGCATGGCTCAAACCTGAAGGACGAAATTGCCCTAGTCTATCGGGTTTGAGCCCTGCTTGGCTCACTGGGCGATGTTCAGCGTGCCGACCATCCCGGCCTGGTAGTGCCCGGGCACGTTGCAGGCGAATTCGATCGGCGCCGACTGGCTGAAGGTCCAGGTCAGCTCGCCGCGCTGGCCAGGCTGGACCATGACCATGTTCGGATCGTCATGGCTCATGCCGTGACCCATGCCGCCATGGCCCATCTTCGAGTGATCCATCTGCGCCATGGCGAGCATCTCCTTCTGGTGCGCGGCATGCATGGCGGTGTCGCCGAGGTTGAATTCGTGGGCCACCTGCCCCTTGTTGATCACCACGAAGCGCACGGTTTCACCGGCCTTCACCTCAAGGCTGCGGGGTTCGAAATACATGTCGCCCAGGGTCACCTCGACGGTACGGGTGGCCTTGGCCGCCGGCGCCGGATGGCCGAATGCATAGTCATGGCCTGACCCGGCCATGGCCGGCAGGCTGAACAGGGCGAGAATGGCGGCGGCAAGTGCGGATTTCATCGGGGTACCTCGTTTCAGCAGAGTCATGTCGCCATTGTGCGAGGCCCGCGCTGGCTTCCAACTGACGATAAGATTACAACTTTGTCAGCTTCGCCCGGCCGCTGCGTCGGACGGGTATAACTTCACCGTCGCCAACACCGAGAATCCCATGAAACTGCTGATCGTCGAAGACCAGGCCAAGACCGGCCAGTACCTGCGCCAGGGCCTCAGCGAAGCCGGGTTCAGCACCGAATTGGCCAACGACGGCGAGACCGGCCAGTTCATGGCCCTGACCGGCGACTACGACCTGCTGATCCTCGATGTGATGCTGCCCGGTCGCGATGGCTGGCAGATCCTCCAGTCGGTGCGCCAGGCCGGGCACAACGTGCCGGTGCTGTTCCTCACCGCCCGCGACGCCGTCGAGGACCGGGTCCACGGCCTGGCACTGGGGGCCGACGACTACCTGGTGAAACCCTTCGCCTTCTCCGAACTGCTTGCCCGGGTTCGCACCCTGCTGCGCCGCGGCAGCGCACCGCCCCAGGAAACCAGCCTGGGCGTGGCCGACCTGCGCCTGGACCTGATCCGCCGCCGCGTCGAACGCGCCGGCCAGCGCCTCGACCTCACCGCCAAGGAATTCGCCCTGCTCGAACTGCTGCTGCGCCGCCAGGGCGAGGTGCTGCCCAAGTCGCTGATCGCCTCGCAGGTCTGGGACATGAATTTCGACAGCGACACCAATGTCATCGAAGTGGCGATCCGCCGCCTGCGCCTGAAGATCGACGACGCCCACGACAACAAGCTGATCCACACCGTGCGCGGCATGGGCTACGTCCTCGAAGAGCGTCCGAGCTGATGCCGCGCCTGTCCCTCGGCGCGCGCCTGGCCCTGCTGTTCGCCGCCTGCACCGCGGTGGTTTCGCTGCTGGCGGGGATCCTGTTCAGTCGCGCCAGCGAGGCGCACTTCATCGAACTGGACCAGCAGTTGCTCAACAGCCGCCTGCCGGTGCTGCAACGCCTGGTCGAAGGCGTCGACAGCCCGGCCGCCCTGGCGCCACGCCTGCCTGCCCTGAAGGAAGAACTGGCGCACCAGACCGACCTGGCCCTGCGCCTGCGGGGCAATGACGGCCAAACCTGGTTCAACAGCCGCGCGGACCTGCCAGAAAGCGCCAGCACCCCGGGCCTGTCCACCCTGCATGGCGAACATGCCGCCTGGCGCGGCCTCGGCGTGCAACTGCCAACGTTGCAACTGACCCTCCTTCTCGACATCACCCACCACCAGCATTTCCTCCAGCGCATGCAGCACCTGATCTGGCTCACCGTCGGCCTCAGCGCCCTGGCCACCGCCCTGCTCGGCATCTGGGCCGCCCGCAGCGGCCTGCGCCCCCTGCGGCAGATGGGCGAGATCGCCGCCAGCGTCTCGGCGCGCTCGCTGACCACGCGCCTGCCCGAGGAGCAGATGCCGGTGGAACTGGCGGAACTGGCGGCCACGGTCAATGCCATGCTGGAACGCCTGGACGATGCCTTCCAGCGCCTTTCGGCGTTCTCCGCGGATATCGCCCATGAACTGCGCACGCCACTGTCCAACCTGCTGACCCACACCCAGGTCACCCTGACCCGCCCGCGCAGCCTCGACGAGTACCGCGAGGCGCTGCACGGCAACCTGGAAGAGCTGCAACGGATGGCGCAGATGGTCAACGACATGCTCTACCTGGCCAAGGCCGACCACGGCCTGCTGATGCCGACCCGCGAGCCGCTGGCGCTGCACGGGGAAGTGGATGCGCTGCTGGAGTACTACACGCCGCTGGCGGAGGATGCCGAGGTGCGCCTGCTGCGCAGCGGTCAGGCCACCCTGGCTGGCGACCGCCATATGCTGCGCCGGGCCCTGTCCAACCTGCTGGACAATGCCCTGCGCTTCACCCCCGCGGGTGGCGAGATCAATGTGGATATCCGGGAAAGTGGCGGCGGTATCCGCCTGGAAGTGGCCAACCGCGGCGAACCCATCGACGCCGCGCAGCTACCGCGCCTGTTCGACCGCTTCTACCGCGCCGACCCGGCACGCCGCGCCGGCAGCAGCGAACACGCGGGCCTGGGCCTGGCCATCACCCGCTCCATCGTCCAGGCCCATGGCGGCAGCATCACTGCTGAATCGGCAGACGGCTGGACCCGGTTCATCATCGACCTGCCCAGCCACTCGCCTCACTCGTAACGCAGGGCCATCGCCGGCTCGACCTGCGAGGCGCGCCAGGCCGGGTAAATGGTGGCGAGGAAGCTCATCACCAGGCCGGCGGTGCAGATCAGCGCCACGTCGCCCCATTGCAGTTCCGACGGCAGCGAGCTGATGAAGTACACGTCGGAGGTGAAGATGTGCTGGCCGCTGACCCGCTCGATCCAGCCCACCACGGCGCTGACATTGAGCGCCAGGGCCACCCCCAGCACGCCGCCGATCAGGGTGCCGACCACGCCGATCAGGCTGCCCTGGACCATGAAAGTGCCCATGATCTGCCCCGGCGTGGCGCCGATGGTGCGCAGGATGGCGATGTCCGCACCCTTGTCGTTCACCACCATGATCAGGGTGGCGATGATGTTGAACGCCGCCACCGCGATGATCATCAGCAGCAACAGGCCGATCATGGTCTTTTCCATCTTCATCGCGCTGAACAGGCTGCCCTGGGTGTGGGTCCAGTCATCGGCGCGGTACTGGTCGCCCAGGCCCGAGGCGATGGACGCCGACACCGCCGGCGCCGCGTACAGGTCCTTGAGCTTGAGGCGCACGCTCTGCACCTGGTTCGGCGCCCAGCGCTGCATTTCCGCAGCATCGGCCACGTGGATCATGGCCATGGAACCGTCCAGCTCGGCGCCGACCTTGAAGATGCCGACCACGTTCAGGCGCTGCATGCGCGGGGTGATGCCGCCCGGCTCGCTGCTCACTTCCGGAACGATCAGGGTCAGCTTGTCACCGACATTGAGGCGGAAGCGCCGCGCCGTGATCTCGCCGATGACCACGCCGAACTCGCCTGGCTTGAGGTCTTCAAGGCGGCCCTGGACGATATGGTCGGCAACGATGGACACCTTGCCCTCCTGCGCCGGGTCGATGCCGCTGACCTGGATCGGCTGCATCGAGCCCTTGTAGGACAGCATGCCTTCCATCTCGGTGAAGGGCACCGCGGCGATCACCTCGGGATTCTTCAGCGCGGCGGCGGCCACCGGCTGCCAGTCGTCCAGCGGCTTGACCCCGACGATCATGGCGTGGGGCACCATGCCGAGGATCCGCGAACTCATTTCGCGCTGGAAGCCGTTCATCACCGACAACACCGTGATCATCGCCAGCACGCCCAGGGACAGGCCGATCATCGAGGTCATGGAGATGAACGAGATGAAATGGTTGCGGCGCTTGGCGCGGGTGTAGCGCGCGCCGATGAAAATTGACAGGGGTCTGAACATGAAGTGATGCACCCAGGCAAGGAAAACGACCAGGGCGCCCGGCAACGGCACGGGCGCCCGCCACACGTCAGATCGGGACCAGGCGGCCCTCTTCCAGACGCAGCACGCGGTCCATCTGCCGCGCCAGGTTCAGATCATGGGTCACCACCAGGAAGGCGGTCTGCGACGAGGTGCTCAGCTCGCGCATCAGGTCCTGGATACCCTGGGCGGTGTGCTGGTCGAGGTTGCCGGTGGGCTCGTCGAGCATCACCAGGCCAGGCCGGTTGACCAGTGCCCGGGCAATCGCCACCCGCTGGCGCTCGCCGCCGGACAGCTCGGCCGGCTTGTGGCTCAGGCGATGGCCCAGGCCGACGCGCTTGAGCAGTGCCTCGGCGCGCTCACGGGCTTCCGGGATGGCCGTGCGGCCGATCAGCAGCGGCATGCACACGTTCTCCAGCGCGGTGAACTCCGGCAGCAGGTGGTGGAACTGGTAGACGAAGCCCAGCGCGCGGTTGCGCAGCAGGCCGCGGGCGCGCTCGCCGAGGGCCGATAGCTCCTCGCCGGCCAGCCAGACGCTGCCTTCGCTCGGGGTGTCGAGGCCGCCCAGCAGGTTGAGCAAGGTACTCTTGCCCGAGCCCGAGCTGCCGACGATGGCCACGCGCTCGCCGGGGAACAGCTCAAGCTGCAGGTTCGACAGCACCTGCACCTTCTCCGGGCCTTCCTCATAGGACTTGCCCAGACTGCGGCAACTCAATACGGCTTTATCACTCATGCCCAACTCACTCATAACGTAGCGCCTCCGCGGGCTGGGTGCGTGCCGCACGCCAGGCCGGATACAGGGTGGCGAGGAAACTCAGGACCAGCGCCGCGCCGCAGACCATCCACACGTCCTCGGCCATGATCCGGGACGGCAGGTAGTCGATGAAATAGACGTCGGCGTTGAGGAATTTGTGGCCGATCAGGCGCTCCAGGCCGGCGATCGCGGCGCTGACATTGAGCGCAGCGAGGATACCGATGGCGGCGCCGATGGCGGTGCCGACCACGCCGATGATGGTGCCCTGGACCATGAAGATGGCCATGATCTGCCGCGGTGTCGAACCGAGGGTGCGCAGGATGGCGATGTCGCCGCGCTTGTCGTTGACCACCATGACCAGGGTGGAAATGATGTTGAACGCCGCCACTGCGACGATCAGCAGCAGGAGCAGGCCGATCATCGCCTTCTCCATGCGGATCGCCTGGTACAGGTTGCCGTAGCTGCGGGTCCAGTCGCGGGCGTAGTACTCGTGGTCGCCCAGCTGGCGGGCGATGTTGTAGGCGTTGCGCGGGGCCTGGAACAGGTCGTCGAACTTCAGGCGCAGACCCTGCACCTGGTCGGCCTTCCAGCGGTGCAGGCGGGACAGGTCGGACAGGTTGGTCAGGCCCAGGTAGCCGTCGATCTCGCCGGCGCCGACGTGGAAGGTACCGACCACGGTGAAGCGTTTCATGCGCGGAAACATCCCGGCCGGGGTCACGGTGACCTCGGGGGCGACGAAGGTCACCTTGTCGCCGATGCCCACGCCCAGCTTGGCCGCGGCCTTGTCGCCGATGAGGATGCCGAAACTGCCGGGCGCCAGGTCTTCCAGGCGGCCCTGCTGGATGAAGTCGCCGATGATCGAAACCTTGCGCTCCTGCGCCGGGTCAATACCGTTGAGCAGGACCTTCTGTACCTTGCCGTCGTGGGTCAGCAAACCCTGCATCTGGGTGAAGGGCGCGACGTCCAGCACGGACGGATTCTGCTTTACTTTGTCGGCAAGGGCCGGCCAGTCGTTGAGCGGCTGCCCGGTCTCCAGCGTGGCATGGGGCACCATGCCGAGGACGCGGGTACGCATCTCGTGGTCGAAGCCGTTCATGACCGAGAGCACCACGATCATCACCACCACGCCCAGGGCGAGGCCGATCATCGAGGTCAGGGAAATGAACGAGACGAAGTGGTTGCGGCGCTTGGCACGGGTGTAGCGCGTGCCGATGAAGACGAAAAGAGGTCTGAACATGTCGGGGCTTGTTCGGATGAAAGAGGAACGTCCTTGTGGCGGGGGCAGGACAGCGGATTTACACTCAGACCACCGCCGTAACCATGGGTTCGCCATGTCGACATTAGATGAAGAAGATCGCCGCGAATACTATCGTATCGAGGACCGGATCGCACTGGAAATTAGCCCGCTGAGCGCGGCGGATGCCCTGGGCACGGACTTGTTGCAGGATGATTCGCCGCTCTTCAATTTGCTCAGCGAACTGCACCTCAGCGAGTTCGAATCCCAGCACCTGCTGCGCCAGTTGAGCGAGAAGGACCGTACCCTGGCTGCCTTCCTCAAGGCCCAGAACAAACGCATCGACCTGCTCAGCGCGGTACTCGCGCAGACCCTGATCGGGCATATCGGCGCACCGCAGGCGGTGACCCTCTCCGAAGGCGGCGTCGAGTTCAAGCACCCCGAGGCCTTCGAACCCGGTGCCCGCGTGGCCGTGAAGATGGTGCTGATGCCCCGCGCCTCCGGCCTGCTGCTGCGCGCCCGGATCACCCACTGCGACAAGCTGGCCGACGGCCAATACGATATCGGTACCGAGTTCGTCGATATCAGCGATGCCCAGCGTCAACTGCTGGCCCGCTATATCCTGCAACGCCAGCAACAGCAACGCCGCCAGGCCCTGGAACAGAACGACCCGTCAGCTTCCTGAGTTTCAGTGCTCAGTCTTACTTGAAGGAACAAACGTGACGCAGATTTACGGCCATCGTGGCGCCAAGGGCGAAGCCCCGGAAAACACCCTGACCAGCTTCCAGCAGTGCCTGCAACATGGCGTGCAGCGCTGCGAGCTCGACCTGCACCTGTCCGCCGACAACGAGCTGATGGTGATCCATGACCCGACCCTCAAGCGCACCACCGGCCGGCGCGGCAAGGTGGTGGAGCACACGGCCGCGGAACTGGTGACCTACGACGCGCGCAAGGGTGGCCCGGGCTGGGTGCAGCCCTGCCCTATCCCGCGCCTGGAAGAACTGTTCGAGAAATGCCCGTTCGAGCACTGGCAACTGGAGGTCAAGAGTGCCTCGCGCACCCGCGCCGCAAGCACGGTGCTGGCGATCCGCGAAATGGCCCAGCGCTTCGGCCTGCTGGACAAGGTGACCATCACCTCCAGCTCGCGGGAAGTACTGGGTGCGGCCCAGGAGCTGGTGCCGGACATTTCCCGTGGACTGGTGGCGGAATACGCCTGGCTCGACCCGTTGAAGATCGCGCAGAACTATGGCTGCGAGGTGCTGGCGCTGAACTGGACGCACTGCAGCCCCGAGCGCCTGGCCAAGGCCCAGCGCCAGGGGCTGCACGTGTCGGTGTGGACGGTCAACGAACCGGCACTGATGCGCCGGCTCGCCGACTTCGGCGTGGACAGCCTGATTACAGACTTTCCCGGTTTGGCCACTGCCACCCTCGAGAATCGCTGAAATCGATCTCCCCGGCCGGCTCAGGCCACCGGCCGGAGCCGCTCAAAAAAGCCGGTTGAGGCCGTCGTAGGCAGCTACCCGATAGGCTTCGGCCATGGTCGGGTAGTTGAAGGTGGTGTTGACGAAATACTTCAGGGTATTGCGCTCACCCGGCTGGTCCATGATGGCCTGGCCGATGTGGACGATCTCCGACGCCTGGTAGCCGAAGCAGTGCACGCCGAGGATTTCCAGGGTTTCGCGGTGGAACAGGATCTTCAGCATGCCTTGCGGCTCGCCGGCGATCTGCGCGCGGGCCATGCTCTTGAAGAAGGCCTTGCCCACTTCGTAGGGCACCTTGGCCTGGGTCAGTTCCTGCTCGTTCTTGCCGATCGAGCTGATCTCCGGAATGGTGTAGATCCCGGTCGGCACGTCGTTGACGAAGCGCCAGCTGCCATTGTCGACGATGCTGCCGGCAGCGGAACGACCCTGGTCGTGGGCGGCGCTGGCCAGGCTCGGCCAGCCGATCACGTCACCGGCACCGTAGATGTTCGGCACCTGGGTACGGTAGGCCTCGTCGACCTCGATCTGGCCACGGCTGTTGACCTTGATGCCGATGTTCTCCAGGCCCAGCCTGTCGGTGTTACCGGTACGGCCGTTGCACCACAGCAAGGCGTCGGCCTTGATCTTCTTGCCCGACTTCAAGTGCAGGATCACCCCGTTGTCCAGGCCTTCGACGCGCTCGTACTCTTCGTTGTGGCGCACTGTGATGTTGTTGTTGCTGAAGTGGTAGCTCAGCGCCTGGGAGATTTCCGAGTCGAGGAAGCTCAGCAACTGGCCGCGGTTGTCCACCAGTTCCACCAGCACGCCAAGACCACTGAAGATCGAGGCGTATTCGCAACCGATCACGCCGGCACCGTAGACGATCAGCTTGCGCGGGGTGTGGCCCAGGCTGAGGATGGTGTCGCTATCGTAGATGCGCGGATGGTGGAAATCGATGTCGGCCGGACGGTAAGGACGCGAGCCGGTGGCGATGATGATGTGCTTGGCCACCAGCTTCTCGACCACACCGTTGGCGCAGACCACTTCCACGGTCTGCTCGTCGGCGAAGCTGCCGGTGCCGACGAACACGTCGACGCGGTTGCGGGCGTAGTAGCCGGTGCGCGAGGCGACCTGCTTGGAGATGACCTTCTCGGCGCTTTTCAGCACGTCGGGGAAGGAGAACCAGCGCGGCTCACCGATGGCCCGGAACATCGGGTTGGTGTTGAACTGCATGATCTGGCGGACCGAGTGACGCAGGGCCTTGGACGGGATGGTGCCCAGATGGGTGCAGTTGCCGCCGACCTGACGACGGCTATCGACCATCGCAACCTTGCGTCCTGCTTTGGCGGCATTCATTGCCGCCCCTTCTCCTGCGGGGCCGGAACCCAGCACCACTACGTCGTAGTTGTAGACAGCCATGCGTACTCCTTCAGAACAGGCCCGGGCACCACGTCGGCGACCGGGGCATCATGGCTCACGATCGATGCCATGAAAAAATTCGGGTGCAGTCTAATCAAGCTTGAACGGCGCGCACATTAACCCTTGGTCGCGTCGTAGGCTATTTTTCTCTGCACTACATGCAAGACACTCATTCTTCCTTTTCACTCGCTCCGTTACCGACGATACGTTCGAAGGCCGGCGTCACACGAGCGATGAAACCAGTATCGGCACGGGTCACGAAAACCGCAGCCAGATCCTGCGCCACGGCGAACTCCCAGCCACGTTCCGGCCCCAGGACCAGCAACAGCGTGGAATAGCCGTCGGCGACCAGCGCCGAAGGATCGAACACCGTGACCGCCGCCAGCGAGTGGGCTATCGGACGACCGAGACGGGCATCGAAGGTGTGGGAAAAACGCTGGCCATTTTCCTCGAAATAGTTGCGGTAGTCACCCGATGTCGACACGCCGAGGCCCTTGACGTCCAGTATCTGCTCGGCGATCTGGCGATCCTCGCGGGGCAGCTCCAGGGCCACGCGCCAAGCGCTGCCGTCGGGCTTGTGGCCGATTGCCTTGAGCTCGCCGGTGACTTCCACCAGCAGGTTGTCGATGCCCAGGGCCTGCAGGCGCGTGGCGATCAGGTCGACGGCATAGCCGGCAACGATGCTGTCGAAGTCCAGCTCAAGGGCGATGTCCTTGCACAACTGGTCGCCGTCGATGCGCAGGTGGCCCTGGCCGACGCGCTGGCGGACCTCGGCCAGACGTTGCGGGTCGGGGACTTTCTGCTCGCGGGATTGCGGGCCGAAGCCCCACAGGTTCATCAGGGGCTCGACGCTCAGGTCGAAGGCGCCACCACTGTCGCGCCACAGGGTCTCGCCGAAGCGCACCAGCCTGAGCACGTCTTCCGGCATGGCCTGGCAGCTGCCAGCGGGGAGCTGGTTGAAGGTGCCGACCAGGGAATCGCCGCGATAGGTGGAGAAATGCTGGTCGAGGGTGGCGAGGATGGTTTCGACTTCCTGCCTGACCTGTCCGCTGTCCGGGCCGCTGGCCGGTGGGACGTATTGCACGGTGTAGGTGCTGCCCATGGTGGGGCCGCCGAAGCTTTCAACCGGGTCTGGCTTGCTGCAGCCAGCCAGGAAAATGACACAGAGGATGCTCAGGGCTGTTTTCAAACTGCTCCTCCTGTAGTGGTCTTTCGGGCCTCATCGCTGGTATTGCGTGCGCCGCTGAACCTGTGGGAGCTGGCTTGCCAGCGATGAGGCCCGAAAGAACAAAACAAAACTCCAAAAAAAACGGGAGCCTCAGGCTCCCGTTCTTTCAACACACCAGCAAGCTTAGCGTGGGAACGCAGGCGGGTTCACACCAGCCATGTCTTCCATCACGCGCACGACCTGGCAGCTGTAACCGAATTCGTTGTCGTACCAGACGTACAGGACAACGCGGTTGTCGTTGCAGATGGTGGCTTCGGCGTCGACCACACCGGCGTGGCGCGAACCGACGAAGTCGGTGGAAACCACTTCCTGGCTGCTCACGTAGTCGATCTGCTTGTGCAGCTCGGAATGCATGGCGGTCTGGCGCAGGTACTCGTTCAGCTCTTCGCGAGTCGTGGCCTTTTCCAGGTTCAGGTTGAGGATCGCCATGGAGACGTTCGGCGTCGGAACGCGGATGGCGTTGCCGGTCAGCTTGCCTTTCAGCACTGGCAGTGCCTTGGCGGCTGCGGTGGCGGCGCCGGTCTCGGTGATGACCATGTTCAGCGGCGCGGCGCGACCGCGACGGCTGCCTTTGTGGAAGTTGTCGATCAGGTTCTGGTCGTTGGTGAACGAGTGAACGGTCTCGACGTGGCCGTTGACGATGCCGTACTGGTCATTCAGCGCCTTCAGCACCGGCACGATGGCGTTGGTGGTGCAGGAAGCGGCGGAGATGATCTTGTCGTCGGCAGTGATGTCGCCATGGTTGATGCCGTGCACGATGTTCTTCAGCGCGCCCTTGCCAGGTGCGGTGAGGATCACGCGGGCAGCGCCCGGGCAGGCCAGGTGCTGGCCCAGGCCCTCGGCGTCACGCCATACGCCGGTGTTGTCGACGATCAGGGCGTTGTCGATGCCGTACTGGGTGTAGTCGACTTCGCTTGGCGCCTTGGCGTAGATCACCTGGATCAGGTTGCCGTTGGCGGTGATGGTGTTGTGCTCTTCGTCGACGGTGATAGTGCCGTCGAACGGGCCGTGAACCGAGTCACGACGCAGCAGGCTGGCACGCTTGACCAGGTCGTTGGTCGCGCCCTTGCGCACGACGATGGCACGCAGGCGCAGGCCGTCGCCACCACCGGTCTTCTCGATCAGGATGCGCGCCAGCAGGCGGCCGATGCGACCGAAGCCGTACAGGACGACATCGGTGCCCTTGCGTGCGGAAGCGTTCTGTTGACCGACCACTTCGGCCAGCTCTTCACGCACGAACTGCTCGGCACTGCGGCCATTGCCTTCGAGCTTGAACTTGTTGGCCAGCTTGCCCAGGTCGACCGACGCGGCGCCCAGCTTCAGCTCGCTCATGGCCTTGAGCAGGGGGAATGTCTCGTGGACGGACAGTTCGGTTTCGTCGCTCTGGCGATGACGGGCAAAGCGGTGCGCTTTGAGGATCGAGATCACCGAACGGTTGATCAGGCTGCGGCCATAGATCGAGCTCACCACGTTGTTATTGCGGTAGAGCTGACCGATAAGCGGGATCATCGCTTCTGCAAGTGCTTCACGATCGATCCACTCACCAAGACACTGGTCGGGCTTCTGAGTCACGGGAACCTTCCACATGTAGGGACAGAAAAAAGGGGCTACATTATGACGCCGCCTCGCGCTTCGAGCAATGAGCGCCTGTCGCTCCCACCGCGCCGCGGCAATTTGCCCGCTACAAGCCTTACCGCACGGGCCCCAGCCCGGTACAATCAGCCTCTTTGTCGCAACGCTTGGAGCTCGACCTCCCGTGCCTGTTCTGCGTCTACCGCACCTGCCGGCCACTGCCGGCAAACAAACCTGGGGCAACCTGCCCGGCGCTGCCCTGAGCCTGGCCATCGCCGAGGCTGCCAGCGCCGCCAAACGCTTCACCCTGCTGCTCACCGCCGACAGCCAGAGCGCCGACCGGCTGGAGCAGGAGCTGCGCTTCTTCGCGCCGGAGCTGGCGGTGTTGCCGTTCCCCGACTGGGAAACCCTGCCCTACGACCTGTTCTCGCCACACCAGGACATCATCTCGCAGCGGATCGCCAGCCTGTACCGCCTGCCGGAACTGGACCACGGTATCCTCGTGGTGCCGATCACCACCGCACTGCACCGCCTGGCGCCGACCAGCTTCCTGCTGGGCAGCAGCCTGGTCCTGGACATCGGCCAGAAGCTCGATGTCGAGCAGATGCGCACGCGGCTGGAGGCCAGCGGCTACCGCTGCGTCGACACGGTCTACGAGCATGGCGAGTTCGCCGTGCGCGGCGCGCTGATCGACCTGTTCCCGATGGGCAGCAAGCTGCCGTACCGCATCGACCTGTTCGATGACGAGATCGAGACCCTGCGCACCTTCGACCCGGAAACCCAGCGCTCCATCGACAAGGTCGACTCGGTGCGCCTGTTGCCGGCACGGGAATTCCCCCTGCAGAAGGAGGCGGTGACCCGCTTCAAGGCCCGCTTCCGCGAACGCTTCGACGTCGACTTCCGCCGCAGCCCGATCTTCCAGGACCTCACCAGCGGCATCATCCCCGCCGGCATCGAGTACTACCTGCCGCTGTTCTTCGACGACACCTCGACCCTGTTCGACTACCTGCCGCAGGACACCCAGGTGTTCTCCCTGCCGGGCGTCGAGCAGGCCGCCGAGCACTTCTGGAACGACGTGCGCGGCCGCTACGAAGAACGCCGCATCGATCCCAACCGCCCACTGCTGCCGCCGGCCGAGCTGTTCCTGCCGGTGGAAGACTGCTTCGCCCGCCTCAAGGGCTGGCCGCGCATCGTGGTCAGCAGCGACGACCTCGACGCAGGTGTCGGCCGCGAGCGCTTCCCGGCGCAGAAACTGCCGAACCTGGCCATCGAGGCCAAGGCCAGCCAGCCGCTGGCGGCGCTGTCCGAATTCCTCGACCAGTTCCCCGGCCGCGTGCTGTTCACCGCCGAATCGGCGGGCCGCCGCGAAGTCCTGCTGGAACTGCTGGAACGCCTGAAGCTGCGCCCGCAGACAGTGGACAGCTGGCTCGACTTCGTCACCGGCAAGGACCGCCTGGCGATCACCATCGCCCCGCTGGACGACGGCCTGGTGCTGCAAGACCCGGCCCTCGCCCTGGTCGCCGAGAGCCCGCTGTTCGGCCAGCGCGTCATGCAGCGCCGACGCCGCGAGAAACGCAGCGACGCCAGCAACGACGCGGTCATCAAGAACCTCACCGAGCTGCGCGAAGGCGCCCCGGTGGTGCATATCGACCACGGTGTCGGCCGCTACCTGGGCCTGGCGACCCTGGAAATCGACAACCAGGCCGCCGAGTTCCTCACCCTCGAATACGCCGAGGGCGCCAAGCTCTACGTGCCGGTGGCCAACCTGCACCTGATCGCCCGCTACACCGGCAGCGACGACGCCCTTGCACCGCTGCACCGGCTCGGCTCCGAGGCCTGGCAGAAGGCCAAGCGCAAGGCCGCCGAACAGGTCCGCGACGTTGCCGCCGAGCTGCTCGACATCTACGCCCGCCGAGCCGCACGCAAGGGCTACGCCTTCGCCGACCCGGCCGCCGACTATGCCGCCTTCAGCGCCGGCTTCCCCTTCGAGGAAACCCCGGACCAGCAGAACGCCATCGAGGCGGTGCGCGAGGACATGCTGGCGGCCAAGCCGATGGACCGCCTGGTCTGCGGCGACGTCGGCTTCGGCAAGACCGAGGTGGCCATGCGTGCCGCCTTCATCGCCGTGCACAGCGGTCGCCAGGTGGCGATCCTGGTGCCCACCACCCTGCTCGCCCAGCAGCACTACAACAGCTTCCGCGACCGCTTCGCCGACTGGCCGGTGAGCGTGGAAGTGATGAGCCGCTTCAAGTCGGCCAAGGAAGTCAGCACGGCCATGGCCGAGCTGGCCGAGGGCAAGATCGACATCGTCATCGGCACCCACAAGCTGCTGCAGGATGACGTCAAGTTCAAGGACCTGGGCCTGGTCATCATCGACGAGGAACACCGTTTCGGCGTGCGCCAGAAGGAACAGCTCAAGGCCCTGCGCAGCGAGGTGGACATCCTCACCCTGACCGCCACGCCGATCCCGCGCACGCTGAACATGGCGGTGTCGGGCATGCGCGACCTGTCGATCATCGCCACCCCGCCGGCCCGACGCCTGTCGGTGCGCACCTTCGTCATGGAGCAGAACAAGAGCACCATCAAGGAGGCGCTGCTGCGGGAGCTGCTGCGCGGCGGCCAGGTCTATTACCTGCACAACGACGTGAAGAGTATCGAGAAGTGCGCCGCCGACCTCGCCGAACTGGTGCCCGAGGCACGTATCGGCATCGGCCACGGGCAGATGCGCGAACGCGAGCTCGAACAGGTGATGAGCGACTTCTACCACAAGCGCTTCAACGTGCTGATCGCCTCGACCATCATCGAGACCGGCATCGACGTGCCGAGCGCCAACACCATCATCATCGAGCGCGCCGACAAGTTCGGCCTGGCCCAGTTGCACCAGTTGCGCGGCCGGGTCGGACGCAGCCACCACCAGGCCTACGCCTACCTGCTGACGCCGCCGCGCCAGCAGATCACGGCCGATGCGGAAAAACGCCTGGAAGCCATCGCCAACACCCAGGACCTCGGCGCCGGCTTCGTCCTCGCCACCAACGACCTGGAGATCCGCGGTGCCGGCGAGCTGCTCGGCGAAGGCCAGAGCGGGCAGATCCAGGCGGTGGGCTTCACCCTGTACATGGAAATGCTCGAACGCGCGGTCAAGGCGATCCGCAAGGGCACCCAGCCCAACCTCGACCAGCCGCTGGGTGGCGGGCCGGAGATCAACCTGCGCCTGCCGGCGCTGATCCCCGAGGACTACCTGCCGGACGTGCATGCGCGGCTGATCCTGTACAAGCGCATCGCCTCGGCCGTGGACGAGGATGGCCTCAACGACCTGCAGGTGGAGATGATCGACCGTTTCGGCCTGCTGCCCGAGCCGACCAAGAACCTGATCCGCCTGACCCTGCTCAAGCTGCAGGCGGAGAAGCTCGGGATCAAGAAGGTCGACGCCGGCCCGCAAGGCGGCAAGATCGAATTCGAAAGCGAAACGCCGGTCGACCCGCTGGTGCTGATCAAGCTGATCCAGGGCCAGCCCAAGCGCTACAAGTTCGAAGGCGCCACTCAATTCAGGTTCATGGTGCCCATGGAGCGCGCCGATGAACGTTTCTCGACCCTGGAAGCGCTGTTCGAGCGCCTGACACCGAAATCCGCTTAAGGAAGACCCATGCGTGCCATTCGCAACCTGACCCTGCTGCTGGCGCTGATCGCCCCGGCAGCTTTCGCCGACACCCAATACCTGGTGGAAATGATCCTGGTGCGGCAGAACGCGGTACCGGCCATCACCAGCCAGTTCGCCCCGGAAAACTGGAGCGACGGCGCCGCGCCGATCGCCCAGTACGATGTGCGCCAGCCGATCCTCGACGGTGAGGTCGAGCGCCTCAACGCCGACACCCAGTACACAGTGCTGCTGCGCAAGGCCTGGCAGCAGAACGCCGGCAGCGAGGCATCGAAGGTTGCCCTGAGCGACGGCCAGGAGCAGTTCGGTCACTTCCCCATCGAAGGCAACCTGAGCCTGAAGGACGGCCGCTTCCTCGCGGTCGAGGCCAACCTGTGGGTCAACCGGTTCGACGGCAACGGCGCAGTGGTGCAGAGCGAACAGTTCCGCCAGGGCAACAGCAACGTGAAGAATGCCGAGCTGACCTACCTGGACGGCGGACACCTGGCCCTGCTGCTGAAGATCCGCAAGGCGGGGGCGCCGGCGACTGCGGCGCCTGATCCTGCATTGATGGAGCAGTGACGGATGCCTGCAACGCTTGACCTGCTCCTCGATGATGACCAATGGAAACTCGAATTCAGCCAGCGAGTACTGGGCCGCGGGTTCGATTACGCCAGGCAGAATCGGGTCACCATCCAGCAGCTCAACAGCGCCGACATGCGCGCCACCTGCCGCGGCTCCGGTGGCAGCGTCTATAGCCAGTACATCCGTGTCGGCGCAAGACAGGGAGGCGGCTACTGGGTAGATGGCAGTTGTTCCTGTCCGGTGTCAATGAATTGCAAGCACTGCGCTGCCGTACTTTTCCATTTCCAGCAGCATTTCAAGCACCGGGCAGCCGGACCGACCGACAAGATGCCGCCCAACCTGCTGACCTGGCTCGAAGGGCTGGAAAAGCCCCGTCCCACCGCCAGGGACATCAAGCCGGACCGCCAGGGGCGGGCTGTCTATTACCTTTTCGATTACGCGCGGGATGTCTTCAGCCTGCAGATCAGGAAAGGCACGCGGGATGGCCATGGCCACTTTCGTTTCGGCAGGCTGACTTCGATCCAGGAGCTGCTCTATGAACCGCCCAAGTACGTCATGCCCGAGGACCGCGAGATCCTCCTGCGCCTCAACCGCAAGCAGTCCAGGGGGCCGTTGACCTTTCCACTGGACGAGCCTCGGGACAGCGAACTGTTCCAGCAGGCCCTGGATACCGGCCGCCTGCTCTTCGACGAGGGCATGCGCCCGATACAGCAAGGTCCCGCACGGCACGCAGAGTTCCGCTGGGTACGCATGGACAACGGCAACTATCGCGGCGACTGGTACGACGGCGACGAGCCGCTGGGGATAGTCGTGCCACTGCAGCCGCTCTACTATTTCAGCGGCAATACCTGGCAGGCCGGCGTGGTCGAGCACGGACTCGATCCCCATGTCGCCCAGCAACTGACTCGCGCCCCGGATGTCCCGGAACCGCTGGTGGCGCAACTCAGCCACCGCCTCAGCGCCCTGGACAAACAGGTCCCCACCCCGACCCGACTCCAGGAAGAAACCCTTGATCAACTGCGCCCGAAGGCCCACCTGATCCTCGCCAGCCACGAGTTCAGCGCCTACGCGCCAAAGACCGGACGCATGCAGCGCCAGTTGCAACACCGCGCCGCCCTTTCCTTCGACTACGAGGGCCTGCGCACCCACGGCACCGACAGCAAGCCGCTGACCCGTCTCGCCGGAAGCACCCGCCAGATCATCCAGCGCGACAAGGCGGCGGAACAGACTTTCCGCAAGACCCTGCAACGCTGGGGCTTCAAGGTCGCCACCCGACAAAGCAAGGCCCTGCCGGAAAGCGCCGGCGAACTGCTGCTGCTCGACACCGACCAGCAATGGCTGGACTTCTCCCGCGAAGGCCTGCCAGCCCTGCGTGAAGCTGGCTGGGAAATCGAGATCCACGCCGACTTCGCCTTCAACCTTCAGGAAGTGGACGACTGGTACGCCGATATCGAGGAAAACGCCGGGCACCAGTGGTTCGACCTGGAACTGGGCATCGTCGTCAACGGCGAGCGCCACAGCCTGCTGCCGATCCTCCTGCACCTGTTGCGCAGCAACCCGGAACTGCTGCGCGCCAGCGAGCTGGCCAAGCGCGGCGACCACGAATTCCTGCTGATCGACCTCAACCGCCATCGCCTGGGTGCCACCGCCGCGCGGGTTGCCCTGCCCTATGGGCGCATCAAGTCGCTGATGGCGACCCTCGGCGAGCTCTACCTCACGGAAAACGACGGCCCCAGCCTGCGCCTGGCTGCCCCGGACGCGGCGCGCCTGAGCAACCTTTCCGATATTTCCCTGAGCTGGCAGGGCGGCGAGCGCCTGCGTGATTTCGCGGCGCGCCTGAAGAGCGCGCAATACACCGAAGTGCAGGCACCGCAGGGGCTCAATGCCACCTTGCGCCCTTATCAACTGGAAGGCCTGAGCTGGCTGCAGACCCTGCGCGACCTGGAGGTCGGTGGCCTGCTCGGTGATGACATGGGCCTGGGCAAGACCCTGCAGACCCTCAGCCATGTGCTTGCCGAAAAGAACGCCGGCCGCCTGAAAAGCCCGGCACTGGCAGTGATGCCCACCAGCCTGATCCCCAACTGGCAGGACGAAGCCGCGCGCTTCACCCCGCAACTGAAGGTCATCGCCCTGCACGGCGCCGGACGCAACCGGCACTTCGCCGACCTGCGCAACTACGACCTGGTCCTTACCACCTACGCCCTGCTGCCCCGGGACCTGGAGCACTTCACCCCGATCGACTGGCACCTGCTGATCCTCGACGAAGCGCAGAACATCAAGAACGCCGGCAGCAAGGCCGCCCAGGCAGCACGCGAACTCAAGGCCAACCAGCGCCTGTGCCTGACCGGCACGCCGATGGAAAACAACCTCGGCGAACTGTGGTCGATCTTCCACTTCCTCATGCCAGGCTGGCTGGGCGACATCAAGAAGTTCGCTCGCGACTACCGCACCCCCATCGAGAAGCATGGCGATGGCGAGCGCATGAGCCACCTGGCCGCGCGGATCCGCCCGTTCCTCCTGCGCCGGACCAAGGAGCAGGTCGCCACCGAGCTGCCGGCCAAGAGCGAGATCACCCACTGGGTCGACCTCAGCGACGCCCAGCGCGACACGTACGAAACCGTGCGGGTGGCGATGGACAGCAAGGTCCGCGCCGAGATCACCCGCAACGGCGCGGCGCGCAGCCAGATCGTCATCCTCGAAGCGCTGCTCAAGCTGCGTCAGGTCTGCTGCGACCTGCGCCTGGTAGCCAACGCCGTGGTCAAAGGTCCGCAGTCCGACAAGGGCAAGCTGGGCAGCCTGATGGACATGCTCGACGACCTGCTCAAGGAAGGCCGCAAGATCCTCCTGTTCTCCCAGTTCACCTCGATGCTCGCCCTGATCGAGGAAGAGCTGGAGAAGCGCAAGATCCGCTACAGCCTGCTGACCGGTGACACCAAGGACCGGCGCACGCCGGTGCAAGAGTTCCAGAATGGCGATACCCCGCTGTTCCTCATCAGCCTCAAGGCCGGCGGTACCGGGCTCAACCTGACGGCGGCGGACACGGTGATCCACTACGATCCGTGGTGGAACCCGGCCACGGAAAACCAGGCCACCGACCGCGCCTACCGCATCGGCCAGGACAAGCCGGTATTCGTCTACAAGATGATCACCCGGGGGACCGTGGAAGAGAAAATCCAGCAACTGCAGAAGGACAAGGCGGCGCTGGCGGCCGGGTTGCTGGAGGGGAACGAAGCCGGGCAGTGGAAACTGGCGGCGGATGATATCGAGGCGCTGTTCTCGCCGTTGCCGGAACAGCAGAAAAGTCGTTGAGTGGCATCAAGGCTTCCAGGCGCCTGTCTGGAGCCTTGCAGCGCCCTCAAGATCGAGCGGTGTTGACCTCAAGGGCCTCATCGCGTTGCCGGCGACGATGCCCTCGAAGCCCCTGCATCAATCGATCAACTGAGCCTGTTTCAACGCCCCCACCGCCTCCAGCCAGCGCGGCTGGTCGCGATAGTCGGTACGCGCGAAACCGCGTCCACGCATCGCCGCAATCCGCGGCGAGGGCGTCACCTTCATTCGCTGCGCCGCGCTCAACGCCAGCTCCGCTGCAGCCCGGTCATTGCAAACCAGGCCCATGTCGCAGCCGGCGGTCAGCGCCGCCTCGATCCGGCTGGCCGCATCTCCGACCACATGGGCACCGGCCATGGACAGGTCATCGCTGAAGATCACGCCCTGGAAGCCCAACTCGCCGCGCAGGATGTCCTGCAGCCAGCGCCGCGAGAACCCCGCCGGCTGGTTGTCGACCTGCGGATAGATGACATGCGCCGGCATGACCGCGGCCATCTGCCCGCTGAGCCGGGTGAACGGCACCAGGTCGGCGGCGCGGATCTGTTCCAGACTGCGTTCGTCGGTGGGAATGGCGACATGGGAATCGGCCTCGGCCCAGCCATGCCCCGGGAAATGCTTGCCGCACGCCGCCATGCCGGCCGCGCCCATGCCGCGGATAAAGGCGCCGGCCAAGGCCGTGGCGCGTTGCGGATCACCTTCGAAGGCACGACTGCCGACCACCGCGCTGCGCTGGTGATCAAGGTCCAGCACCGGGGCGAAGCTCAGGTCCAGGCCCACCGCCAATACCTCGGTGGCCATCAGCCAACCGCATTGCTCGGCGAGGTATTCGGCATTGTCGTTGTCGGCGATGGCGCGCATTGCCGGCAGGCGCACGAAGCCCTGGCGCAGGCGCTGCACGCGGCCGCCTTCCTGGTCGACGGCGAGGATCAGGTCCGGGCGGATGGCGCGGATCGACGCGGCCAGCTCGCGCACCTGGCGCGGGCTGTCGATGTTGCGGGCAAAGATGATCAGGCCAGCCACTTCGGGCTGGCGCAGGAGGTGGCGGTCTTCGGCGGTCAGCCAGTGACCGGCGATATCCACCATCAGGGAGCCTTGCAGGCTGGCACTCATAATTGATCCTTCAGTTGACGGGGGCACTGGCCCACTGCGGGCAGGCCGCTTCTTCGATATGCACCGGGCAATGGTCCGGAACCCGGTCGAACAGGTTCAGCAGGTCGGCATTGCGCAGGCGGATGCAGCCATGGGACAACGGTACGCCCATGGGTTCCGTGTCCGGCGTGCCGTGCAGGTAGATGTAGCGACGGAAGGTGTCCACCGGCCCCAGGCGGTTGCGCCCGGGCTCGCAGCCACTGAGCCAGAGGATGCGGGTGAGGATCCAGTCGCGGCCGGGGAATTGCTCGTGCAGCGCGGGGGTCCAGGTTTCGCCGGTCCAGCGCCGCCCCCGCAGGACGGCCCCCTGCGGCAGGCCGCCGCCGATCTTCGCCCGCACCTGGTGCAGGCCCCGCGGCGTGCAGCCGGAGCCGTTGCGTTCACCCGGACCATTGAGCGCCGTGGAGACCGGCAGGCGCACGACCAGACGGCCCTGGGAAAACCCGTAGAGGCATTGGTCGGCAAGGGAAATGTGCAGCAGATCGAGAGTAGACATGGGGCGCTAGCTTAGCCGAAGCCAGGCGTCGCGCCCAGTCGCCGATCAGGCCTTGGCGGGCGCCGGGGTGGCGCTCGACTTGCTGCGCGGGCGCAGTTGCGCGGCGGCCATCGCCTCGTCGGTGACACCGCTGTCGGCACGCATGCCCGCGGCGAGGAACGGCACCATCAGGCGCATGACCTGCTCGATCGAGGTATTGATGCCGAAGTCGGTCTCGGCGATCGCCCGCAGCGCCTTGATCCCGGACATGCTGAACGCCGCGGCACCGAGCATGAAGTGCACGCGCCAGAACAGCTCGATCGGCGGGATGCGCGGCGCGGCTTCGTTGACCAGCAGCATGTAGCGGCGGAACACCTTGCCGTACATGTCTTCCAGGTAACGCCGCAGGTGGCCCTGGCTCTGGCTGAAGGCCAGGCCCAGCAGGCGCATGAAGATGGACAGGTCGTTGCCGCTGCGTGGCTGCACCACCAGGGCCTGCTCCACCAGCATCTCCAGGAGCTCTTCGAGGCTCGGCTTCTGCGCCGGACTCGCCTGGCGCCGGTCCAGCTCCCGTTCCAGGCTCTGGCAGAACGGCCCGAGGAAGCGCGAGAAGACCGCCTGGATCAGGGCTTTCTTCGAACCGAAGTGATAGTTGACCGCTGCCAGGTTGACCCCGGCCTTGCTGGTGATCAGTCGCAGCGAGGTCTCTGCGAAACCTTTTTCCGCGAACAATTGCTCGGCAGCATCGAGAATGCGTTCGACGGTTTCCGATTGGGCCATGGAAATAATCTACCTGACAAACAGTTGTTTGAAACATACGTTTCATGCTCGTGACTGTCAAGTCAGGCGCGCTATTAGATCACAGCCGCACGCTGCAAGCTGAACGAGGAAGACACCCTGGCTGCTTTTTCTTGCCGCTTGTAGCTTCAAGCTTGCAGCGAGGCCACTACTGTATATAATCCCAGTCACTGTATAAAAAGACAGAGACCTCGAAATGCTGAAACTGACGCCACGCCAAGCTGAGATTCTGGCTTTCATCAAGCGCTGCCTGGAAGACAACGGCTTCCCCCCGACCCGGGCCGAGATCGCCCAGGAACTGGGCTTCAAGTCGCCCAACGCCGCCGAGGAGCACCTCAAGGCACTGGCGCGCAAGGGCGCGATCGAGATGACCCCCGGCGCCTCCCGCGGCATTCGCATCCCCGGCTTCGAAGCCAAGCCCCAGGACGACAGCTCCCTGCCGATCATCGGCCGCGTCGCCGCCGGTGCACCGATCCTCGCCGAGCAGCACATCGAGGAGTCCTGTGCCATCAACCCGGCCTTCTTCCATCCTCGCGCCGACTACCTGCTCCGCGTCCACGGCATGAGCATGAAGGACGTCGGCATCTTCGACGGCGACCTGCTTGCCGTACATACCTGCCGCGAAGCACGCAATGGGCAGATCGTCGTAGCCCGCCTCGGTGACGAAGTGACGGTCAAGCGCTTCAAACGTGAAGGCAGCAAGGTCTGGCTGATTGCGGAAAACCCCGAATTCGCACCCATCGAGGTCAACCTGAAAGAACAGGACCTGGTAATCGAGGGCTTGAGCGTCGGCGTCATTCGCCGGTAACAGGAGGCGTCATGCAGTATCCACACGTACCACAGCAAGCACAGTTACCTTTGTTCGAGGCATTCCTGGCCCAGCCGGTCCTGCCCAAACTGAAAGCCGAGAAGCCCGCGCGCTCCACCAACGAGCCCCAGGCGTTCAGCGAATTGTCTTTCCGTGGTGCGCTGGAGCACTGCCATAACCTGCTGGCACCGGTCCTGCGGGAACTGAGCGAGGAACAGGACGCCCGCTGGCTGACCCTGATCGCCCCGCCCGCAACCCTGACCCAGGCCTGGTTGCGGGATGCCGGCCTGAACCGCGAACGCATCCTGATCCTCCAACCACGGGGCAACCAGAGCGCCCTGCAACTGGCCTGCGACGCCCTGCGCCTGGGCCGCAGCCACACCGTGGTGAGCTGGCTGAGCCCGGTCAGCAGCGCCGCGCGGCAACAACTCACCCGCGCCGCGCACGCCGGTAGCGCGCAAAGCCTGAATATTCGTCTGGGCTGATACTTCAGAAACGCGATGACGCCGGGAATCCGGCTTCCTCCTTGCGAGGAAGCCCGGTGATCATCAATGCAGAACCCGCGGCCCTTCCTCTTCCCGCTCCATCTCGCCTTCCACCAGGCGACCTGCCATCTGCACACCCACGCTGAGCATGGCCTTGGCCACCTCGACATGCTGACCCTGCAGGAATGCCTTGGCATCCTCGGAGAAGTTCAGGGTCACCAGGGAACCCTCGTCCTCGGCACGGCGCAGCTCGATGCGACCGTCTGGCAATTCGACAATTTCTAGAAAGGACGTGGGCATATCAGGACTGTTCTCCAGGAAAGGCGGGCATTGTACCAGCGCCGACGGCTGTCAGCACTCACTCAAACCTTCGCGGAAACGGACGGTCAGTTTCTTCAGGTTCTGCCGCCACTCTTCCAGTTCTTCCCGGGACAGAGGGGCTGCTTCGACTGCATCGAGGCTGACGGCCTGGATCAGCGGCTGGGTGACGTCGCCTTTTGGCGCCTTGATGGCGACCGGCGGTTTGAACAAATCGGAATAAGCTTTCAACAAACGCGCCAGCCAGGTTTCCGATTGCTGGGCCAGCTCTACCAGCTCGGCCATTTCCGGGATGGCGATGCTTTCCAGCACCTCGGGAGTCAGCAGCAGTTCGGCGCGTGGCGCGGCTGCCTGAGGCAGACGGTAGTAGCCGGCGATCTCATGGCACAGCCCCAGCAGCGCGCCGTACAGGTGGAACAGCGCCGACTCGCGCTCGGCCTGGACCAGGGCCTGGGCGTTCATGGCCTTGCTTTGCTGCGCCTTGCCGAGACCTTCGAGGGCCAGGCCTGCGAAGAAGATTTTCTGGTTGGTGCGGGTGTAGAGTTCCTGGGCCATGAGGGGCGCTCTCCGATAAGGCTGCGGGGCAAGTCCGTCAGTTTCGGGGAAGCGGTTGGCGGGTGCAAGATTCTGTAATCTTTTTCGCCCCCAAGCCCAACAAAAAAGGCCGCCCCTGACAGTGTCAGGAGCGGCCTTGGATCAGCCCTTCAGCCAATCAGCTCTTGTCTTCGACCTTCCACGCCTTGCCGTCGTAGAACGCCTTCCAGCCCGTCGGCTTGCCATCGACCTCGGTCTGCACGTACTGCTCCTTGGTCTTGCGGCTGTAGCGGATCACCGCCGGACGGCCTTCCGGGTCCTTCTGCGGTGCATCGCAGAGGAAGTGGTACTTCGGATCGATCTCGTGCTTGTGCGGGATGATCTCCAGCACCAGCGGCGCGCGGGTCTCGCGGTTCTTGGGGAACTGGCTGGCGGCCAGGAACAGCCCCGAGGCACCATCGCGCAGCACGTAGGTGTCGTTGACCTTCTCGCACTTGAGCTCCGGCATGTCCACCTTGTCCATCTTCGGTGGCGCCGCCTCGCCGCTCTTGAGCAGCTTGCGGGTGTTCTTGCATTCGGAGTTGGTGCAACCGAAGAACTTGCCGAAACGGCCAGTCTTGAGCTGCATCTCGCTGCCGCACTTGTCGCATTCCAGGCTCGGACCTTCGTAGCCCTTGATCCGGTAGTTGCCTTCCTCGATCTCGTAGCCGACGCAGTCCGGGTTGTTGCCGCAGATATGCAGCTTGTGCTTCTCGTCCAGCAGGTAGGCATCCATCGCCGTCGCGCAGATCGGGCAGCGGTGCTTGCCCAGCAGCACGCGGGATTCGGACTCGCCCTCGTCGTCCGCGGCGATCTCGTCGCCCGGCACCAGGTTGACCGTGGCCTTGCAGCGCTCCTTCGGCGGCAGGCTGTAGCCCGAGCAACCGAGGAACACGCCAGTGGAGGCGGTACGGATCATCATGTGCCGGCCGCATTCCTTGCACGGAATATCGGTCGGGGTCGGCTGGTTGGCACGCATGCCGTTTTCGCTGGACTCGGCGTTCTGCAGTTTCTTGCTGAAGTCGCCGTAGAACTCGTCCAGCACGTTCTTCCAGTCACGCTCGCCCTGGGCCACGTCGTCGAGGTTCTCTTCCATGCCGGCGGTGAAGCCGTAGTCCATCAGGTTGGAGAAGCTCTCGGACAGGCGCTCGGTGACGATGTCGCCCATCTTCTCGGAGTAGAAGCGGCGGTTGTGCAGGGTCACGTAGCCGCGGTCCTGGATGGTGGAAATGATCGCCGCATAGGTCGATGGGCGACCGATACCGCGTTTTTCCATTTCCTTGACCAGGCTGGCTTCGGAGTAGCGCGCTGGTGGCTTGGTGAAGTGCTGGCTCGGATCGAGCTGGATCAGCTTGAGCACTTCGCCCTGGTTCATTTCCGGCAGGACATCGTCCTCGCCCGGCTTGCTCTGCTGCGGCAGCACGCGGGTGTAACCGTCGAACTTGAGAATGCGGCCCTTGGCGCGCAGTTCGAAGTCGCCGGCCTTGACGCTGACGGTGGTGGACAGATACTGCGCCGGTGGCATCTGGCAGGCCAGGAACTGGCGCCAGATCAGCTCGTACAGGCGCTCGGCGTCACGCTCCATGCCGCTCAGCTTGCTCGGATGGGTATTGACGTCGGACGGACGGATCGCTTCGTGCGCCTCCTGGGCGCCTTCCTTGCTGCCGTAGACGATCGGTGCGTCGGGCAGGTACTTCTTGCCGAACTCCTTCTCGATGTAGGTCCGCGCCATTTCCAGGGCGTCGGTCGAGAGGTTGGTGGAGTCGGTACGCATGTAGGTGATGTAGCCAGCTTCGTAGAGCCGCTGCGCCATCATCATGGTCTTCTTCACGCCGAAGCCGAGGCGGTTGCTCGCCGCCTGCTGCAGGGTCGAAGTGATGAACGGTGCCGACGGCTTGGAGCTGGTCGGACGGTCTTCGCGCTTGGCCACGCTGTAGCTGGAGGCCTTGAGCTTCTCCAGCGCCGCCATGGCCTGGGCTTCGTTCAACGGCTTGAAGGCCTCGCCGTTCTGGCGGGCCACTTCGAAGCGCACCTTGGCGTCCTTGGCGGTACCCAGGTCGGCGTGGACTTCCCAGTATTCTTCCGGGATGAAGGCGCGGATCTCGCGCTCGCGCTCCACCACCAGCTTCACCGCCACCGACTGCACCCGGCCGGCCGACAGGCCGCGGGCGATCTTCGACCAGAGCAGCGGCGAGACCATGTAGCCGACCACGCGGTCGAGGAAACGCCGGGCCTGCTGTGCATTGACCCGGTCGATGTCGAGGTCGCCCGGCTGGGAGAAGGCGTCCTGGATGGCTTTCTTGGTGATTTCGTTGAACACCACGCGCTTGTAGCGGCTGTCGTCACCGCCGATGGCTTCCCGCAGGTGCCAGGCGATGGCCTCCCCTTCGCGGTCCAAGTCGGTTGCGAGATAGATGGTGTCGGCATCCTTGGCCAGACGACGCAGTTCGTCGATGACCTTCTCCTTGCCCGGGAGAATCTCGTACTTGGCCTTCCAGCCGTGATCCGGGTCGACGCCCATGCGCGCGACCAGCTGCTTGCGCGCCTTTTCCTTGGGCGACAGCGCCGGGGCTTCGCCGGCGGTCTTGCCGCGCTTGGCCGCAGGTTCCTTGCTGGCGCTGGCCGAACCGCTGGTGGGCAGGTCTCGGATATGGCCGATACTCGACTTCACCACGTACTGGCTGCCCAGGTACTTGTTGATGGTCTTGGCCTTAGCCGGGGATTCCACAATGACCAGCGATTTGCCCATGGATCGGAAAATTCCTGAATATCGAAAATAAAAACACGGCAGGTACCTGACGCGGCACCGCTATATATAGTGGCTATAGAATGAGGTCAAGCGCGGGAGTTCAGCCGCCTGCGCCATCCGGTCGCGAAAACAGCGTCGCCTCGGCCTCCACCAAAGCAAAGCGCGGCACCTGCTCGCCGTCAACTTCTACCGACTCCTGGAACATCGACAGGGGCCTGACCCAGAGGCCGTATTCGCCGTACAGGGCCTGGTAGAACACCACCCATTCCTCGCTCTCGGAATGCCGCGCCACGCCGAAGACACGGTACTCAGGCCCCTTGTAATGCCGGTATACGCCTGGCTGTATCTGCATGCCGCCCACCCCTCTTGAGAAAAATTCCGAAAAAACAAAAACCGGGGCACCAGGCCCCGGTTTGGTCATCCAGCGCGATCAGACGCGTTCGAAGACCGTGGTGATGCCCTGGCCAAGGCCGACGCACATGGTCGACACGCCCAGGGTACCGCCGTTCTGCTTCATGACGTTGAGCAGGGTACCGGAGATCCGCGCACCCGAGCACCCGAACGGGTGACCCAGGGCGATGGCGCCGCCGTGAAGGTTAACCTTCTCATCCATCTTGTCGAGCACTTTCAGATCCTTCAGCACCGGCAGGGCCTGTGCGGCGAAGGCTTCGTTGAGCTCGAAGAAGTCGATGTCGGCAATGCTCAGGCCCGCGCGCTTGAGCGCTTTCTGCGTTGCCGGCACCGGGCCGTAGCCCATGATCGCCGGGTCGACGCCGGCCACCGCCATGGAGCGGATCACCGCCAGCGGCTGGATGCCCAGGTCCTGGGCGCGCTGGGCCGACATGACGATCATGCACGAGGCGCCGTCGGTGATCTGCGAGGAGGTACCCGCGGTCACGGTGCCGCCTTTCGGGTTGAAGGCAGGCTTCAACGCGGCCAGGCTTTCCAGGGTGGTATCCGGACGGATGGTTTCGTCGTAGTCGAAGACCTTGAGGAAGCCGTTCTCGTCATAGCCCTGCATCGGGATGATCTCGTCCTTGAACTTGCCTTCCACGGTGGCCTTGTGGGCCAGCTGGTGGGAGCGCAGGCCGAACAGGTCCTGCTGTTCGCGGCTGATGCCGTGCATCTTGCCGAGCATCTCGGCGGTCAGGCCCATCATGCCCGAGGCCTTGGCGGCGTACAGGGACATGTGCGGGTTCGGGTCGACGCCGTGCATCATGCTGACGTGGCCCATGTGCTCGACGCCACCGACGACGAAGACGTCGCCGTTGCCGGTCATGATCGCCTGGGCAGCGGTGTGCAGCGCGCTCATCGACGAGCCGCACAGGCGGCTGACGGTCTGGCCGGCGGCGGTGTGCGGGATCTGGGTCATCAGCGACGCCATGCGCGCGATGTTCCAGCCCTGCTCCAGGGTCTGGTTGACGCAGCCCCAGATCACGTCCTCGACTTCAGCCGGGTCGATCTTGGCGTTGCGCTCCAGGACCTTGCTGATCAGGTGCGCGGACATGTCTTCGGCGCGGGTATTGCGGTGCATGCCACCCTTGGAGCGGCCCATCGGCGTGCGACCGAAGTCGACAATCACCACGTCTCTTGGATTCAGGCTCATATATTTACTCTCGCTCTATACCGTTGGGCGCTTAACCGAAGAAGCGCTGGCCGTTCTTGGCCATCTCGCGCAGCTTGGCGGTGGGGTGGTACAGCGGGCCCAGATCGGCGTACTTGTCTGCCAGGGCGACGAATTCGGCCACACCGATCGAGTCGATGTAGCGCAGCGCGCCGCCACGGAAGGGAGGGAAACCGATGCCGTAGACCAGGCCCATGTCGGCCTCGGCTGCGGTCTCGACGATGCCGTCTTCCAGGCAGCGCACGGTTTCCAGGCACAGCGGGACCATCATCCAGTTGATGATGTCCTCGTCGCTGACCTCACGTTGTTCGAAGACGATCGGCTTGAGCACTTCCAGCACCGAGGCGTCGGCGACCTTCTTCGGCTTGCCGCGCTTGTCGGTCTCGTAGGCGTAGAAGCCCTTGCCGTTCTTCTGGCCGAGGCGGTTGGCCTCGTACAGGGCGTCGACGGCGGAGCGGCGGTCGTCCTTCATGCGGTCCGGGAAGCCCTCGGCCATCACGTCGCGACCGTGGTGGCCGGTGTCGATGCCGACCACGTCCATCAGGTAGGCCGGGCCCATCGGCCAGCCGAACTTTTCCATGACCTTGTCGATGCGCACGAAGTCGACACCGGCGCTGACCAGCTTGGCGAAGCCGCCGAAGTACGGGAACAGCACGCGGTTGACCAGGAAGCCCGGGCAGTCGTTGACCACGATCGGGTTCTTGCCCATCTTCTTGGCGTAGGCAACGGTGGTGGCCACGGCCACTTCGCTGGACTTCTCGCCACGGATCACTTCCACCAGCGGCATCATGTGCACGGGGTTGAAGAAGTGCATGCCGACGAAGTTTTCCGGACGCTTCAGGGCCTTGGCCAGCAGGTTGATGGAGATGGTCGAGGTGTTCGAGGCGAGGATCGCGTCGTCCTTGACCTGGCCTTCCACTTCAGCCAGCACGGCCTGCTTGACCTTCGGGTTCTCGACCACGGCTTCGACGACGATGTCGACATTGGCGAAGTCGCCGTAGGACAGGGTCGGACGAATCGCATTCAGCGCCTCGGCCATCTTCGCCGGGGTCAGGCGGCCTTTCTCGACGCGCTTGCCGAGCAGCTTGGAAGCCTCGTTCAGGCCGAGCTGGATGGCTTCCTCGCGGATGTCCTTCATCAGGATCGGGGTGCCCTTGACCGCCGACTGGTAGGCGATGCCGCCACCCATGATGCCGGCGCCGAGCACGGCGGCCTGCTTCACGTCGTGGGCGATCTCGTCATGTGCCTTGGCCTTGCGCTTCAGTTCCTGGTCGTTCAGGAACAGGCCGATCAGGCTCTCCGCCACCGAGGTCTTGGCCAGCTTGGCGAAGCCGGCGGCCTCGACGTCGAGGGCCTTGTCACGGGCGAAGTTGGCGGCTTTCTGGATAGTCTTGATCGCTTCGACCGGGGCCGGGTAGTTCGGACCGGCCTGGCCGGCGACGAAGCCCTTGGCGGTTTCGAAGGCCATCATCTGCTCGATGGCGTTCAGCTTGAGCTTTTCCAGCTTCGGCTGGCGCTTGGCCTTGTGGTCGAACTCGCCGCTGATGGCGCGCTTGACCAGGTCCAGGGCGGCTTCCTGCAGTTTCTCAGGGGCGACCACGGCGTCGACGGCACCGACCTTCAGGGCGTCTTCGGCGCGGTTTTCCTTGCCGGAGGCGATCCACTCGATGGCGTTGTCGGCACCGATCAGGCGCGGCAGGCGCACGGTGCCGCCGAAGCCCGGGTAGATGCCCAGCTTGACTTCCGGCAGGCCGATCTTGGCGGTGGCGGACATCACGCGGAAGTCGGCAGCCAGGCACATCTCCAGCCCGCCACCCAGGGCGATGCCGTTGATGGCGACGACGGTCGGTACTTCGAGGTCTTCGAAGTCACTGAAAATGCGGTTGGCTTCCAGGTTGCCGGCGACCAGTTCGGCCTCGGGCAGCTTGAAGTTGTCGACAAACTCGGTGATGTCCGCGCCGACGATGAAGACGTCCTTGCCACTGCTGACAATCACGCCCTTGATCGAGGTGTCGGCCTTGATGGTGTCCACCGCCTGACGCAGTTCGTTCAGGGTAAGACGGTTGAATTTGTTGACGGACTCACCCTTGAGGTCGAACTTCAGTTCGACGATGCCGCTTTCAAGAGCCTTAACCGTGATGGCTTTACCTTCGTAAATCATCAACTGATCTCCACGATATGGAAGCTGAACTGTACACGCTGATCGCTGTAGCGCTGGCCGGCAACCGCCGCCGCTTCGCTGCAGACATACCCTTCAGCGCGATAGGTCGGGATTCTGTACGAGCTTTCTGACATACAAACGCTCAATTCATACGCCCGTTTGACTGGGGTGTGCACACATTCACCGAAAAGAATGCCTTTGTCAAACCCCCCAAAGCGCTGGAGAAATGCGACTTTCCGGTCAGTTCTGTTCGGCTTTTGAGCAATCCGTGATGACGGTGATCGACCATCATTCACGTAAGCGATAGACGTCACGGCCGGAAAAAGGATCCGACCGTTTAAACATCGTGAAGGAGAAAAAAGAAGGGGATTTGACGCGCGCAAGAAACGTTTGCGCTCTACACTGCCTGCAACTGAAGTACTTCCCGGCCTGCCTGGCCTTTTTTTTCCAGTGCGTTCAGTGCATTGCAGCCCGCCCGGGCAACCGGCGGGCTTTTTTCATGCCAGGGTCTTGAGCACCTGGGCAACATCCGGCAATACAGAGGCGCCCTCCCGCTCGCCCCAGCACAGGGCGATCATCTGCGTCCCGGCTTCCGCCTTGTAGACGCTGGGCGGCAGGCGCTTGAGCTGTTCCAGCACCCGCTCGTCCGCGCACGGCTCGCGCCATTGGTTGAGCCACTCACCCGGCATGGTCTGCCAATAGCACCAGCTGTCGCTGCTGCCCTTGCGCCGTGCCTGGTGGTATTGCGCACAGGTGGCCGGTGGCTCTTCCGGCAGCCAGTGCGGCCAGGTCTGCGGCGCCAGTTGCATGGCCAGGCCCATGCGCCGGGCCTCCAGGCGCACGGCCATGCGCCCGCTCATGCGCCGCGATGGCAACAGCCAGGCAAGCGGGCTGAGGATCAGCGCGAGGATTGACACTACTACCCAGACCGTCATATCTGTTATTCCTATCAAGACTTTACCAATGAGCTGGTTAGCCGCAGCCGGATGCGATCAGCCTGAAACGGACCATACTTCACTTACTGCGATTGTCAGGAGAACCTCTCATGCCCTACGAACACATTCTGGTTGCCGTCGACCTGACCGAAGAATGCGACCCCGTGATCAAGCGCGCCCGCGAGCTGGCGGGACCGAGCAACGCCAAGGTATCGCTGGTGCATATCGTCGAGCCGATGGCCATGGCCTTTGGCGGCGATGTGCCGATGGACCTGTCGCAACTGCAACAGCAGCAGTTCGACCAGGCCAAGGAGCGCATGGATCGCCTGTTCAACAAGTACCCGGAGATCAACCGCGGCGACTCGCACCTGACCTACGGCCAGCCACGCCAGGAAATCCACCAGCTGGCCAAGGACCAGCGTTGCGACCTGATCGTGGTCGGCAGCCATGGCCGTCATGGTCTGGCGTTGCTGCTGGGGTCCACGGCCAATGATGTGCTGCATGGCGCGCCGTGCGATGTGCTGGCGGTGCGGTTGCAGAAGAAAGCCGAGTAAGCACGTAGGAGCTGGCTTGCCTGCGCGGTCCTTCGCAAGCCAGCTCCTACGGAACCTCTATCAGCCGTCCAGTTCGGCCCAGCGCTCCACCAGCACATCCAGCTCGGCCTGCATCTTCTCCAGGTCAGCCAGCACCTTGCTGGTGTGCCCGATCGGCTTCTGATAGAAGCCCGGGTCGGAGATTTCCTGCTGCACCGCAGCCATCTTCTCTTCCAGTGCCTCGATCTGCCCCGGCAGGGCTTCCAGCTCGCGCTGCAGCTTGTAGCTGAGCTTCTTCCTGGCATCCGGCGCAGCGGCAACCGCCGCCGCCACAGGCTCGGCCGCCGGCGCAGTGACCACCGCGCTGTTCAGCTC
This sequence comes from Paucimonas sp., assembly GCA_031253995.1. Lineage (GTDB taxonomy): Bacteria > Pseudomonadota > Gammaproteobacteria > Pseudomonadales > Pseudomonadaceae > Aquipseudomonas. The sequence continues at coordinate 123,542 of JAIRVG010000105.1, read as the reverse complement.
GGACTTGCCCGACTTGCTCTCGCTGACACCCAGCAGCCGCGGCGAACCGCCCTGGCGGATCCAGTCCTGGTAGCCGCCGACATACTCACGCACCTTGCCCTCACCCTCGAACACCAGGGTGCTGGTCACCACGTTGTCGAGGAAGGCCCGGTCGTGGCTGACCATCAGCACGGTGCCCTTGTAGCCGGACAGCACTTCTTCCAGCAGTTCCAGGGTTTCCACGTCGAGGTCGTTGGTCGGTTCGTCGAGTACCAGCAGGTTGGCCGGCTTGCTGAACAGCTTGGCCAGCAGCAACCGCGCACGTTCGCCCCCGGACAGCGCCTTGACCGGCGTGCGCGCACGCTGCGGGCTGAACAGGAAGTCGCCGAGGTAGCTCAGCACGTGGCGGCTCTGGCCGTCGATCTCGATGAAATCGCGACCTTCGGCGAGGTTGTCGATCACGGTCTTTTCCAGTTCCAGCTGGTTGCGCAGCTGGTCGAAATAGGCCACTTCCAGGCGGGTGCCGGCCTCGACCTTGCCGCTGGTCGGCTGCAGGTCGCCGAGCATCAGCTTGAGCAGGGTGGTCTTGCCGGTACCGTTGGCGCCGAGCAGGCCGATGCGGTCCTCGCGCTGCAGGACCATGGAGAAATCCTTGACCAGGGTCGGGCCGCCCGGATGGGCGAAGCTGACGTTCTCCAGGACCATCACCTGCTTGCCGGACTTCTCCGCCGACTCGATCTGGATATTCGCCTTGCCCTGGCGCTCGCGGCGTTCGCTGCGCTCCACGCGCAGGGCCTTGAGGGCGCGCACGCGGCCTTCGTTACGGGTACGCCGGGCCTTGATGCCCTGGCGGATCCACACTTCTTCCTGGGCCAGGCGCTTGTCGAACAGCGCGTTGGCGGTTTCTTCCGCCGCCAGTTCCGCTTCCTTGTGCACCAGGAAGCTGGCGTAGTCGCCGTTCCAGTCGATCAGGCCGCCGCGGTCCAGTTCGAGGATGCGGGTGGCCAGGTTCTGCAGGAAGGAACGGTCGTGGGTGATGAACAGCACGGCGCCGTTGAAGCCGCTGAGCGCATCTTCCAGCCAGGCGATGGCGCCGATGTCCAGGTGGTTGGTCGGTTCGTCGAGCAGCAGCAGGTCCGGCTCGGACACCAGCGCCTGGGCCAGCAGCACGCGGCGACGCCAGCCACCGGACAGCTCGGCGAGGGTCTTGTCGGCCGGCAGTTGCAGGCGGCTCAGGGTGCTGTCCACCAGTTGCTGCAGGCGCCAGCCGTCACGGGCTTCGAGGTCCTGCTGGACGTGCATGAGCTTTTCCAGATCGGCATCGCTGTGGATGTTCTGGCTCAGGTGATGGTACTCGGCAAGCAGCTTGCCGACCCCTTGCAGGCCCTCGGCGACCACGTCGAACACGGTACGCTCGTCGGCCACCGGCAGTTCCTGCGGCAGTTCGCCGATCTTCAGGCCAGGGGCGCGCCAGATCTCGCCATCGTCGGGCTTCTGGTCGCCCTTGACCAGGCGCAGCATGCTCGACTTGCCGGTGCCGTTGCGGCCGATGATGCAGACCCGCTCACCACGGGCGATCTGCCAGGACACCTTGTCCAACAGGGGCATGGCGCCAAAGGCGAGGCAGACATCGCTGAATTTGAGCAGGCTCATGATCTTCTCCAGAAAGCGGGCGCGCATTCTACCCGACTTGGCCGGAGGAGACAGCCCGGATGCCATCCGCCAGGCGGCGCGGCATTACGTCTGGATACAAGCACAATGCTTTCATCGACGGCGGGCAAACGGCTAAGCTTAGGCTCGTGAACCCACAGTGCTGGCGACGCCGACACTCGTTTTGGTCCAACTGTCTGGAAGTATCATGCGCCGCCTGCTCAACCTCGTTTCCTGCCTGCTGCTCTCGGCCTCCGTGGCCGGTGTCACGCAGGCCGCCGATCTTGCCCAACAACGCCAGATGTACGACGAAGCCAAGCGCGCGCTGGCCAAGGGCGACAAGGGTCCGTACCAGCGCTATGCCGCGGCCCTCCAGGACTACCCGCTGGAGCCGTACCTCGCCTACGACGAACTGACCGCGCGCCTGAAGACCGCCAGCAACGCCGAGATCGAACGCTTCCTGGCGAAGAACGGCGACCTGCCCCAGGCCAACTGGATGAAACTGCGCTGGTTGCGCTGGCTGGCCGAACGCGGCGACTGGCAGCCCTTCGTCAAGTACTACGATCCCAAGCTGAATTTCACCGAGCTGGACTGCCTCAATGGCCAGTACCAGCTGAGCCACAACCTGCGCGCCGAAGGCTATGCCACCGCTGACAAGCTGTGGTCGGTGGGCAAGTCGCAACCGGCGGCCTGCGACGCGCTGTTCGAGCGCTGGGCCGCGGAAGGCCAGCTGACCGAGCAGAAGCGCTGGCTGCGCACCAAGCTGGCGGCCCAGGCGCGCAACTACGCGCTGGCCAACAGCCTGGTGAAGACCCTGCCGACCCTCGGCAACGAAGGCCGCCTGCTGGTGGACGTGGCGCAGAAGCCCGAGCTGCTCAACCAGCCGTCGCGCTTCGCCCCGGCCACCGAAGCCATGTCCGACGTGGTCAGCCTCGGCCTGCGCCGCCTGGCCCGGCAGGACCCGGAGCGGACCATGGCCCTGCTCGACGACTACGCCAACCGCATGCACTTCTCGGTCGACGAGAAGGTCGCCATCGCCCGCGAGATCGGCCTCACCCTGGCCCGCCGCTACGACCCGCGGGCACTGGACCTGATGACCCGCTACGACCCGCAACTGCGCGACAACACCGTCAGCGAATGGCGCATGCGCCTGCTCCTGCGCCTGGGTCGCTGGGAAGACGCCTACGACCTGAGCAAGCGCCTGCCGCAAGACCTCGCCACCACCAACCGCTGGCGCTACTGGCAGGCCCGCAGCCTGGAACTGGCGCAACCGCAGAACCCGCAGATCCCGTTGCTGTACAAGAACGTCGCCCGCGAGCGCGACTTCTACGGTTTCCTCGCCGCCGACCGCACGCAGACCCCTTACCAGCTGAACAACAAGCCACTGGTGATCAGCCAGCAACTGATGAACAAGGTGCGCAATACCCCGGGCATCCGCCGCGCCCTGGAATTCCATGCCCGCGGGCAGATCGTCGACGGTCGCCGCGAGTGGTACCACGTCAGCCGTCACTTCAACCGCGACGAGATGGTGGCCCAGGCCCGCATCGCCTACGACCTGCGCTGGTACTTCCCGGCCATCCGCACCATCAGCCAGGCGCAGTACTGGGATGACCTGGACATCCGCTTCCCCATGGCCCACCGCGACACCCTGGTACGCGAGGCCAAGGTACGTGGCCTGCATTCGAGCTGGGTGTTCGCCATTACCCGCCAGGAAAGCGCGTTCATGGACGACGCCCGCTCCAGCGTCGGTGCCAGTGGCCTGATGCAGCTGATGCCGGGCACAGCCAAGGAAACCGCGCGCAAGTTCAGCATCCCGCTGGCTTCGCCGAGCCAGGTGCTGGATCCGGACAAGAACATCCAGTTGGGCGCGGCCTACCTGAGCCAGGTGCATGGGCAGTTCAACGGCAACCGTGTGCTGGCGTCGGCGGCGTACAACGCAGGCCCGGGACGGGTTCGGCAGTGGCTGCGCGGTGCGGACCACCTGAGTTTCGACGTGTGGGTGGAATCGATCCCGTTCGACGAAACCCGCCAGTATGTGCAGAACGTGCTGTCGTATGCGGTGATCTACGGACAGAAGCTCAATTCACCGCAGCCGCTGGTGGATTGGCATGAGCGGTATTTCGACGATCAATGACTGAAGCGCGACGCGGACCCTGCACACAGGGTCCGCGTCGTTTCCAATGCCTGTTTACTCCAGAACCTCCACTTCCATCCCCACCTCCAGCACATTCTCCCCATCCGCCACCAGGTTCTGCCCGAACATCGCCTCCCCCTCCTTCTGCCGATAGTTCATCAGCGTCGCGAACGGCTCGCGGTCCGGGCTGCGCTCGCCGGTGGCCGGGTCGATGGTGGTCAGGATGCAGCGCCCGCACGGTTTGACCAGGCGGAAGGTCTGCTGGCCGATGCGGATGCGCTTCCAGCCATCCTCGGCAAACGCCGCAGAGCCCTCGATCACCAGGTTGGGCCGAAAACGCATCATCTCCAGCGGCCGCCCGACCTTCTGCGCCAGGTCATCCAGCGACGCCTGGCCGATCAGCAGCAGCGGGAAACCGTCGGCGAACGCCACCCGGTCGCTGTTCTCGCCATACCCCGAAGGCAGGTAGCGAGTCCGCGCCTGCGGCACATGCACCAGGCGCACCTCACGTCCCATGAAGGTACTCAGCCACTGCGCCGCGGCATCACCGGCATCCGGCACGCGCAGGGTGTCGCGCCAGATGGTCACGCCGCGCAGCGCTTCATCGGGATCGGGAATCGGTACATGGAGCGTCGGCATGCCCGTTGCGTCGAGCAGCAGGCCACCGTCCTCGGCATACAAGGCCAGCAGCTGGCTCATCTGCGGAAAGGCGCGCTGGGTGAGGAAGCGATTGTTGCCGGCATCCACCAGCATCCAGCGGCGGTCGCCCTCCAGCCCCAACAGGCCCGACGGCGAACGCTGCAGGGCTTCGCCCCGGGCCGACTTGAGCGGGTAACGATAAAGCGCACTCAGACGCATGGGCTGGCTCCCTGGGAAAAGAGAGCAGCTTACACCCGTTGCCCGGCAAACGCTGCCGGGCAACGGGCGCGTGTCAGGCGGTGGCTTCGTCCATTTCCAGGCGCTGGCGCACCACGTCCACCAGGCGGTCCGGCTGGAACTTGGAGAGGAAGTTGTCGCAACCGACCTTCTTCACCATCGACTCGTTGAAACTGCCCGACAGCGAGGTGTGCAGCACCACGTAAAGGCCACGCAGGCGGGCATCGCTGCGGATCTCGGTGGTCAGGCGGTAGCCGTCCATCTCCGGCATTTCGGCGTCGGTGAAGACCATCAGCAGTTTCTCGCAGACATCCACACCCGAATCCGCCCAGCCCTTGAGCATGCGCAGCGCCTTCAGGCCGTCGCTGGCCACGTGCAGCTTGACCCCCAGTTGCGACAGGGTCTCGCGCAGTTGCGCCAGGGCCACGGTGGAGTCATCCACCAGCAGCACTTCGCGGCCCTGGGCACGGCGCAGGACCGGGTCGTCGAGCTTGTCCCGGGACACTTTGGCGTTATAGGGCACGATCTCCGCCAGGACCTTCTCGACGTCGATGATCTCCACCAGTTGCTCGTCGACCTTGCTGATGGCGGTCAGGTAGTGCTGGCGGCCGGCGCTGGTCGGCGGCGGCATGATGGCTTCCCAGTTCATGTTGACGATGCGGTCGACGCCGCCCACCAGGAACGCCTGCACGGAGCGGTTGTACTCGGTGACGATGATGGTACTGTTCGGCCCCGGTTCCAGCGGGCGCATGCCGATCGCCTGGGACAGGTCGATCACCGGCAGGGTCTGGCCGCGCAGGTTGACCACGCCGCAGACGAAGCTGTGACGCTGTGGCATCAGGGTCAGCTTCGGCAGTTGCAGGACTTCCTGCACCTTGAAGACGTTGATCGCGAACAGCTGGCGACCTGCCAGGCGGAACATGAGGATTTCCAGGCGGTTTTCACCTACCAGCTGCGTTCTTTGGTCTACCGTGTCGAGAATGCCAGCCATTGAATCCCCCAGGCTTGTTGCAAAAGGTAAAAAGCATTGGCCTTGTATCGGCCACGGATCGCTCAGCTTGACCCCTGTCATAAAAAGGCATCCGGGGCATTGATGTCACTTTAGCATCATGCTTTACTTCCCTCATCACCTTTCCGCACACGACCCCGCAACGGGGTGCCACCCGAAAAACCCCATAAGGGAAACCCTTATCAACAATCGGGTTGGACCTGATATTCGTGATATCCGTTAGCCATTAATGTGACGCCATTCTCAATGCATGAATGGAGTCAGGCCTTTGTTCGCCATTACCAAGCTGTGGCCAGCCTCCGTTCCTGAACGTTCATCCGCTGGCGTGCGCGCTTCGCGCGCGTGTTCGCCGGGAGCGGCACGATGCTGAACGATTCACCGGATGTGAGCGCGCTGCGGGTTTTCCTGGGTGATGCCCAGTCATTGCTGAACAGGGCGCAGGAATGCCTGCAGCATTTTCAGTTGATCGGCGAGGATGCCGATGCCAGTGATTGCCTGATCCACACCCTCGCCTCCCTGAGTGACAAGGCCCGAGGCCTGGGACTGACGCAGATCGCCGATTTCTGCAGCCAGCTATGCGCCCTGCTCGCCCCTGTCGAGCGCCGTAACCACCTCCATGGCGCAGCCCTTGCCATCATTGAAGCCTGCCTGAGCCTGCTGGCCTGGCAGGTGGAACTGATCGACCCGTACGACGGCACGCTGAACCTCGACGCCGAAGAGCAACGCGAGCTGCTCCAGGGTTTGGACAACGCTTTGCTGACGGTCACCCAGCGCTGCGGCCAGGCCGTCTGAAAGACTCGACCACAGCGCTTGCCAAGCTCTCTGGTCCGCGGTTCGGGCAAGTGATCGGCGACAAGCGGAATTCAACTAAGGCGTGCTGGAAAACATATCTTGCATACATTCCGTCGTGTTTTTTCATCACGCACTAAACGGCAACTAAGCAGGCTCTTTCCACACAATTCCACCAATATGGAAACAGCGGATGTACCTTTTCCGGCCAAGTTGGAGTTCGCCAACAGTAGTAGCGAAGTGCTAGACTCCGCGCCAGTCTGAACGTCCGTGCCACCCCGTAAAACCTGACTGCGCAGACCACTACAGCCCCGACGACCAATCGGGCCTGAGGGTGATACGATGCGCCGCCCGAGCCGGTTGCCGACTGTTGCCAACATTGGAACATGGCGTTTCCAGCGCACCAAACAAGTGCCTGGCCGCCCGTTGCAACGTGATGATGAAAGTTGTTGAAGGCCATCCATAAAAGCCTTTCAATCAACCCCGGACCGGCTTTGAAAAGTGATCTTTCAGTGGCTTCATTTCCCGTGTACTCAAGCCTCAAGACTTTCACGCGCTGCCCGCGCGGCATGGCCCTGCTGCATCGGGTCACGCTATTGCTGTGCCTGGCGTCGCTGGCTGCCGGGCTGATCTGCTACCTGGATGCCCGGCCTCTGCCGGCCATGGTGGTCGGGCTGCAGGCGCTGACCCTGCTCGGCCTGCTGTGGCTGCCGCGGCGGCGCAAGGACAGCATCCTGATGTCACCGCAGGAGCTGGCCGATCGCCTGCTCAAGGTCCAGGAAAGCGAGCGCCAGCGCCTCAGCCGCGAACTGCATGACGACATCGGCCAGATGCTCACCGCCGCCAAGCTGCAGGCGGAGTGGCTGCAACGGCGACTGCCGGAGCCCCTGCAAGCGCAATGCACGACCTTGCGCAGCACCCTCGACGACACCCTGTCCAACGTACGCAACCTCGCCACCAGCCTCGCGCCACGCCAGTTGCACAGCCTGGGCCTTGAGGCCAGCCTGCGCGCGCACCTGCTGCGCACGCTGGAAAACACCGACGTGCGCTGGAGCCTCGAATGCAAGAGTCGCCTGGAAGGCATCCCGGAAGACATGGCCATGGCCGCCTTCCGTATCACGCAGGAAGCGGTGACCAACGTCCTGCGCCACTCCCGGGCGCACAACCTGATCGTGCGTTTCCAGCGCCAGCCCGAGGGCCTGGCGCTGGCGATCAGTGACGACGGCCAGGGTTTCCTGCCCTCCCCCAACCCTGGCGAGGAAGGCCAGTGCGGCATGGCCGGCATGGCCGAACGCGCGCACCTGCTCAACGGTAGCCTCACGGTCCACAGCGAACCCGGCAAGGGCACGCGGATCGACGCTCTCTTCCCCTGGCCACCCCGCACGCGCGAGCGCGCCAATTCAAGTAAGACTTCATGACCTGTAAATTGCTGCTGGTTGACGACCACTCCCTGATCCGCGCCGGTGTTCGCGCCCTGGTTTCCGACATTCCCGGCTACGACGTGGTGGGCGAAGCCTGCGATGGCAGCCAGCTGGTCCAGCTGGCCCATGACCTGGACCCGGACATCGTCCTGCTCGACCTGTCGATGCGCTCCATGGGCGGCCTCGAAGCCCTGAGCCAGTTGCAGGCCGAGGGCAGTCGCTGCAAGGTGCTGATCCTGTCGATGCACACCGACCCGCAACTGATCATGCAGGCCCTGGAAAGCGGCGCCCACGGCTACCTGCTCAAGGACACCACCGCCACCGAGCTGGAACAGGCCCTGGCCGCGCTGCGCAACGACGAGCGCTACCTGAGCCCGGCCATCGCCCACACGGTGATCAACCAGGCCCTGCTGCGCGGGCAGAAGCCGGAGCCGGTGGAGAAGCACAACCTCACCGCGCGCCAACTGGAGATCCTGCGCCTGATCGTGCGCGGCAAGTCCACCCGCGAGATCGCCAACGGCCTGGGCCTCAGCGTCAAGACCGTGGAAACCCATCGCTCGCAGATCATGAAACGCCTGCAGATCTTCGACGTGGCCGGCCTGGTGCTGTTCGCCGTGCGCGAACAGATCATCAGCCTCGACGACTGAGCAGCGGCGACTGCGCCGGCAGGTGCAGGCGCAATGCCCCGGGCAACACGCGAAAACGCAGGCTGTCGCCTTGCAGCGGCTCGCCATCGAGGTTGATGTCCAGCCCCTGCGAGCCCTTGATCTCCACCCATGGCAGGCGTGCACGGATAAACATGCTGTCCAGCCCCAGGCCGCCGGCGAGCAGGTCGCGCAGGGTGCCGACCACCTCCTGCGGCGCCGGCAGGATGCTGATGTCCAGCAGCCCGTCGTCCACCACCGCCTCCGGGCACAGCACATGCCCACCGCCGGCCTGGCGACCGTTGCCGATGCCCAGGGCCAGCAACTCGCCTTCCCAGTGGAAATCCGGCCCCTGCAGGCTGACCGACGCTGCGCTCAGCTCGCTGAAGCGCGACAGTCCGGTAAACAGGTAGGCGGCGGCGCCCAGCACCTTCTTCAGGTCTTCCGAGGTCTGCGCGGTGACCTGGCTGCCGAAGCCGCCGGTACCCATGTTGAGGAACACCTGGCCATCCACCTCGCCGAGATCGACCGGCAGCGCCTCGCTTTCCAGCAGGGTCAGGGCTGCCACCGGCTCCAGCGGGATGCCGGCGGCGCGGGCGAAGTCGTTGGCGGTGCCCAGCGGCAACAGCACCAGGCTGGCGTCGGTACCGGCGGCAGCCATGGCATGCACGACCTCGCGCAGGGTGCCATCGCCGCCGCCGGCGATCAGTTGCGGATAACCCGCCGCCAGCGCCTCGTTGACCAGACGCTCGGCGTCACCGCCCTCCCAGGTCAGGCGCACGTCAAGCTGCCAGCCGCGCTCGCGCAGGGCATGCACCGCAGCCCGTACATCCTCGTTCAACGCCTGCTTGCCATGCAGGACCAGCAGCGCTTTGCGTTCGCTCATCGAGACTCCCCTCTCGCGAATTTTCGGTTCCCTATCTCGACCACGGCCGATCGGGAGTTGCTGCACACCTCGCAAGTAAAGTTGCGCAATCTTACGAATGGCGTGGAAAGATCGCCCAAGCGCGACCATGCTTCGACAAATAATTGGCAAGAACAGAGAGGGTGAACCATGAAGTCAAGTTATTGACAACTTCCAGCATGACCCTGGGGAGGGAAGGACGCTCGCGTCCACTGTATCGGTCTGTTCGAACGCGCCCGGGCGCCTGCCAGGACGCCCTGTTTTTTCACCGCCAACGCCCCACGGCAAGCGAGGAAGTGTCATGCGCGTACTCTGGACACTGCCCTACCTCCCCTGGCCCACCACCAGTGGCAGCAAGACCCGCCAATTCCACCTGTTGCGCGGGATGGCGCAGCGAGGTCATCGCATCACCCTGTTGACCCAGTCCAAGGTTCCCCTGTGCGAGGCCGCGCGACAGGCCCTGGCACCGCTGGTAGAGCGCCTGATCGTGCTGCCGCGGCGGGCGGTGCACAGCCCGCTGAACATGGTTGCGGCGGTGTCCGCCGGCTACCCGATGCGAGCTTGCATCAACGGCCTGGCGCCGCACCTGCGCCATCATTTCGAGACCCTGCTGCAAGAGCAGTGGGACGTGATCCAGATCGAGCACAGCTACAGCTTCCAGCCCTTCGAACGGGCGCTGCAGGCCAGCGGCCGGCCATTCATCGTCAGCGAACACCAGGTCGAATGGTCCAGGGGCGCCGCCTGCCAGGACCGTTTGCCGCTGTGGCTGCGGCCGTTCAACAGCTTCGACGGCTGGCGCTACCGGCGCTGGGAGACCCGGGTGCTGGAGCAGGCCAGCGAGGTGGTGGCGGTGAGCCCCTGTGACGCCGAGGAAATCAGCCAGCTGACCGGGCGGCCGACCCAGGTGGTGGTCAATGGCGTCGATTGCGAGCACTACGCGCACATCAACTTCGCCCCGCACAGCCAGCGACTGCTGTTCGTGGGCAACTTCGAGTACCGGGCCAACCAGGAAGCGCTGGAATGGGCGCTGGAAGAGATCCTGCCGCAGGTGTGGCAGCACAACCCGGCGGTGCGCCTGGCGGTCGTCGGGCACGGCCTGCCGGAGCATTGGAAGTTGCACTGGAACGATCCGCGGGTCGAATGGGTGGGCTATCTGCCGGACCTGCGCGAGCTGCAGCGGTTGTCGGCGCTGTTCTTCGCGCCGTTGCGCCATGGTGGTGGGTGCAAGGTGAAGCTGCTGGAGGCGATGGCTGCCGGGTTGCCGGTGGTGACCACGCAGCAGGGGGTTTCAGGCTTGCAGGTGCGGCATGGGGAACATTATCTCGGGGGTGACGGGGCGGATGACCTGGCGCTGACCATCACCCGTTTGCTGAGCCAGCCGCAGCGCATGCGGCAGTTGGCGGAGACGGGACGGGCATTCGTGCGGGAGCGGCATGACTGGAGCGTGGCGGCGGCGCAACTGGAAGGGGTGCATCAGCGATTGGCCAGCCGGCCCTTGCCGATGGGGAATCTGGCAGGTGGAGTGATGCCGCTTTCCTGAAAGGCCTCACTGGACCGTAGATACCGTCTTGAGAGCCCGCTCGCAACTCCGTTGCGAGGGAGCTCTCAAGACGGCGTCTACGCCAGCAGCTCGCTCAGAGGAATGAACTGCACGATATCCCCCTGCATCGGCGTACTGCCTTCCAGCACCTCCACCAGCCCTTCGGCCCAGGCCGCGCTACGCAGCACCCCGGAACTCTGGTTGCGGTAGATCAGCGCCCTGCCCTGCTCCATTCGCGCCCGCAGGTACTCGCGGCGGTTGCCCGCCTTCGGCCAGTCGAAGCCCGCCGCAACGGCGAACTGCAACGGTTTCACCTCCTGCACACCCTGGCGGCGCAACAGGTACGGCCGGGTCAACAGGCCGAACGTCACCAGGGTCGACGCCGGATTGCCCGGCAGGCCGATCACCGGTACGCCGTTGTACTCGCCCACGGTCAGCGGCTTGCCCGGCTTGATCGCCAGCTTCCACAACGCCAGCTCCCCCGCTTCGCGCAGGGCGATACCGAGGTAGTCCGCCTCGCCCACGGACACGCCGCCCGTGGACAGGATCAGGTCGACATCACCCAGGCGCCCCAGGCTTTGCCGGGTCAGCTCCAGGTCATCCGGAAGAATCCCCGCATCCATCACCTCGCAGCCCAAACGCTGCAACCAGCTGCACAGCAGCCGGCGGTTGCTGTTGTAGATCTGCCCCGGCCCCAGCGGCAGCCCCGGCTCCACCAGCTCGTCACCGGTGGACAGCACCGCCACCCGTACCCGACGCACCACCGGGACGCTGGCATAACCCAAGGTAGCGGCCAGTCCCAGCTCGATCGGACCAAGACGGGTACCCGTCACCAGCACCAACTCGCCGGCCCGGGTTTCCTGGCCTTGCGGGCGGATGTTCTGCCCGGCGTGCAGCGACTCGGTGAAACGCACGCGCTGGTCGTCCAGCACCTCGGCGTTTTCCTGCATCTCGACGCAGTCGGCCCCCGGCGGTACCGGCGCGCCGGTGAAGATCCGCGCGCAGGTGCCAGGTTGCAGCGGCTCGGGCGCATGCCCGGCGAAGATGCGCTGGCTCACCGGCAGCGGCTCGCCAGTCCAGTCGGCGACGCGCAGGGCGTAGCCGTCCATGGCGCTGTTCGGCCAGGGCGGCAGGTCGAGGGTTGCGTGCAGGTCGCGGGCCAGTACGCGGCCCTCGGCGTCGGCCAGGGCGACCTCTTCGAATTCGCTGATCGGCGCGGCCTCGGCCAGCGCCAGCAGGCGGTCGAGGGCCGCCTCCACCGGCATCAGCGGCTTGGCCGCCGCTGCCTCAGCCACGGCTTTCGCAGGGTGCGGCCTGCTTCAGGTGCGGAACGAAGTTGCAAGGGCGGTGACGGTTGTCCAGTTGCTCGCCGAGAATGCCGTCCCAGCCGGTGCGCACGGCGTTGGTCGAACCCGGCAGGCACACCACCAGGGTGCCGTTGGCCAGGCCGGCCAGGGCGCGGGACTGCACGGTGGAGGTGCCGATATCGGCCACGGAAATCTGCCGGAACAGCTCGCCGAAACCGTCGACCTGCTTGTCCAGCAGGCAGGACACCGCTTCAGGGGTGCTGTCGCGCCCGGTGAAGCCGGTGCCGCCGGTGATCAGCACCACCTGGACCACCTCCTCGGCGATCCAGGTCGCGACCTGGGCGCGGATCTTGTACAGGTCGTCCTTGAGCAGCACCCGCTCGGCCAGGGCATGGCCGGCTTCGGTGAGGCGATCGACGAACACCTGGCCGGAGGTGTCGGTTTCCAGGGTGCGGGTGTCACTAACCGTGAGCACGGCGATGTTGAGCGGCACGAAGGGCGCGTCTGCCTTGGCTTTCATGGCATTGGGGTCCGTTGAAGGAGGGGAATGCCCGGTGTTATATCACAGGGAACCGTTGCCCCGCGCGGACAACCCCGGTGGCATTGCGCCCGGTCAATGAGGTGAACAGGCACTACGCTCAATCTCGCAAGGAACTTTGCCGTAACAGTTTGCGTCTCAACAAACTATACGGCCTCACTTAATTGGAGATTTACCCATGATTCAACGGACCCTTCCCGCTTTCGTGCTCGCCCTTGGCCTCGGTGCCCTGGCCGGTTGCGCCTCGCCAACCGTGATCACCCTCAACGACGGACGTGAGATCCAGGCGGTCGACACCCCGAGCTACGACGAAGACTCTGGCTTCTACGAATTCGAGCAACTGGACGGCAAGCGCACCCGCGTCAACAAGGACCAGATCCGTACCGTCAAAGAGCTGTAAGACTGATCTGAAAAAGCCCTCGATCCGGCCGAATCGAGGGCTTGCCGAAGAAAAATTTTTGAGTAGAATTTTCTTCATCGGAGTGTAGCGCAGCCAGGTAGCGCGTCTCGTTCGGGACGAGAAGGCCGCAGGTTCGAATCCTGTCTCTCCGACCAAATCGCTCATCGACAAAGCCCGCCTTGATCGCGGGCTTTTTCGTGTTCGCCTCCCCCTTTTCCTGGTGTGGCCCGTACAGCGGGCGACACCGTTTCGCGTGCCTTGAGGCACGTTTTTTCTAGAGGTCGTTTTACATGCGCAAGACTATTGTCGCCGTCACCCTGGGTCTGCTGTTCGCACAAGGCGCCGTTGCCGGCGACGGCACCGCAGCACTCGGCGGCGGCCTGGGCGGTGCCCTGGGTAACGTGGTAGGCCAGCAGATCGGTGGCAAGACCGGCGCAGCCATCGGTGCCGGTGTCGGCGGCGCGGCGGGGGGTGCCGTGGCGGCGAACAAAGGCAACAAGACCAAGGCGGCACTGGGTGGCGGCCTGGGGGCGGCGGGTGGTTCGCTGCTGGGTGACAAGCTGGGTGGCAGCACCGGCGCGGCGATCGGCGCGGGCGTGGGTGGCGCGGCAGGCGGGGCGCTGGGCAATCACCTGGGCAAGAAGAAGCACTGATGGCGCGGGGGGCCCGGTTTTATCCGGGCTGACTGGGTGGGGCCGCTTTGCGACCCTTTCGCGAGCAAGCTCGCTCCAACAGGATTGTTGCGTGCACCTGTGGAGCGGGGCTTGCCCGCTGGCAGAGTTACTGGGCAGCTACCGGCTCAGCCACAGCCTGCTCTTCCGGCAGTACCGGAACATAGGTCAGGCCCAGACGCGAGCTGGTCCACTCGCGAGTCTTGTTGGTCAGGTCCAGGTCGTTGTTCAGCTTCTGGCCATAGGTCGGCACGATTTCCTTCAGCTTGGCCTGCCACTCAGGAGTCTTGACGCGATCCTTGAAGGTCTTCTCCAGCACGCTCAGCATGATCGGCGCGGCGGTCGAAGCGCCAGGCGAGGCGCCCAGCAGCGCAGCGATGGAACCGTCCTGCGACGCTACCACTTCGGTGCCGAACTGCAGGATGCCGCCATGTACCGCATCCTTCTTGATGATCTGCACGCGCTGGCCAGCCTGCAGCAGCTTCCAGTCTTCGTTCTTCGCGTTCGGGTAGTACTCGCGCAGCGCCGCCATGCGGTCGTCGAAGCTGAGCATCAGCTGGCCCATCAGGTAGGTGCTGAGGTCGATGTTGTCGATGCCGGCGTGGGTCATCGGCATGATGTTGTGGCTGTTCAGCGCAGCGAACATGTCCAGCAGCGAACCGTTTTTCAGGAACTTGGTGGAGAAGGTCGCGAACGGACCGAACAGCAGCACTTCGCGGCCATCGATGACACGGGTGTCGAGGTGCGGAACCGACATCGGCGGCGCACCGACCGAGGCCTTGCCGTACAGCTTGGCCTTGTGGCGCGAGACGATGTCCTGGTTGTCGGTCATCAGGAACTGGCCACCCACCGGGAAGCCGGCATAGCCTTCGGCTTCAGGGATGCCAGACTTCTGCAGCAGCTTCAGCGCGCCGCCACCGGCACCGATGAACACGAACCTGGCCTTGACGCTGGTTTCGACGCCCTTGTTGCCCAGGTCGGCGACCACCACGGTCCAGGTGTTGTCGGCGTTGCGCTTGATGTCACGGACTTCGTGGCGCAGGTTCAGGCTGACCTTGTCGCTCTTGGTCAGCGAGCCCACCAGCTGGCGGGTGATCTCGCCGAAGTTGACGTCGGTGCCGATGTTCATGCGGGTCGCGGCGATCTTCTGGTCGGCGGCGCGGCCTTCCATCACCACCGGTACCCACTGGGCGATCTGCGCGTGGTCTTCGGAGTACTCCATGCCACGGAACAGCGAGCTGTGCTGCAGGGCGGCGTGGCGCTTGCGCAGGAACTCGACGTTCTTGTCGCCCCAGACGAAGCTCATGTGCGGCACGTTGTTGATGAACGAGGACGGGTTGTTCAGGACCTTCTGCTCGACCTGGTAGGACCAGAACTGCTTGGAGATCTCGAACTGCTCGTTGATGCCCACGGCCTTGCTGATGTCGATGGAGCCGTCGGCGCTTTCGCTGGTGTAGTTCAGCTCGCAGAACGCGGAGTGGCCGGTACCGGCGTTGTTCCAGGCGTTGGAGCTTTCTTCGGCGACCTGGTCCATGCGCTCGTAGATGTTGATCGACCAGTTCGGTTCGAGTTCGTGCAGGTAGGTGCCGAGGCTGGCACTCATGATGCCGCCGCCGATCAGCAGGACGTCGACGGTCTTTTCCGGTTCACTGGGCTTGGAGCAACCAATGACGCTCAGGCACAGGAGCGCCAAAAGGATCTTTTTCATAATTCAATCCAATTGAAGTGAAGGTATTGGCCTGACCGCCGCGCCCGGGTGCACGCCCTGGTCTTGTCGTTGTGCCCACACGTATGCCGAGCATGGGGCTGGCGGTGGCTGGGGTATCTTCGAATGCGGGGGGAGCGGTCTTTCTGCCGTGGCTGCCGTGGCAGCCCATGGTCTTTAAAGCAGGACTAGGCCCGCGCGGCCTTAAAGCATTAAGCGGGCCAACTTTGTCGCGACCAATGGCTAATAGGCGAGGCGTAGGGTCGCACCCCATATTTCGAGGTTTTCCTGGCGGGATTCCGCCATCCACACCGGGCAATTATCCGGTGAGTGGCGGATTTCCCCCTGGTTTTGGCCGGAAAATCAGGCGCTCAACCGCGCCGTCACTTCACCCAGCTGCCCAGACAGTTCATGCAGCCGATGCCCTGCCCGCTCGGTACGCTGCACCGCGTCCTGGTTATCGGTGGCAATCCGGGTGATCTCGATCAGGTTGCGCGAGATATCCTCGGCAACGCTGGTCTGTTCCTCCGCCGCCGTGGCGATCTGCCGGTTCATGTCGCGGATCGCCTCTACCGCCAGGGTGATGCGCTGCAGCATCTCACCGGCGCGCTGGACCTGCTCGGCGCCCTCCTCCGAACGCGCCTGACCGCTCTCGATGGCCTTCACCGCCTCCACCGCGCCAGACTGCACGGCGCTGATGATCTGGTTGATCTCGGCGATGGACGAGGCGGTGCGTTGCGCCAGGTTGCGCACTTCATCCGCCACCACGGCGAAACCGCGGCCGGCCTCCCCGGCCCGCGCCGCCTCGATGGCCGCGTTGAGGGCCAGCAGGTTGGTCTGCTCGGCAATGCCACGGATCACCTCCAGCACCTTGCCGATCCGCGCGCTGTCCTGCTCCAGGTGGCGGATCACCTCGGCCGTACCGCTGATCTCGCGATTGACCAGGGAGATGGTGTCGATGGTGGCCTGCATGACTTGCTCGCCAGCCTGGGCGCTGTGGTCGGCGTCGTCCGCCGCCTTGGCCGCTTCGGCGGCATGCCGGGCGACTTCCTGGGCAGTGGCGGACATCTCGTGCATCGCCGTGGCCACCTGGTCGGTGCGCTGGAACTGGTCGTCGGTGCCGCGGGCCATGCCACCGGCCAGCTTGCGCAGGTCGCCGCTGGCGTTCTCCAGTTCGCCGGCGTTGTCCTGCAGACGGCCGACGGTTTCCGACAGGAAGTCGCGCAGGGTGTTGGCCGCCACGGCGAGGCGGCCCAGTTCATCCTGGCGGTCGCTGGCGACGCGGGCGTCGAAGCGACCCTGGCTGAGATGGGCGACGTACTCGATCAGGCGACGGATCGGCTCGATCAGGCTGCGGTTCACCAGCCACAGGCTGAACACGCCGATGGCCAGGGCCGAAGCCAGCATTACCAGCAGGCCCAGCCACACGGTGCGCTGCGCCTCGGCGCTGATCTCCCCGGCCTGGGCCGAAGACGCGGCCCGCAGCTGGGTGACCAGGGCGCTCATCTGCTCGCTGGCGGCGCGGTCCACGCCCTTCACCGCCTGGTCGCCGGCGGCCGGATCGGCACCCGCGGCGAGGAAGGCCTCGCGCCCGCGGGCGTAGGCCTCGCCCAACTGGCGGTGGCTCTCCTGCAACTGCACCAGGCTGGCACGCAGCGCCGCATCATCGGCGTTCTCCCGCACCAGGTGGTCGAGGATGTCCTGGACCAGGCGCTCCTGGGCCTTGAACTGCTGCCAGTACTTGTCCAGGTCCGCCGGCTGCTTGCCGCGCAGGAGCACGTTCTTCCACTCCTGGACCTGGATCTTGAATTGCAGGTTGGCTTCGTCGATCTGTTGCGAGGCGCGCAGCGGGCCGTCGACCAGCTGGCCATAGCTGTCGACGCTGGCCGACAGCAGGCGGAAACAGACCAGGGCGATCAGCAGCATCGCCAGCAGGCTGCCGGCGAGCAAGGCAAGGATTTGCATTCGCAAGGAGGTACGCAAGGACATCGGCGGGATCTCGGAACCAAGGATAAAAGAGGCAGGAACAGCCAACCAATGACATCCATGTCGTCGATTCACGGGCAAAAAAAAGCTGCCATCGGAACGGCAGCCAACTGCATCGAGCATTTACGCAACAGCTGAGGTGGATACTCTCAGGGCATTGCTACAGAAATGTGACAATTTCCCCGCAAGCTGTCACATAACTGTAAAAAAGCCCTCCGGCGCTCTACTCCGGGCTGAACTGCAACGCCGCCAGCCGCGCGTACAGGGGATTTTCCGCGATCAATTGCCGATGATTTCCAATTGCTACCATTCGTCCGCCATCGATCACCGCGATGCGGTCGGCGTGCTGCACCGTGGCCAGGCGATGGGCGATGACCAGGGTCGTGCGCCCCGCCATCAGGGTCGGCAGGGCCTGCTGGATCAGGTGCTCGCTTTGCGCATCGAGGGCGCTGGTGGCCTCGTCCAGCAGCAGGATCGGCGCATCCACCAGCAAGGCGCGGGCGATGGCCAGGCGCTGGCGCTGGCCGCCGGACAGGCCGAGGCCGGCGTCGCCCAGGTGGGTCTGGTAGCCCTGGGGCAGTTGCAGGATGAATTCGTGGGCATGGGCGCTGCGCGCGGCGGCCTCCACCTCGGCGAAGCTGGCGTCGGCGCGGCCGTAGCGGATGTTGTCCTCCACCGTGCCGAAGAACAGCCCCGGGTTCTGCGCCACCAGGGCGAACTGGCGGCGCAGGTCCTGGGGATCGAGTTCGGCCAGGGGCTGGCCATCGAGGAGGATGCGGCCCTCCTGCGGGTCGTAGAAACGCAGCAGCAGGTCGAACAGGGTCGACTTGCCCGCGCCTGACGGCCCCACCAGGGCCAGGGTCTGGCCCGGCTCGACCTGCAGGTCGAGGCCGTCGACGGCGGGCCGCTCGGGCCGCGACGGATAGGCGAAGCGCACCCCTTGCAACTGCAGTTCGCCACGGACCCGTTCCGGCAGTTTTGCCCCGCCGCCAACTGGCGCGACGATTTCGCTGCGGGCCGCCAGCAGTTCGGCGATGCGCTCGGCGGCCCCGGCGGCGCGCTGCAACTCGCCGATCACCTCGCTGACGGTGCCGAAGGCACTGCCGACGATCAGGCTGTAGAAGACGAAGGCCGCCAGGTCACCGCCGGAGATGCGCCCGGCGATCACGTCCATGCCGCCGACCCAGAGCATCACCCCCACGGCCCCGAGCACCAGCACGATCACCAGGGTGATCAGCCAGGCGCGCTGGACGATGCGCTTGCGCGCGGTGGCGAAGGCCGCTTCCACCGTCTCGCCGAAGCGCTGGCGGTCCCGCGGCTGGTGGTTGTAGGCCTGCACCGTCTTGATCTGGCCAAGGGTTTCGGCGACGTAGCTGCCGACATCGGCAATGCGGTCCTGGCTCTGCCGCGACAGCGTGCGCACCCGGCGGCCGAACACCAGGATCGGCGCCAGCACCAGCGGCAGGGCCAGGACCACGATGCTGGTCAGCTTGGGGTTGGTGACGAACAGCAGGATGATGCCGCCGATGACCATCAGGGTGTTGCGCAGGAACAGCGACAGCGACGAGCCGATCACCGATTGCAGCAGGGTGGTGTCGGCGGTCAATCGTGACTGGATTTCCGAGCTGCGGTTGTTCTCGAAAAAGCCCGGGTGCAGGCTCAGCAGATGGTCGAAGACCTGCTGGCGGATATCGGCCACCACCCGCTCGCCGATCCACGAGACCAGGTAGAAACGACTGAAGGTGCCCACCGCCAGGGCCAGCACCAGGGCCATGAACAGCGCGATGGACTGCCCCAGCAGGTCGGGCGAGCGGGTGACGAAGCCCTGGTCCACCAGCAGGCGGATGCCCTGGCCCATGGACAGGGTGATCCCGGCGGTGACCACCAGGGCGAGCAAGGCCAGCAGGGACTGGCTGCGGTAGGGACGGACGAACCGCCAGGCCAGGCGCAGGGCCTGGCGCTGGCGGGAGGAAAGCGGATTGATCATGAGGACTGCCGTATGGTGCGGACGTTAGACCGCATCGGTCTAAAGTACCGCTGGTGATCGACTGAACTTTCTGTTCGACTGATTGCTCGCATGATGAGACAGCCAGAAGGAGTTGTCACAGACTGGTCATCACGCGACCGTAATCTGGGCTAGCCACCTGATAGAGGAGACAGGAAATGAGCCTGCAGCATAGCAGCAGCACCCCGCAACAACGCCCCGCGCAGCCTGTACCGGGCTGTGGTTCGATCATCGACGCGCAAGGTCGCGAAGTACCGATTACCGAGCAGATGATCCAGCAGGCCTGCCGCGAGCTGGAAGACAGCCGCCAGAACCTGGCGAAGAAAAAAGGCTGAAGCCTTGACCCGTCTTCTGAAACCCGGCGCTTGCGCCGGGTTTTTTATTGCCCCGCAAGGACGACAACCGGCTCAGCCCTCGACCACACACCCCAAGGCCAGCGCAATCCGCCGCAACGCCGGCGCCTCGCCTGCGATCCTCACCACCAGCCCCTCGATCTCCCTGCGCACCGGATACTGCTTGCGCAGCACATCGAACGCCACCTTCTGCGCCGCCGGGTCATCCCCCAGGCTACGGCGGAAATCCGCATCGTCACGGCGCGGGTCATACACCGCCCGGCACAGGGTCGCCAGGGCCCAGGCCGGATCACAGTCCGCCTGCAGCTCCATGCGCGCCAGCCAGGGCCGCGGCAGCAGGTCCGCCAATTGCACCTGCTCCGCCTCGCCGCGCCAGGCACAGAACGCCTGGTAGATCTGCGCCGTGCCGCGCTGCTTGCCATCGAGGCTGTAGCCGGCGATATGCGGGGTGGCGATGACGCACAGGTCGGCCAGGTCCACATCCACCAGCGGCTCCTCCTCCCACACATCCAGCACCGCCAGCACGTCCTCGCGCTGCAGCAGCAGCTCGCGCAGGGCGTCGTTGTCGATCACCGGCCCGCGGGCGGCGTTGATCAGCCAGGCTCCCCGGCGCAGCTGGGCCAGGCGCGGCGCATCCAGCAGATGCCAGGTGGCCTGCTCGCCGGAGCGGGTCAACGGGGTGTGCAGGCTGATCACGTCGCACTCGGCGAGGATCCGCTCCAGCCCGACATAGTCACCGCCCTCCGCTGCCTGCCGTGGCGGGTCGCAGACCAGCACCTTCCAGCCCAGGCCGCGCAGCACCTCCACCAGACGCCCACCCACCTCGCCCGCGCCGACCACGCCGTAGGTACGGCTGGCCAGGTCGACGCCATCCAGTTCGGCCAGGGTCAGCAGGTTGCCGAGCACGTAGTCCACCACGCCGCGGGCGTTGCAGCCGGGGGCGCTGGACCAGTGGATGCCGGCCTCGGCGAACCAGCCCAGGTCGAGGTGGTCGGTGCCGATGGTGCAGGTGCCGACGAAGCGCACGCGGCTGCCTTCGAGCAAGGCGCGGTCGACCTTGGTCACCGAGCGTACCAGCAGCACATCGGCGTCGCGCACGCACTCGCGGTCGATGGCCCGGCCGGGATAGCGGCGGATCTCGCCGAAGCCTGCGAAGAAGGCATCGAGCAGCGGGATATTTTCATCGGCGACTATGAGCATGGCGATCTCCTTGAGGGGACCGCAGTGTAGGTGCAGAGCGGGAGGCGGGCCATTGGTTTTTCCAGACTGGCTGAGGCAAGCCAGCTTCTACGATCGGTGTGCAGTGTTTCCTGACTAGTGCGTCAAGGCGTAGTATTGCCGGCTTTCCGCTACAGCCTCAGATAACCCCATGACCAGCATCACCCTCTCCCGCCCCACCCGCATCCGCACCGAAGTGCGCAGCCTGATGCGCCTGGCGACGCCGATCATCGTCGCGCAGCTGGCGACCACCGCCATGGGCTTCGTCGATGCGGTGATGGCCGGCCGCGTCAGCCCTGGCGACCTGGCGGCGGTGGCCCTGGGCAACTCGATCTGGATCCCGGTGTACCTGCTGATGACCGGCATCCTCCTCGCCACCACGCCCAAGGTGGCCCAGCGCTTCGGCGCCGGCCAGCACGGCGAGATCGGCCCGCTGGTGCGCCAGGCCTTGTGGCTGGCATTGGTGGTGGGCCTGCTGGCCAGCGCCCTGCTGCTCAGCGCCGAACCCGTCCTGCACTGGATGAAGGTCGATCCATCCTTGATCGGCCCGAGCATGGGCTACCTGCAGGGCATCGCCTTCGGCCTTCCGGGCATCGCCCTGTACTACGTGCTGCGCTGCTACAGCGACGGCCTCGGGCGCACGCGGCCGAGCATGGTCATCGGCCTGTGCGGCCTGCTGCTGAACATCCCGCTGAACTGGATCCTCATCTACGGCCACTTCGGCCTGCCGGCCCTGGGCGGCGTCGGCTGCGGCTGGGCCACCGGCATCGTCGGCTGGTTCATGGCCCTGAGCATGGCCGGCTGGAGCCGCTGGGCGCCGGCCTATGCCAGCAGCCGGGTGCTGACGAAGGTCGAACGCCCGCAGTGGACGGTGATCAAGCGCCTGCTGGGCATCGGCCTGCCGATCGGCATCGCGGTGTTCGCCGAGTCGAGCATCTTCGCGGTGATCGCCCTGCTGATCGGCAGCCTCGGCCCCACCGTGGTGGCCGGGCACCAGATCGCCCTGAACATCAGCTCGCTGCTGTTCATGATCCCGTATTCGCTGGGGATGGCGGTGACCGTGCGCGTCGGCCAGGCCGTGGGTGCCGGCGACGCCTACCAGGCGCGCTTCGCCTCGGTGGTGGGGCTGGGCACGGCGCTGGTGTTCGCCGCGTTTTCCGCCAGCCTGATCCTGCTGCTGCGCGAACAGATCGCCTCGATCTACACCCCGGACACGGCGGTGATCCAGATTGCCGCGATGCTCATCGTGTTCGCCGCCCTGTACCAGTTCTCCGACGCCATCCAGGTCATCTGCGCCGGCGCCCTGCGCGGCTACCAGGACACCCGGGTGACCATGATCCTGACCCTGTTCGCCTACTGGGGCATCGGCCTGCCGGTGGGCTACCTGCTCGGCCTCACCGACCACCTCGGCCCGGCCAGCGGCCCGAGCGGCCTGTGGCAGGGCCTGATCGCCGGCCTGACCTGCGCGGCGCTGATGCTGTCGATCCGCCTGGTGCGCAGTACCCGGCGGCATATTCGCCGGGCCGCGCAAGGCTGACGCTTCAGTTCAGGGTGAAGCGCGCGGTGTTGTCGCTGAGGGCGCGGCTGCCCTCGCTCAGGGTGTCCGCCGCCTGGTTGACCGCCCGGGCCCCTTCGAGCAAGCGCCCGGCGGCCTGATCGACCTGCTGGATATTGCCGCTGACTTCATCGGCAGTGCCGGTCTGCTCGTCCACTGCCGTCAGGATCTGCGCCAGGGTATCGCTGACGCCCTGCACAGCCGCGGCGATCTCACCCAGGCGCAGGCCCAGCCCGGTGACCGCCTGGGCATCGCCGACCGCCTGGCCGCAGGCGCTCTCCATCAGGCCGACGGCCTGGTCGACGGTGCTGCGCAGGCTGTCCACGGTCGCCGCGATCTGCGCCGTGGACGCCTGGGTGCGCTGCGACAGGCTGCGCACCTCGTCCGCCACCACGGCAAAACCTCGGCCCTGCTCCCCCGCCCGCGCCGCCTCGATGGCCGCGTTGAGCGCCAGCAGGTTGGTCTGCTCGGCGATACCGCGGATGGCATCGACCACCGACTGGATCTGCTGGCCCTGCTCGCTGACCTTCCCCAGCGCCTCGGCCGTCTCGGTCAGGCGCCGATTGAGCTGCTGGATGCTGTCGGTGGTGCGCAGGCTGTCGTGACTGCTGTCCTCGGCGATCCGGCGGGTTTGCCGAGCGTTTTCCGTAGCATGCTCGCAACTCCTCGCCACCTCCTGCGAGGTGGCCGCCAATTGGGTCGCGGCCGCCGCGATCTGGCTGATCTGCTGTTGCTGGCGCTCCACGTCCTGCAAGGTCCCGTTGGCCTGGATGGTCAGGGTCTGCACCGCCGAGCCCACCTGCCGCGTCTCCTGGTTGACCCCCAGCAGGCTTGCGCGCAACTGCATCACGGCGACGTTCAGCGCCCGGCTGATGCTCGCCAGCTCATCGCGGCCCTGCACCGACACCTCGACACACAGGTTGCCGTCGCGCAGCGACTCGGCCAGGGTGGTGATGCCGCTGGCGCTGCGCCGAATCGACGCCTGCAGGCAGGCGAACAGGTACAGCGCGACCAGCAGCAACAAGCCGATGGTCACCCCCACCGGGATGAATTCGCGGTTGGATTGGTCGTGGTAGTACTCCAGGCGCTGGTCCAGCGACTGCAACGACTGGCCGCGCAGCCCGACCATCTCGTCCAGAAGACGCCCGATGCTGGCTTCGAAATCGGCCGGTTTGAGCGTGATGCTGCCCGCGAACACCCCGTCATCCAGCACCTTGAGCTGCGTATCCAGGACCTTCAGGCCCGCCGCATAACGCTCGGCCCAGCCCTGCAACTCCGGCGGCAGGCGGGTCTTCAAGGCATCGGCGGTCTTGTCCATCTGCTCGCGGGCGTCGCCGATGCGGCTGCGCAGGTCGCGCATCTGCAAACGGCTCTGCAGGCTGAACTGGCCGGTGACCACCGAGGTCTGGCCAATGCTGGCCATGCGTCCGATGCGCTCGATCAGTTCCGGTGTCTGCTGGGTGGCCAGCTGCATCAGCAGGTAGGTTTCCAGCCACGGGTCGAGGATCAGCCCGGTGTCCATGGCGATCTGCCCGCGCAAGGCCTGCAGATGACCGAGGGTGGCGGTGAAGCGGTCGTAGCCATCCGGCCACCAGCCGACACCGCGCAGCGATTGGCTGTCGAGGCCGGCCAACGAGCCTTGCAGGGCGTCGTAGCGGGCCAGGGTGTCGGCGCCGGCCTTTTCCCGCTCCAGGGTAGAGCGCAGGTGCTTCAGCGACTGATCGATACGCGGCAGCGCGGCATCGATCTCGCTCATCAGTTGCCGCGCCTCGGCCGTGGGCTCGCGCAGGATATCCACGGCCTTCCAGCGCGCCGCCCGATAACGCTGGGCGGACAGCTCGCGCTCCAGTTCATCGAGCACCTGCAACTGGCGCACCCCCGACTGCTCGCCGGCGATCACCGCCAGCCGGGCGCGGTAATCCATGCCGATCAGCCCCAGGCTGAATACCAGCGGCAACATGAACAGCAGAAACAGCAACTGGAACTTGCGGGCGAAGCCGAAACGCCCCAACAGACGCGCACCCGGTGACAACAGACGGTTCATGCACCCACTCCTGCGCTTATAAGGCCCCCTCGCCGGTCGTGGGTCGCACAAACGTTTCCGCACGGGCCAAGGGTGATAGCGTTTGGCTAGCAACCTGTGTGCCGGATACAGGAAAGTCAGGAGGAGGCAGTGCCGGTCCGGGGTGCGAGCAGCCGCTTCGCACCCGTTGCGTGCACCGCGCCGGTGCAGTCGTCACCGGAAGAAACAGCAGGCGTAACAGGCGTGGGTGTATCGGGGTCAGTCGAGCTTCTTGCGGATCCAGTACAGGTAGGTGCCGCCCTCTTCCTCCTGCTGCACCAGCTCATGGCCGAGGAACACGCAGAACTTGGGAATGTCGCGGCGGGTGGACGGGTCGGTGGCGATCACCTTGAGCAGGCCGCCGGCGGCCAGGTCGCGCACGTATTGATGCAGCATCATCACCGGTTCCGGGCAGTTCAGGCCGGTGGCGTCGAGCACGGCATCAGGGGTGAAATCAGTCATTCGGCAACTCCGCAATTCGGTGGGTGATCAGCGTGGCTTGAGGTCGAGACGGCGCAGGTGGCAGGTGACTTCCTCGCGGTCGTGGTACAGCTGCTTGCAGCCGATGGAGACCTTGACCTTGCGCGCCTTGAAACCTTCCTCGATACGCTCCAGCAAGCGCTTTACCTCGGCATAGCGCTGCTTCATCGGCAGCTTGAGGTTGACCACCGCCTCGCGGCAGTGCCCGCCGCCCAGCCATTCCTCGATCATCGACGCGGTGCGCGCCGGCTTCTCGACGATATCGCAGACCATCCAGTCGACGGTCTGCTTCGGCTTCCAGGTGAAGCCATCGACCATCAGGTGCTGGACCAGACCGGTGTCCATCAGGCTTTCGGCCATCGGACCGTTGTCGATAGCGGTGACCAGCATGCCGCGGCGCACCAGCTGGTAGGTCCAGCCGCCCGGCGCGGCGCCCAGGTCGACGCCGGTCATGTCGTCGGACAGGCGCTGCTCCCACTGCTCGCGGGGGATGAAGTGGTGCCAGGCCTCTTCCAGCTTGAGGGTCGAGCGGCTCGGCGCCTCGCGGGGGAACTTCAGGCGCGGGATGCCCATCGGCCACATCGCCGAGTTGTCCGCATCCGCCAGGCCGAGGAACACCCGGCGGCCACTGACGAAGGTCAGCAGCAGGCGCGGGCCGGGGCCGTCCTTGTCCTTCAGGTGTCCGGCTTTCACCAGCGCCTTGCGCAGGGGCCCTTCGAACTTGCGGCAGAAGGTGGAGAGTTCCTTGCCGTCGTTGCTGTCCATCACCTCCAGCCACAGACTGCCGGCCTGTGGATAACCGGCCAGGTGCTCCAGCAGTACGCTGATGCGGTCGGTTTCCGGCAGCTCGACGAAGCTGCCGCGGGCCCACTGGCGGGGGAAAATCAGTTGCTTGAAGCGCAGCGCGCTCATGATCCGCTCGGCGCCCTCGGCGTCGTTGCAGATGAATTCGGCACAGGCGCTCTGCGGCTTGGCCTTGGCATAACCGGCCACGCCGAGCAGCGCGGCATGTTCGCTCATCTCGGAACAGACCTCGCCCTCGAAACCGGGCCGGCAGTGCAGGAACAGGGTATTCATCACTCACTCCAGGACGGGGATCAATGCACCCCGGTGGAAAATCGGCGAATGATAAAGGACTTTCGGAACCGGCGACATGCCCCGCCGGTCCAGTAAAGGGTCGGATTGGCCAAACGGAGCTAATCTGACCGTTCAGCCAAGGTCCGTGCCGTGCGGACCGTGAAAGAGCCGGTGTAACGGCGACAGCAGGCATGACAGCCGTGCACCGACCCAGAAGGAGTTGGTCAATGTCCTCGCTCGACAGCCTGAAAACCCTCAAGACCCTGGCCGTGAATGGCCGCGATTACCACTATTACAGCCTGGCCGACGCCGCCCGCAGCCTGGGCGACCTGCAGAAACTGCCGATGTCGCTCAAGGTGCTGCTGGAAAACCTGTTGCGCTGGGAAGACGGCGAGACCGTCAAGGGCGACGACCTGCGCGCCCTCGCCGAGTGGCTGCGGGAACGCCGCTCCGACCGCGAGATCCAGTACCGCCCGGCGCGGGTATTGATGCAGGACTTCACCGGCGTGCCCGCCGTGGTCGACCTCGCCGCCATGCGCGCGGCCATGGCCAGGGCCGGCGGCGATCCGCAGCGGATCAACCCGCTGTCGCCGGTGGACCTGGTGATCGACCACTCGGTGATGGTCGACCGCTACGCCACCCCTGAAGCCTTCGCCGAGAACGTCGACATCGAGATGCAGCGCAACGGCGAGCGCTACGCCTTCCTGCGCTGGGGCCAGGACGCCTTCGCCAACTTCCGCGTGGTGCCGCCGGGCACCGGCATCTGCCACCAGGTCAACCTCGAATACCTCGGCCGCACCGTCTGGACCCGCGAGGAAGACGGCCGCACCTACGCCTTCCCCGACACCCTGGTGGGCACCGACTCCCACACCACCATGATCAACGGCCTCGGCGTGCTCGGCTGGGGCGTCGGCGGCATCGAGGCGGAGGCAGCCATGCTCGGCCAGCCGGTGTCGATGCTGATTCCGGAAGTGATCGGCTTCAAGCTCACCGGCAAGCTGCGCGAAGGCATCACCGCCACCGACCTGGTGCTGACGGTCACGCAGATGCTGCGCAAGAAAGGCGTGGTCGGGAAATTCGTCGAATTCTATGGTGACGGCCTCGCCGACCTGCCGCTGGCAGACCGCGCCACCCTGGCCAACATGGCCCCAGAATACGGGGCCACCTGCGGCTTCTTCCCGGTGGACGAGGTGACCCTGGACTACCTACGCCTGTCCGGGCGCCCGGCGGACAGCGTGGCGCTGGTGGAGGCCTACTGCAAGGCCCAGGGCCTGTGGCGCGAGCCGGGCCAGGAGCCGCTGTTCAGCGACACCCTGGCGCTGGACATGAATGACGTGCAGGCCAGCCTCGCCGGGCCGAAACGCCCGCAGGACCGGGTCGCCCTGCCCGGCGTGAGCGCGGCCTTCGATGACTTCCTCGGCCTCAACGCGCGCAAGGCCAGCGCCGAAGGCCATGGCGAGATCCGCTTCGATTTCGAGGGCCAGCAACACACCCTGAAGGACGGCGCCGTGGTCATCGCCGCGATCACCTCCTGCACCAACACCTCCAACCCCAGCGTGATGATGGCCGCCGGCCTGCTGGCGAAAAAGGCCGTGGAAAAGGGTCTGCAACGCAAGCCCTGGGTAAAGAGCTCGCTGGCTCCTGGCTCCAAGGTGGTGACCGACTACTACAAGGCCGCCGGGCTGACCCGCTACCTCGATGAACTGGGCTTCGACCTGGTGGGCTACGGCTGCACCACCTGCATCGGCAACTCCGGGCCGCTGGCCGAGCCGATCGAAAGCGCCATCGGCAGGGCCGACCTGGTGGTGGCCTCGGTGCTCTCGGGCAACCGCAACTTCGAAGGCCGCGTGCATCCGCTGGTCAAGACCAACTGGCTGGCCTCGCCGCCGCTGGTGGTGGCCTATGCCCTGGCCGGCAGCGTGCGCCTGGACCTGAGCCAGGACCCGCTGGGCAACGACCGCAATGGCCAGCCGGTGTACCTGCGGGATATCTGGCCGAGCCAGCAGGAAATCGCCGCGGCGGTGGCGCAAGTGGATACGCAGATGTTCCACAAGGAGTACGCCGAGGTCTTTGCCGGCGACGCGCAATGGCAAGCCATCGAGGTGCCACAGGCCGCCACCTACGTGTGGCAGGACGACTCCACCTATATCCAGCACCCGCCGTTCTTCGAAGGGATTTCCGGCCCGCCGCCGAAGATCGAGAACGTGCACGGCGCGCGCATCCTGGCCCTGCTCGGCGACTCGGTGACCACCGACCATATCTCGCCGGCCGGCAACATCAAGGCCGACAGCCCGGCCGGCCGCTACCTGCGGGACAAGGGCGTGGAACCTCGGGACTTCAACTCCTACGGCTCGCGGCGCGGCAACCATGAAGTGATGATGCGCGGCACCTTCGCCAATATCCGCATCCGCAACGAGATGCTGGGTGGCGAGGAAGGCGGCAATACCCTGCACGTGCCCAGCGGCGAGAAGCTGGCGATCTACGATGCGGCCATGCGTTATCGGGATGAGGGCACGCCGCTGGTGGTGATCGCCGGGCAGGAATACGGCACCGGCTCCAGCCGCGACTGGGCGGCCAAGGGCACCAACCTGCTGGGGGTCAAGGCGGTGCTGGCGGAGAGTTTCGAACGTATCCACCGCTCCAACCTGGTGGGCATGGGCGTGCTGCCGCTGCAGTTCAGTGCCGGACAGGACCGCAAGCAGCTCGGGCTGACGGGGCGGGAGACGATCGACATCCTGGGCCTGAGTGGGGCGAAGATCGAACCGCACATGAGCCTGGAGCTGCGTATCACCTGGGAGGATGGCGGTGTGGAAACCATCGCCGTATTGTGCCGGATCGATACCTTGAACGAGGTGGAGTACTTCAAGGCCGGCGGCATCCTGCACTACGTGTTGCGGCAGATGATCGCCCGCTGAAAAAACGACGCGTACCTGCTCCCACAAGGTACGCGTCGTGCTTTGGGCTGTGTCCTGTGGGCTGGTTTCGCAGTCGAAGCCTGCATGCCTTATCGAACAGGACTCGACATGCGCGCTCTTCTGCTGGCCCTTCTCGCCACGGGCTATGCCCTGGCCCTGAGCCATGGCCACCTCGGCCTCGCCAGCCTGCCCGCCTTCGCCCTGCTGCTGTGCAGCGGCTGGCTGGTGCAGCCCGCCCGCGCCCATCACTGGAAGGTCCTCGGCCACGCCCTGTTCGTCCTCACCGGGGTGGCCCTTGCCCTGCACTGGCTACCGGGCTTCGACAACGCCCGGATCATCGACCAGGCACGCTTCAGCCCGGACGCCATTCCTTTCTCCATGAACCTCAACCTGGACAAACCCCTGATCGGCTTCTGGCTGCTGCTGGCCTGCCCGTGGATCGTCATGTCCCGCCGGCCGCGACCGCGGCTCGCCGCCCTGGCGGCGGTACTGACCAGCCTGGCCTGCCTGGGCAGCGCCTGGCTGCTGGGCATCGTCGACTGGTCAGCAAAATGGCCACCCCAGGCCTGGCTGTGGACAGCCAACAACCTGCTGCTGGTCAGCCTGGTCGAGGAAGCGCTGTTTCGCGGCTATCTCCAGGGCGGCCTGCAATGCCTCTTCACCCCCCTGCGCCAAGGCGACAACCTGGCCTTGCTGCTGACCGCGCTGCTGTTCGGCGTGGCCCATGTCGGTGGCGGCTGGCCCTGGGTCGTGCTGGCAACACTGGCAGGCATCGGTTACGGGTTAGCCTGGCGCCATGGCGGGCTGCCGGCGGCGCTGCTGGCGCATTTCGGGCTGAATCTCGCCCATTTCACGCTGTTCACCTACCCCCTCAAGGCAATTCCATGAACCGTCGGTCACTGACTGACTTATGTTGCGAAAATGTGAAAGAATGCGCGCAAATAACCTGAACATGACGACTTCCCATAGCTCAGGCGGCCTTGGCGAATATTGAGCAAGATCAATAAAAACCAAATATTCATTCAATTATTTCGTGTAGTTGCCGATATCACACGAAAGCCTTGCGGATTGAACAGCTTATGCGTAACAACCAGCCGATTACCCAGAGAGAACGGACTTTCCCTGCCCAACAACGGTTGATCTCGACTACCGATGCCAAGGGTGTCATTACCTACTGCAACGACGCCTTCATCGAGATCAGCGGTTTTTCGCGCGAAGAGTTGATGCGGGCCCCGCATAACCTGGTTCGCCACCCCGACGTGCCGGCGGCGGTCTTCGCCCACATGTGGACGACCCTGAAGCAGGGCCTGCCGTGGATGGGCATCGTCAAGAACCGCTGCAAGTCCGGCGACCATTACTGGGTCAACGCCTACGTCACGCCGATCTTCGAGAGCAACCAGGTGGTCGGCTACGAGTCGGTGCGGGTCAAGCCCACTGCCGAGCAGGTACGCCGCGCCGAAGCCCTGTACAAGCGCATCAACGACGGCAAGGCGGCCATCCCGCGCCGCGACAAGTGGCTGCCGATCCTGCAGGACTGGCTGCCCTTCATCATGATCAGCCAGATCGGCTTCCTCATCGGCATCTGGCTGGGCCATTCCTGGGGCTTCGCCCTCGCCGCCGCCCTGTCCGTACCGCTCGGCCTGCTGGGCCTGAGCTGGCAGCAGCGCGGCCTCAAGCGCCTGCTGCGCCTGGCCGAACAGACCACCTCCGACCCTCTGATCGCGCAGATGTACACCGACAGCCGCGGCGTCCAGGCCCGCCTGGAAATGGCCATGCTCAGCCAGGACGCGCGCCTGAAGACCTGCCTGACCCGCCTGCAGGACACCGCCGAACACCTCAACGAGCAGGCCCGTCAATCCGACGCCCTGGCCCACAACAGCTCGTCGGGCCTGGAGCGCCAGCGGGTCGAGACCGAGCAGGTCGCCGCCGCGGTCAACCAGATGGCCGCCACCACCCAGGAAGTGGCCAACCACGTGCAGCGCACCGCGGATGCCACCCAGGCAGCCAACCGCCTGACCGACCGTGGCCGCAGCATCGCCGGGGAAACCCGCGACGCCATCCAGCGCCTGTCCACTGCCGTGGGTGAAACCGGCCAGACCGTTACCCAGTTGGCCCGTGACAGCGACGAGATCGGTGGCGTGGTGGATGTGATCAAGGGCATTGCCGACCAGACCAACCTGCTGGCGCTCAACGCCGCCATCGAGGCAGCCCGTGCCGGCGAGATGGGCCGCGGCTTCGCCGTGGTCGCCGACGAAGTGCGCCAGCTGGCGCAACGTACCAGCGAGTCCACCGGGCAGATCCATGGCCTGATCGCCAAGCTGCAGCAGACCGCCAGCAATGCCGTGCAGACCATGGAAGCCGGGCATCGCCAGGCCGAGGAAGGCGTGCAGCGGGTGATGGAAGCCGACCAGGCGCTGGTGGGGATCAGCGAGGCGGTGGCCAATATCACCGACATGGCCACGCAGATTGCCGCCGCGACCGAACAGCAGAGTTCGGTGGCCGAGGAGATCAGCCGCAATATCAGCACCATTGCCGCCCTGGCCGACCAGACCTCGGAGCAGGCGCAGCATTCGGCGCAACTCAGCGAAGAGCTGACGCATACCGCGACGACCCAGTATTCGCTGGTGGAGCGGTTCAACCGCTGAAGTCGGCTGGAATGAAGAAAGGCCCGGAAGATCACTCTTCCGGGCCTTTTTTTCGTCAGGCAAGCCAGCCGTTTGAGGTCACCAATCAAGCTCAAGACGGCTCTCGAAATACCGCTCTTCCCCACTCAACGGATCACTGAAGCGCAGGCTCTTCGCCAGCAGCTTCAACGGCTTCGCAAAATCATCCTCCCCCTGCACCACCTCCGGATAAAACGGATCGTTGCAGATCGGCGCCCCCAGCGCCGCCATGTGCACCCGTAGCTGGTGGGTCTTGCCGGTCACCGGCGACAACCCGTAGCGCCACAGTTCGCCATTGCGCTCCAGCACATCCGCCACGGTCTCGCTATTGCTCTCCCCCGCCACCTCGCGCATGCGGAAGAACGGCTCGCCATTGGCCATCCGGCTCTTGTGCACCAAGGGAAACTGCAGACCGGGCAAGGCTGGCGCGATCGCCTGGTAGTGCTTGTCGATACGCCGCGTCGGGAACAACTGCTGATACGCCGAACGACTCTGCGGGTTGGCGGAAAACAGCACCAGCCCGGCGGTGTGCCGGTCGATACGGTGCAGGGGAACCAGGTGAGGATTGTCCAGGCGCCGGATCAGGCGACGCAGCAAGGTCTGCTCGACATATTCGCCGGTCGGCGTCACCGGCAGGAAATGCGGCTTGTCCGCCACCACCAGGTGCTCGTCGACATGCAGGATGCTTTCCAGCACCGGAATCGGCTTCTCGTTCGGCACCTCACGGAAATAGTGGATTCGCAGCCCCTGGCGATAGGGATGATCGAGCGCCAGCGGCTGCCCCTGGGCATCCAGCACCCGGCCGCGGGCGAAGCGATCGAGCCAGGCGTCGCGGCCGATCGCCTGGAAATGCTCGCACAGGCAGTCCAGCACGGTGGCCCAGTTGCCCGGCGGCAGGCAAACGGTACTGGCCTGATGCTTGGCCGGATCGAAGGAACTCATGGACACACTCGCAACGTGAAGGACCGGCCATTATCCGGCATGCCCGGCGCCTCAGCCAGCCTCCATCGGCGCGCCTTCGCAGGTTGCCTTCAACCAGCGCAGCACCGCCACCGCCTCCCAGCGGCTGGCGTCGTACAGCGCATAGGCCTGCCCCTCGTAGCCGACCACGTCCAGCGGCCGGTGGAAGCCGGCACGCTGGAACAAAGCCTCGATTTCGGCGAAGCAGGTGTTGAAGTGGACCTTGCCGAACGGCGTGCGGTCGTCGGTGACCAGGCCGTCCTGGCGCAACTCGCGCACGGCCTCGTCGACCTCTTGTGCGGACATGCGGTTGACGCTGGATTTCAATTGTTCGACGTTGACCATGATTCTTCTCCGGACATGAAAGCGTCCGCCTCGCATACTGTATCTTTATACAGCATAGGAGGCGCACGACCTGGACGTCAATCGACGGCGCGATTCATTGCAGGCCCGGCAGGTAGCCGGTGCCCTGGCGGATGGTCAGCACCTGGCGGCGCTGCCGGTTTTCGGCGAGGCCCAGGTGCACCCAGCCATCGAATTCGAGGATCAGCTGGTCGAACCCCAATGGGCTGTCCATGATGCGCTGTGCCAGCTGCCGCGGCGTCAGGCTGACCGCCATGATGTCGGCGGCAAGCCCGAGCACGTGGGCGCTGGAGACGGAACCGCCGAGCCGGCGGTTGAGGGCTTCGCTGCGGTAGCCGCTGCTGACCAGCAAGGGCTGGCCGACCAGGCTGCGCACCTGTTCGAGGGTCTTGCACAGTTCGATGAGGTTGGCGATGGTCTGGCTGTCGGGGGTGTTGTCCAGGCCCTCGCGATTGGCGACCTGCGAGGCGGTCATTTCGGCGAGGGTGAAATGCGGGGTGAGAAACATGCGTGCCACTCCTTTGGCGTTGGAATCGGGGATTCTCCAACCGCCTCCGGAACGATGCATGCGTCCTTGTGCATCAAGATGTGAACCCGGGGTGTCACCCGAGGAAGGCCACCACCTGGTCGGCATCGAACGGCCAGTTCAGTTCCGCGCCGCTGTCGCAACGCCGCAGCACCGGTATGCGCAGGCCGTAGCGCTCGACCATGGCCTCGTCCTCGGCAATGTCCACCAGCTCCACCAGCAGGCCATGCTCGACGAACGGCATGAGCAAGGCCTCGGCCACTTCACACAGGTGGCAGCCCAGGGTGCCGAACAATTGGCATTCAGGAAGCATGAAAAATACCGATACGAAATAAACGAAGTGGACATTCTAGGACTCGACCCCAACCCCGTCGAGGTGCGTCCGGCAGAGGGGAAAAGATTGACCTGGATCAATCGCCGCGCTTTGCGGTCGCTGTAGGCTAGACGTTTTTTGCTGTTTTTTTACAGGGAGTGTGTGGTTGTGTTCGCAAACCTGCTGATCATCCTGGCCTCGTCGCTGGTCGTCATCGCGGTCTTCCGCCGGCTGCAGTTGCCGCCGGTCCTGGGCTACCTGTGCGTCGGCCTGTTCGTCGGCCCGACGGCGCTGGACTGGGTCAACGAAAGCGAGGAACTGCCGGACCTGGCGGAAATGGGCGTGGTGTTCCTGCTGTTTTCCCTGGGCCTTGAGTTCTCCCTGTCGAAGATGCTCGCCCTGCGCCGGGTGGTGTTTGGCCTGGGCAGCCTGCAGGTGGTCTGCACCGGGGTATTGCTGGCCGGGATGCTGTCGCTGCTGGGCATGCCCAGTACCGCGGCGCTGCTGCTCGGCGGCGGCCTGGCGCTGTCGTCCACGGCCATCGTGTCCAAGGAGCTGACCAGCCTGGGCGAGATCTTCAGCAGTCACGGCCAGAACGCCATCGGCGTGCTGTTGTTCCAGGACGTGGTGGCGGTGCTGCTGCTGACCCTGGTCCCGGTGTTCGCCGGGGAAAGCGGTCAGGCCTGGTACTGGGCCCTGCCGCTGACCCTGGCCAAGACCGTGGTGCTCTTCGTCGGCCTGCTGCTGGCCAGCCGCTGGCTGCTGCCACGGCTGTTCCACGAAGTGGCCAGCTCGCATTCGGCGGAACTGTTCGTCCTGCTGGCCCTGGTGATCGTCCTGCTCACCGCCTGGCTCACCCACCTGCTCGGCCTGTCGCCGGCACTGGGTGCGTTCCTGGCCGGCATGCTGCTGGGCGAAAGCAACTACCGGCACCAGATCGAGGCGGATATCCGACCGTTCCGCGACATCCTGCTGGGCCTGTTCTTCGTCAGTATCGGCATGCTCATCGACCTGCAGCTGTTCGCCAGCCATGGCCTGGAGATCCTCGGCCTGACCCTGGGCCTGCTGCTGTTGAAAGGCTGCGTGGTGGCGGCCCTGGTGCGGGTTCGTGGCAGTGACGCGGAAACCGCCTGGCGCAGCGGCCTGGCCCTGGCCCAGGGCGGCGAATTCTGCTTCGCCCTGATGGCGCAGATGCAACAGAGCAGCCTGCTGCCGGAAGAACTGGGACACCTGCTGCTGGCCGCGACCTTCTCGTCGATGCTGGTCACCCCGCTGCTGCTGCGCGCCGCGCCGGCCATCGCCCTGCGCCTGCACCGCAAGCCCAACGAAGAAGTGCACCTGGAAGAGATCGAAGCTCGCAGCGCGGGCATCGACGGCCACGTGATCATCTGCGGCTATGGCCGGGTCGGACAGTCCATCGGACGTTTCCTGCGCCGTGAACAATTGACCTTCATTGCCCTGGACGATGATCCGGTGCGGGTCCAGGAAGCCGCCGCGGGCGAGAGCTGCGTGCACTACGGCGATTCGCGACGCGGGGAATTGCTGGAAGCCGTCGGCCTTGAGCGTTCGCGACTGCTGGTGATCGCGGTGGACAACACCGAGGTGGCGATGAGCGTGCTCAAGGCGGCACGTCATCGCAACAGCCAGATCCCGATCCTGGTGCGCACCCGCGACGACAGCCTGCGGGACGAACTGCGCGCCGCCGGTGCCAGCGCGGTGGTACCGGAGGTGCTTGAGTCCAGCGTGATGCTGGCGTCCCATGCCCTGGTGATGCTGGGCGTGCCGCAAGAGCGGGTGCGCCAGACCGTGGAAGAAGTGCGGCAGAGCCGCTATCGCCTGCTGCAGGGTTTCTACCAGGGGGCGCAGACCGAGATGGTGGACAGCGAGGGGCAGCCGAAGGTGCTGATGCATGCGGTGCAACTGCCAGCCACCGCCTTCGCCTGCGGGCGGCGCCTGGATGACCTGACCCTGGAACAGCTGGGTGTGGAGTTGCAGGCGGTGCAGCGCAATGGCAACGAGCTGGCGCTGAACACCGGCACCTGCCTGCATGCCGGGGATTCGGTGCTGGTGTGCGGGCCGATGGCGGCGATCAAGGCGTGTGAGGCGAGGTTGCTGGCCGGGCGCTAGTGCCCTTGGGATCGGGCGCCGCACACGCGGCGTCCGATCTGCAGATCAGTCCTGGCTGGTCGCCCCGATCTTGTGGATCGACAGGTCCGCGCCGTAGTACTCCTCTTCCTGGCTCAAACGCAGTCCATGCATGGCCTTGATCGCGCCATACACGATGAACCCGCCCGCCAGCGCGACCACGACTCCGGCGAAGCTGCCGATCAGCTGGCTGGCCAGGCTCACGCCACCCAGCCCACCCAGCAGCTCCTGCCCGAAGATGCCGCAGGCGATCCCGCCCCACACCCCGCACAGGCCATGCAGCGGCCACACCCCCAGCACATCGTCGATCTTCCAGCGGTTCTGCGTCGCGGTGAAACACCAGACGAACAACGCCCCCGCCACCGCCCCGGTGGCCAGCGCACCCACCGGGTGCATCAGGTCGGAACCGGCACAGATCGCCACCAGCCCGGCCAGCGGGCCGTTGTGCAGGAAGCCCGGGTCGTTGCGGCCAACCAGCAACGCCGCCACGGTGCCCCCGACCATGGCCATCAGCGAGTTCACCGCCACCAGCCCGCTCACCGCCGGCAAGGTCTGCGCGCTCATCACGTTGAAGCCGAACCAGCCAACGATCAGGATCCACGACCCCAGGGCCAGGAACGGAATGTTCGACGGCGCGAAAGCCACCAGCCGCCCCTCGCGATAACGCCCGTTGCGCGGGCCGAGCAGCAGTACCGCCGCCAGCGCCAGCCACCCACCCATGGCGTGCACCACCACGGAGCCGGCGAAGTCATGGAAGCCGGCGCCGAAGGTCGCCGCGAGCCACGCCTGCACTCCCAGGTTGCCATTCCAGACGATGCCTTCGAAGAACGGATAGACGAAGGCGACGATCAGCAAGGTCGCGCACAGTTGCGGGGCAAAGCGTGCCCGTTCGGCGATACCGCCGGAGATGATCGCCGGGATCGCCGCGGCGAAGGTCAGCAGGAAGAAGAACTTCACCAGACCATAGCCATGCTCGGCGCCGAGGGTCGCCGCCGGGTGCAGGAAGTGGGTACCGTAGGACACCCAGTAGCCGATGAAGAAGTAGGCCAGGGTCGACACGGCGAAGTCGCTGAGGATCTTCGACAGCGCGTTGACCTGGTTCTTGTGGCGCACGGTGCCCACTTCGAGGAAGGCGAAACCGGCGTGCATGGCCAGGACCATGACCGCGCCGAGGAGGATGAAGACGGTATTGGAACCCTGGACAAGGGAGTCCACGGCGCTTTGCAAATTTTCCATGACGTCGGCAGACCTGCTGAACGAAAAAAGCACCAAAGCGGTTCGAAGGCCCTCCTGGTCGCACCAGACTGGATCAGCCCGATGCCCTTCCACCCCGCACGAGGTGATTTTTCCTGGGTTTGTCTTGAATTGAGTTATGGTTGAACGGCCGGCCAGACGGGCCTGCGCCCGTTAACGGCGCAGGCGCCCGGCCAGACGCACCACAGCGAAGCAATTGCTGTACCAGCGCCCCCGCACTGAACCTTCGGCGACACCCGGCACTCGAAACTCAACTGCCCACCCTTTTCATGGAGAACCGTATGGCCAGCAAACAGGCACAGACCGCCCAGGAAATCCTCATGGCCGATTTCCAGACCCTGGTACGCGACACCGAGAAGCTCCTCGAACACACCGCCACCCTCGCCGGCGACCAGGCGGACGAACTCCGCGCGCAGATCCACGACAACCTGCTGCGCGCCCGGGAAACCCTGCAGCAGACCAACCAGGACCTGCGTGATCGCGGCCAGGCGGCGCTGACCAGCACCGAGGACTACGTGCAGAACAATCCCTGGCAATCCATCGGCATCGCGGCCGGCGTGGGCTTCCTGATCGGTCTGCTGGCCAGTCGGCGCTGAGGTCCGGGGCATGGAAAACCAAACCCCCGGTTCATCCTCGCGGCGCCTTGGTGCCGCCATCCTCGGACTCCTGCATGGTCATGTCGAACTGTTCGGCATCGAACTGCAGGAGCAGAAACGCACCACCCTCAACCTGCTGCTGTTCGCCGGCCTGGCACTGGTCTTCGCCCTGCTGCTGCTGACCGCGCTGTCGGCACTGCTGCTGGTGCTGCTGTGGGACACCTACCGCCTGGCCGGCATCATCGGCCTCTGCGTGTTCTATGGTGCGGCCGCGCTGTTCTGCGCGGTACGCCTGAGAGCCGCGGTGTATGACGAGCTGTCGCCGTTCAGCAGCACCCTCGAAGAACTCGCCAAGGACCGGGAGCGCCTGTTGCCATGAGCCTGCCTGAACTGCCCAAGACCAACGACCGCCGCGAGCTGCGCAAGGCCATGGTGCGCCTGCGCCTGGAGATGCATCGCCAGGAAATCCGCCACGAAGCCGGCAACGCCCTGCAACCCCTGACCCGCCTGCGCAGCATGGGCGACAGCCTGCAAGGCGGGCTCGGGGTCAAGCATGCGCCGTTGTGGGGCATCGGCGCGGTGGTCCTGCTCGGCTTCATTACCGGCAAGGGTGCGCGCAGTGGCAACCTGGCGCGGCTCACCAGCCTCACCAGTAGCCTTCTGCCACTTATTCGCCTTTTCATGCAGCAGCCGCCCAAGCGTCCCTGACCGAACTGGCGACATTCTTGCAAAACGATGACCGGGCGGTCCGTACCGCCCTTCAGCGTCCAGAACAACAAGGAGTCGCCGTGTCCGACGAGCAACCGCTCGCCTGTTTCCAGCCGTTCATCGACACCGCCACTGGCCGTATCGCTGGCGTCGAAGCCCTGGGCCGCCTGCGCCAGGCTGACGGCACGCTGCGTTCGGTGGGCCCGCTGTTCAACGATCCGCACATCCCCAGCGCCGACTTGCTGCAACTCGACCGGACCCTGCGGGAACAGGCCTTCAAGCATTTTCACCAGGCCCCGGAAGACTGGTTCCTGAGCCTCAACATTTCCCCGCGCTGGGTCAGCGAACTGCAACCCGGCGAACCCCTGCCGAGCCTGACCCAACTGCGCCAGCAAGGTATCGATCCGCGCCGCGTGGTATTCGAGATCACCGAGACCGGCGGCGACCGCGAGCGCCTGGCCATGGTGGTCAAGCAGTACCGCGAGGCCGGCGCGCGGGTCGCCATCGACGACTTCGGCGCCGGCTACTCGCAACTGGACCGGGTGCTGTCGCTGCAGCCGGACATCCTCAAGCTGGACATGCGCCTGTTCCAGGCCGCTGCCCGCGGCGGGCCCAGCAGCGAAGTGGTCAAGGCCCTGGCGCAGATGGCCGAGAAGACCGGCTGCTGGATCATCGCCGAGGGCGTGGAAACCGAGGCCGAACTGAATTTCGCCCTGGAATGCGGCGCCCGCTACCTGCAAGGTTTTCTCTTCGCCGGCGCCGAACCGGGGTTCTTTGCGGCACAGACCTTCTCCGAACGCTTCGCCCGCCTGCGCGAGCAGTACGTGCAGGACAAGCTGGCGGAACGGGGGCGGTGGATGCAGCGGCGCCAGCAACTGGTGGAGCTGATGCCGCAATTGCAGCAGTGGGTGCTGAGCAACGCGCCGCTGGAAAAACTCCCCGACCTGCAGGCCTACCCCTGGCTGCTGCGCTTTTTCCTCTGCGATCCCCACGGCACCCAGCTGACACCCAACCTGGAATGGCGCCAGCAAGGCTGGCATGTCGATTCCAGCTACCTGGGGCACAACTGGTCGTGGCGCCCGTACTTCCATCACCTGCTCGCCGAGGGCTGGACCGAGCGCCGGCTGATCCTCTCCAGCACCTACCGCGACGCCACCAGCAACCAGTACTGCCTCACCGCCGGGCAGTTCTTCGACGGCGGGCGCCGCCTGTTGTTGATCGACGTGGACGCCGCCGGACTTTGAACTTGCGGTCAAGGGCCCGACACGGGAAGCTAGGCCCTTGAATCCGCCATGGAGAACCGGCCTTGGACTGGCACACCCTGCTCACCCGCGAACGCCTCGGCAAGACCCTGCACAGCTCCGAAGAACTCGGCCGCAGTCCGTTCCACAAGGACCACGACCGCATCATCTTCTCCGGCGCCTTCCGCCGCCTGGGGCGCAAGACCCAGGTCCACCCGGTCACCAGCAACGACCATATCCACACGCGCCTGACCCACTCGCTGGAGGTCAGCTGCGTCGGCCGTTCGCTGGGCATGCGCGTCGGCGAGACCCTGCGCGAATGCCTGCCGGACTGGTGCGAGCCGAGCGACCTGGGCATGGTCGTGCAGTCGGCCTGCCTGGCCCACGACATCGGCAACCCGCCCTTCGGTCATTCTGGCGAGGACGCCATCCGCCACTGGTTCCAGCAGGCCGCCGGGCGCGGCTGGCTCGACGCCATGAGCGACGCCGAGCGCGCCGACTTCCTCAATTTCGAAGGCAATGCCCAGGGTTTCCGCGTGCTCACCCAGCTGGAGTACCACCAGTTCGACGGCGGCACCCGCCTCACCTACGCCACCCTCGGCACCTACCTCAAGTACCCCTGGACCGCACGCCACGCCGATGCCCTGGGCTACAAGAAACACAAGTTCGGCTGCTACCAGAGCGAGTTGCCGCTGCTGGAGCAGATCGCCCACAAGCTCGACCTGCCACTCCTGGAAAACCAGCGCTGGGCGCGCCATCCGCTGGTGTACCTGATGGAGGCGGCAGACGACATCTGCTATGCCCTGATCGACCTGGAAGACGGCCTGGAGATGGACCTGCTCGACTACACCGAGGTCGAGGCCCTGCTGCTCGGCCTGGTGGGCGACGACCTGCCGGAAACCTATCGCCAGCTCGGTCCGCAGGATTCGCGGCGGCGCAAGCTGGCGATCCTCCGCGGCAAGGCCATCGAGCACCTGACCAACGCCGCCGCGCGGGCCTTCGTCGACCAGCAGCCGGCGCTGCTGGCGGGCACCCTGCAGGGCGACCTGGTGGAGCACATGGACGGCCCGGCCAAGCGCTGCGTGCTGCAGGCCAAGGACATCGCCCGCAAGAAGATCTTCCAGGACAAGCGCAAGACCCTGCACGAGATCGGCGCCTACACCACCCTTGAGATCCTCCTCAACTCCTTCTGCGGCGCCGCCCTCGAACAGCACGGCGGGCGCACGCCGTCGTTCAAGCACCGGCGCATCCTCGACCTGCTCGGCAACAACGCCCCCGACCCGAACGCCTCGCTGCACAGCGCCTTCCTGCGCATGATCGATTTCATCGCCGGGATGACCGACAGCTACGCCAGCGAAATGGCCCGGGAAATGACCGGACGCTCCAGCCCGATCTGAGTTCTGCTCCTGCCACCCGGCCCCGTTCGCGGGACGGGTGGTGCGAACTGGAATATGGCTGTTTGCCTGCATCTTCCAACAATGAACAGGGAGTCTTCACAAGCAACTTTGTAGCCGATTAGAAAATACAAAGTAGGAAAATTCCTATATTAAAGCTCAACCCCACTCTATTTATGTACAGGCTTCTCATCTGGGCTATGGTGCCGCCTTCACCATGAGTTCCTTTGGAAGATTGAGCATGCACTCTGTATTTATCGTCGATGACCACCCTG
The DNA here is from genome assembly GCA_031253995.1 of Paucimonas sp. Classification (GTDB taxonomy): domain Bacteria; phylum Pseudomonadota; class Gammaproteobacteria; order Pseudomonadales; family Pseudomonadaceae; genus Aquipseudomonas. The sequence goes on along the minus strand of JAIRVG010000105.1, from coordinate 81,886 downwards.
TCATACGCCTGGCCTTGCGAATGCTGCTGGAGAACGAAGGCTATCGGATCGCCGGCGAGTCCGATAACGGCGTCGACGCCATGCAGATGGTCCGCGAAAGCCCCCCGGACCTGGTCATCCTCGATATCGGTATCCCCCGGCTGGACGGCCTGGAAGTGCTGTCGCGCTTCAATACCATGTCGCTGTCACTGAAGATCCTCGTGCTCACCGCACAATCCCCCGCACTGTTCGCCATTCGCTGCATGCTCTCCGGCGCCTGTGGCTATGTGTGCAAACAGGAAGACCTGAGTGAATTGCTAAGTGCCATCAAGGCGGTACTTTCCGGATATAACTACTTCCCCAGCCAGGCGATCGTCCCGTTTCGCCAACAGGTTGAAATCTCGCAAGAAATTGAACTGTTCAAATCGGTCAATGATCGCGAGTTGATGGTCTTGCAACTTTTTGCCCAGGGAAGGAGCAACAAGGAAATTGCCGAAGGCATGTTCCTGAGTAACAAGACCGTCAGTACCTACAAGAAACGTCTGATGCAGAAGCTCAAGGCACGCTCCCTCGTGGAACTGATCGAAATGGCCAAACGCAACGAACTGGTATGAAGGCCGCCATGCTCGCCAAGGTCCTCCTGTCCGGCCTGCTGCTGATCGTCGGCCTGGGCCGGGCACTGGCGGACGACGGCGCACAAGACACGTTCAAGCTGCTCAGCCGCAGCGCCCAGGTGCCGCTGCGGATCTCCATGACGCCCGCCCAGCAGGCCTGGGTCCACACCCGCCGCGAACTGGTGCTGGGCACCTCGGCGCCGGACTATCCGCCGTTCGACATGACCGCCAGCGGCCGCGACTACGAGGGGGTCACCGCAGACTATGTCGGGCTGCTCGGCGCCACCCTCGGCCTGCCGATCAAGATCCGCCGCTTCCCCAGTCGCGACCTGGCGCTGCAGGCGCTGGTGAACGGCGACATCGACCTGCTCGGCAGTGCCAACAGCTACGACCTGGCGGTGCAGGGTGTGGACCTCTCGCAACCCTATGCCGAAGACCAGCCGGTGCTGGTGACCCGGGAAAACGAGACCCGGCCCCTGGACACCGGCCTGCAAGGCCTGCGCCTGAGCATGATCGAGCACTACCTGCCGCTCGCCGAAGTGCGCGCCACCTATCCCCATGCCAGCATCCGCACCTACAGTGCCTACCACAATGCCCTCAACGCGGTGGCCTTCGACCAGGCCGACGTGTTCCTCGGCGACACCCTGTCGACCCACTACCTGCTCAACCAGAGCCACCTGCGCAACCTGAAGATGGCCAATTTCGCCAAGCACGAGGCCACGGGCTTCGGCTTCGCCGTGCACCAGAGCAACCAGGTCCTCCTGACCCTGGTCAACAAGACCCTCGAAGCCGTCACCAGCACCACCCGCGCCAGCATCTTCCAGCGCTGGAGCGCAGGCAGCAGCATCCTGCTGACCGACCGCAAGCTGCAGCTGTCACCCAGCGAGGAACAGTGGCTGGAGAAAAACCCGGTGGTGCGGGTCACGGTCGACGAACACGCTGCGCCGCTGACCTTCTTCGACAAGTCCGGCAACCTGCGGGGCATCGCCGCCGACCTGCTGGAACTGATCCGCCTGCGTACCGGCCTGCATTTCGAAATCAAGCGCAGCAATGGCATCAGCGACATGCTCGACCAGGTCGAGCATGGCCACGCCGACCTGATCGCGGTCATCTCCACCAGCCCGGAGCGGGAGGCCGAGCTGACCTTCAGCCGCCCCTACCTGGAAAACTCCTATGTCCTGGTCACCCGTGACGGCAAGGACGCGCCCAGGTCCCTTGAGCAACTGCAGGGCCGGCGCCTGGCGGTGACCCGCGGCAACCTGCTCAACGAAGGCCTGCGCCAGCGCTATCCGAACATCCAGCTGGTGTCCACCGAGGATGCGGCCACGGCGGCGAGCATGCTGGTGCACCGCCAGGTGGACGGCATGGTCATGGCGCTGATCAATGCCAACTTCAACCTCACCACCCAACGCGACCTGGTGATCCGCGCCACGGTCAGCGACGTCCCGGCGACGTTCTCCCTCGCCACCTCGCGCAATGCCACCGAACTTGCCTCGATCCTCGACAAGGCGCTGACCAGCATCGTTCCCGAGGAGATGGGCAACATCAACAGCCGCTGGCGTGGCTACGACGGGGGCACCTACTCCTACTGGCAGAACCACCAGCAGGCGATCCTCAAGATCATCCTCGGCACCCTGGTCCTGCTGCTCCTGTCCCTGGCCTGGAACGCCTGGATGCGGCGCCAGATAAAGCAGCGCGAAGCGGCCGAACGGGCCCTCAACGACCAGCTGGAATTCATGCGCGCCATGGTCAACGGCACGCCCCACCCGATCTACGTGCGGGATCGCCACGGCCTGCTGCAGACCTGCAACGACAGTTACCTGCAAGCCCTGGGCGTCGAGCTCGACGCCGTGCTCGGCAAGTCGATCCACGCGGCTCCCCTGGGCGACAACGACGATGCGCGCAAGATCCAGTCCGACTACCTGCGGGTGATGAACGAAGGCATGCCACTGATCATCGACCGGCCACTGCTGCTCAAGAATGTCGAACGGACCATCTACCACTGGGTCCTGCCCTACCGCGATTCCCTCGGCGAGGTGAGGGGCATCATCGGTGGCTGGCTGGACATCAGCGATCGCCGCCGGCTGATCCAGGACCTGCGCCTGGCCAAGGAACAGGCCGATGCCGCCAATCGCGCCAAGAGCAAGTTCCTCGCCACCATGAGCCACGAGATCCGCACGCCGATGAACGCGCTGATCGGCATGCTCGAACTGGCCTTGAAACGCTCCGATAACCAGGACATGGACCGCCCGGCACTGGAGGTCGCCTACCGCTCGGCGCAGGACCTGCTGTCGCTGATGGGCGACATCCTCGACATCGCCCGCATCGAGTCCGGCCACCTCAACCTCTGCCCGGAGCGGGTCAACCCGGCGGAGCTGGTGCAGTCGGTAGGCCAGGTGTTCGACGGCCTGGCCCGGCAAAAGGGCCTGGAGCTGAGCCTGGCGATTTCCCGCACCGCGCACCGCGACGTGCTGCTCGACCCCCTGCGCTTCAAGCAGATCCTGTCCAACCTGGTGAGCAACGCGATCAAGTTCACCACCTGGGGCCAGGTCAAGCTCGACCTGGCCATCTCCAGCCTGCCCACCACCGGCGACGCCAGCCGCGACGACCTGCAACTGGAGGTGTCGGTGTGCGACACCGGCATCGGTATCTCCGCCGACGACCAGCAGCGCCTGTTCCAGCCGTTCGCCCAGGTCGAACCGGACAGCCCCCAGGCCCGCAGCGGCACCGGCCTGGGTCTGGTGATCAGCCGCAGCCTGTGCGAAATGATGGGCGGCAGGTTGAGCCTGTTCAGCAAGCCCGGGGAAGGCACGGAGATTCGTATCAGCCTGCCGCTGCGCAGCCTGCCGGAGTCCTCCGAGCCAAAGCCCCAGGAACTGGCGCCGCCGATGCCCAGCACCAGCCTGCAGGTGCTGGTGGTGGACGACCATCCGGCCAACCTGCAACTGGTCGCGCAGCAACTGGATTTCCTCGGCGTGCACTGCCACTGCGCCGACAACGGCGAGCAGGCGCTGGCCCTCTGGCAGGCGTGCCGCTTCGATGTGCTGATCGTCGATTGCAACATGCCGCGCATGGACGGCTACCAGTTCACCCGGGCGGTACGCGAGCAGGAACGGCACCAGGAACGGCCGCCCTGCACCATCCTCGGCTACACCGCCAATGCCCAGCCTGAAGTGCATGCCGCCTGCCAGGAGGCAGGGATGGACGACTGCCTGCTCAAGCCCATCGGCCTGCACACCCTCGGTCAGCGCCTGGCCGCGGTTTCGCCGCAGGCCGCGCAAGGCAATCGAGGGGCCCCGGCCCGGCTCGACCTCAAGGGCCTGGAACCCATCATCGGCGATTGCCCGATGGAACTGCGCCGCCTGCTGGAGACCCTGCTGCGCAGCAGCCCGGAGGATCAGCAACGACTGCTTGCCATCGATACCCATGGCAACCCGCAGCCCCTGAAGAACGTCGCCCACCAGATACTCGGGGTGGCGCGGATCGTCCAGGCCGAAGACCTGATGCTGGCCTGCGAGAAACTCGAAGAGGTCTGCGCGCGCTTTGCCCCTGAGCCTGTGCTCAGGCGGCGCAAGCGCCAGGTGTTGCAGCAGATGAAGCGAGTCGACGAGACCCTGCGGCAAACCCTGGCCAGCCTGCCGGAGGCGCCGGTTGACGAGGGTCAGGACTGAAACGAGACAGAGCAGGCATCCTGTCGCCCGAGCTGTTAGACTGCGCACCGTAATTACTCAGAGGATTGTTTTCATGGCTACCAACCGTTCCCGTCGTCTGCGCAAGAAGCTGTGTGTGGACGAGTTCCAGGAATTGGGTTTCGAGCTGAACCTGGCGTTCAAGGAAGACCTGTCCGACGAGGCGATCGATGCCTTCCTGGACGCTTTCCTGGCTGAAGCCATGGACGCCAATGGCCTGGATTATGTCGGCGGCGAAGACTTCGGCCTGGTGTGCTCGGCCAAGCGCGGTTCGGTAACCGAGGAACAGCGCGCCAGCGTTGAAGCCTGGCTGAAAGGCCGCAACGAGCTGACCAACATCGAGATCAGCCCGCTGCTGGACGCCTGGTATCCGGATACCCCGATCAACGCCCAGTGATCGTGTGCTGAAAAACCACCCCCGTGAGCTTCATGGGGGTGGTTTTTTTATGCCTGTCGAAAACAAACCCTGTTGCCGCGACAGGGCCGGTACTGACACAAAACCTGACAAAACCACCCTCCCCGACCCACGCCGCTCCAGGCTTGGGGCATAATGCGCGCTATCATTTTTTCAATCGGGGCCATCATCCTGTAAAGCCCCGTTTCATTTCACCCGTCCTGCGCAGGGTTTTCAGTACTCATGACCCCATCCCTCCGTTCTCTGCTGTTCGCCGGCCTGCTGCTGCCCCTCGCCCTGCCGGCCCACGCCGCCCCCGTCAACACCAGCCTGCCGCCCAAGGTGCAACAGGCTCTCAAGAGCAACAAACTGGACGATTCGGCGCTGTCGCTGGTGATGATCCCGCTCAACGGCCCCGGCACCCCGACCATCTTCAACGCCGACGTCTCGGTCAACCCGGCCTCGACCATGAAGCTGGTGACCACCTACGCCGCCCTGGAAATGCTCGGCCCCACCTACCAGTGGAAGACCGAGTTCTACACCGACGGCACCCTGAGCAACGGCGTGCTCAACGGCAACCTGTACCTCAAGGGCGGCGGCGATCCCAAGCTGAACATGGAGAAGCTCTGGCTGCTGATGCGCGACCTGCGCGCCAACGGCGTGCAGACCATCACCGGCGACCTGGTGCTCGACCGCAGTCACTTCATCCAGCCGCAACTGCCGCAGTTCAACGATGACGGTGGCGACGAGAACAAGCCGTTCCTGGTCAAGCCCGACTCGCTGCTGGTCAACCTCAAGGCCCTGCGCTTCGTCGCCCGCAATGACGGCGGCCGGGTGCTGGTGTCGGTGGAGCCGCCGATCGCCAACATCCGCATCGACAACCAGGTCAAGGCCTTGCCGGGCAACAAGTGCACGGGCGACGTGCGCTACAACCCGGTGACCCAGGCCGACGGCGTCAGTGTCACTGTGACCGGCCAGCTTGGCGAAGGCTGCAACTCGCAGACCTACCTGTCGCTGCTCGACCATCCGACCTACGCCGCCGGTGCGGTGCGGGCGATCTGGAACGAGCTGGGTGGCAGCATCCAGGGTCGCGACCGGGTCGAGGAAGTGCCGAAGAGCGCCCGCCTGCTGGCCCGCGCCTTCTCCCCGGACCTGGTGGAGATCATTCGCGACATCAACAAGTACAGCAACAACACCATGGCCCAGCAGCTGTTCCTCAGCCTCGGCGCGCGCTTCCGCACCGACGCCGATGGCGACGATGCCCGTGCCGCGCAGCGTGTGGTGCGGCAGTGGATGGCGAAGAAGGGCATTACCGCTTCGCACCTGGTGATGGAGAACGGTTCGGGACTGTCCCGTGCAGAACGGGTCAGTGCCCGCGAGATGGCGACCCTGCTACAGGCCGCGTGGAAGAGCCCGTATGCCGCCGAGTTCATCAGCTCGATGCCGCTGACCGGCATGGACGGCACCATGCGCAAGCGCCTCAAGCGCACGGCCATGGCCGGCGAAGCCCATATCAAGACCGGCACCCTGAACACCGTGCGCGCCATCGCCGGCTTCAGCCGTGACAGCAACGGTACGACCTGGGCGGTGACCGCGATCCTCAACGACCCACGTCCATGGGGCGCCTCGGCGGTGCTGGACCAGGTGTTGCTGGACCTGTACAAGCAGCCGAAGGCGGCGATCGCGAGTCAGCCGTAACGATTTGATCCAGCGCGGACCTGTGGAAGTCCACCCAGCCGCGCAGAGAACACAAGTCGAGAGCTGGACCCGCTCCCACAAGGTCCCTGCTAAATCAATGAGTTATGTGTTGTTCCATAAGCGGGTCGTGCAACATCAGAACTGCTCGGCCTCGACCCGATCGCGGCCGCCCTGCTTGGCTGCGTACACCCCGGAGTCGGCCCGCAGCAACAAGGCGTCGGCGCCCTCCCCGGCGCGCCAGCCGGCCACGCCGAAACTGGCGGTGACCCGGCCGACACCGTCCACCGGCACGCTGCGCAACCCCTGCCACAACTCCAGCGCCAGCGAGTGGGCCTGGGCGGCATTGCTGCCCGGGCACAACACCATGAACTCCTCCCCACCCAGGCGACAGAACACATCGGTACGCCGCAACCGGTGACTGATGCGCTGACACAGGCTCTGCAACACCAGATCCCCCACCGCATGGCCGAACTGGTCATTGATCTGCTTGAAGTGATCGATATCGAGCATGATCACCGCCAGGTCCTGCCCACCGCGCTGCGCCCGCTCCAGTTCAGCCTTGAGCCGCTCCTGGAAATAGCGGCGGTTGTGGATACCCGTCAGCGAGTCGGTGACCGACAAGGCCCGCAACTCCTCCTCGACCCGCTTCAGGTCGGAAATATCCGTCAGGTAGCCATGCCACAGGGTGCCGCCATCCGGCAGCGGCTCCGGCGTCGCTTCACCGCGTACCCAGCGCAGCCCGGCCTTGGGCAACTGCACCCGGTATTCCTCGCGCCACGGCGTCAGATGATCGGCAGATTCGCGGATCGAGAAACGCACCCGCGCCAGATCGTCGGGATGGATGCGCTCGAACACCGTGGTGGCGTCCTGGCGCAAAAGCTCCGGTTCCACTTCGTAGATATCGCGCAAGCCTTCGCTGGAATAGCTGAAGCAGGACGTACCATCGGGATTCAGGCGGAACTGATAGATCCCCCCGGGAACCTGCGCGGTGAGCTTTTCCAGCAGCCGATCCCGGGCCTCCAGCGCTTCGTGCACGCGCTTGCGCTCGGTGATGTCGATGCAGATCGCCAGGTGGCCGACCCATAACCCGTATTCATCCAGCACCGCAGTCACCAGCATGTTCGCCGGCAGCAGGCTGCCGTCCTTGCGCCGCAGGGTCCACTCGCCGGGCTCTTCATCGGCGCTGGGCACGCTGTCCGCCAGCATCGCCTGGCTGGTGCCGATCTCGCGCCCGAGGTGCAGGCTCATCAGCCGCGCACGTTCGCGGACTTCCTCGGGCAGCAACAGGCTTTCCAGGGTCAGCTTGCCCAGCACTTCCTCGCTGGTGTAGCCGAGCATGCGTTCGGCCCCGGCGTTGAAGGTGCTGATCACGCCATGCAGGTCGGTGGCGATGATCGCCACCTGGGTCGCCGCGTCCAGCACGCTGCGCAACTGGTTGTGGGTATCGCGCAGGCTTTCCTCGCTGATGCGCAGCTCTGCCGTGCGCTGCTCGACCAGGGTCAGGGCGCGCTGGCGCTGGCTGAAAAGAATGAACAGCAAGGCACTGAGCAACAGGCTGAGCAGACCGCCGACGACGATCACCGAGGCCGCCGAGGAACGGTTGTCGCGAAGGAATTCCTGGCTGGGGAACATGTTCAACTGATAGGAGCGATCCGCCAGGTGCAGGACCTTCTGCACCATCAACGGCGAGTCGGCGAGCGGATTGCCCGACTGGAACAGGGCTTCCGGATGGGTCGCCGACGACAGGTCGAGGATACGTACCACCAGGTTGTCTTCCTCGGCACGTGGCAAGCCGTCGGCCATCAACTGGCGCATGCTCAGCACGCTCATGACATAGCCCTTGGGCTCGGTGCCGGTGGGTTGCGGCGGGTACACCGGGGCAACCATCAGCATTCCGCGGGAATAGGCGGGATCCACCCCCAGCAGGTCGAACGGCGCGGAAACCGCCATCGACCCCGGGGTAGTCGCGCGCAACAGGACATCCCGCCGCACCGGCTGCGAAAGCAGATCGAAGCCCAACGGCGGCGACAATTGGTTCAGGGTCTGACTGAACAGCACCGGGTAATACAGCGGGCGGACCTGGGAAGGCTGCAACACCCCGCCCTCCACCAGCTCCCGAATCGCGAACTCACGCCCGAGAATGGCACGGTTGCGCTGCTCGAAGGCGCCACGTTCTGCGTCGGTGATGCGGGGCGCCCACGAATAAGCCTGGGAGCGATGCAGCAACGGCCGCACATAGCCGTCGAACTCTTCGCGGGTGATTTCCTGGGCATAGACGAAGAAACGCCGCAGGCTATCCAGACGTTGCGTCTGGTCCTGCAGGCGTTCTTCGATCCGGCTGTAACGTTCGTTGGCCAATAGCTCGAAACGTTGCGCCAGTTGCTGTTGATAGAGCTTGTACGCCGCAAGGGCGAGCAAGGCGGTCAGCAGGCCGCCGACCACCAAGGCGACAAAGGCCACCAGCCAGGCGGACACTTCCTCGCTGATGAAACCGAGCATCTTCGGGCGCTGGACAGGCTTCGACATGGGAAAGCACTCACGACGCCGGCCAGTGACGGCACTCACGGCTCTCTTCAATAATAGCCAGTAGCCACGACCGAGAGAGCCAGGAATGCGTCATTTGTTTCAGCGTGCCTGGATGCGCCAGGCGCGGTGGATCTTGCTGTTGCGGGCGAAGTCCGGGTCCAGGGTGCTGGCGCTGATCTCCTCGATGGCGTAGCGCTCCTGCAGGTGCTCGTCGAGCTGGAACTTGCGGAAGTTGTTGGAGAAGTACAGCACGCCGCCCGGGGCCAGGCGTGCAACCGCCAGGTCGAGCAGTTGCACGTGGTCGCGCTGCACGTCGAACACCCCTTCCATGCGCTTGGAGTTGGAGAAGGTCGGCGGGTCGATGAAGATCAGGTCGAACTGGTCGCGGTTGCTTTCCAGCCAGGCCATCACATCGCCCTGCTCCAGGCGGTTCTTGTCCGAGTAGCCGTTGAGCGACAGGTTGCGCCGCGCCCAGTCCAGGTAGGTCTTCGACAGGTCGACGCTGGTGGTGCTGCGCGCGCCACCCTTGGCCGCATGCACGCTGGCCGTGGCGGTGTAGCAGAACAGGTTGAGGAAGCGCTTGCCCGCGGCCTCGCGCTGGATGCGCAGGCGCATCGGGCGGTGGTCGAGGAACAGGCCGGTGTCCAGGTAGTCGGTGAGGTTGACCAGCAGCTTCACGCCGCCTTCGCTGACCTCCATGAACTGCCCCTGGCTGTTCTGCCGCTCGTACTGGCGGGTGCCGCTCTGCCGCTCGCGGCGCTTGACCACCACCTTGCTCTGGTCGATGCCCAATGCCTGCGGAATCGCGGCGAGGGCGTCGAACAGGCGGGCCTGGGCCTTCTCCGGGTCCACCGAACGCGGCGCGGCATATTCCTGCACGTGCACCCAGCCCTGGTACAGGTCGACGGCCACGGCGTACTCGGGCATGTCGGCGTCATACAGGCGATAGCAGGTGACGTGCTCGCGCTTGGCCCACTTGCCCAGTTGCTTGAGGTTTTTCTGCAGGCGGTTGGCGAACATCTGCCCGCCCTCGGTCAGGCGCGCCGGCTCGGCGGCCGGTGCCGGACGCTCTTCATCAGGGTTGCGCTCGGCGGAGCGACGCTCACCAGTGACGAACTGGTCCGGTTGCACCTTGATCAGCAGCAGCTTGCACGGCAGTGCGCCGTTCCAGAACGCGTACTGCTTGTGGCTGCGGATACCCATGCGCTTGCCCAGGTCCGGGGCGCCGGTGAACACCGCCGCTTCCCAGCCGAGGCAGGCCTGGCGCAGGCGTTCGCCAAGGTTCTGGTAGAGGTACAGCAGGCTGGCTTCATCGCCGAGACGCTCGCCGTAGGGCGGGTTGCTGATGACCAGGCCTTTCTGGTTCTGGTCCGGACGCGGCTCGAAGGTGCCAACTTCGCCCTGGTAGATCTTCACCCAGTCGCTCAGGCCTGCGCGCTCGACGTTGTTGCGCCCCGGCTGGATCAGCCGCGGGTCGGCTTCATAACCGCGGATCCACAGCGGCGGACGGGCCAGGCCGGCTTCGGCGCGGGCCTTGGCTTCGTCGTGGACCTTGCGCCACAGCGCCGGCACATGGCCGAGCCAGGCGGTGAAGCCCCAGCGCTCGCGCTTGAGGTTCGGCGCGATGTCGGCGGCGATCATCGCCGCCTCGACCAGGAAGGTACCGACACCGCACATCGGGTCGGCCAGGGCCCCGCCTTCGGCGGCGATGCGCGGCCAGCCGGCGCGGATCAGCACGGCGGCGGCGAGGTTTTCCTTGAGCGGCGCGGCGCCCTGCTGCAGGCGGTAGCCGCGCTGGTGCAGGCTGTGCCCGGAGAGGTCGAGGGACAGGATCGCCTCGCCACGCTCCAGGCGCAGGTGCACGCGCAGGTCGGGGTTGAGCTTGTCGATCGACGGCCGCTCGCCCTGGGCGTTGCGCAGCTTGTCGACGATGGCGTCCTTGACCTTGAGGGCACCGAAGTGGGTGTTGTCGATGCCCGAGCCATGGCCGCTGAATTCCACCGCCAGGGTGCCGGCGGCGTCCAGGTGCTCGGCCCAGTCGACGTCGTGGACGCCGTCGTAGAGGTCGTCGGCGTTCTTCATGTTGAAGCGCTTGAGCACCAGCAACACGCGGTTGGCCAGGCGCGACCAGAGGCACAGGCGGTAGGCGGTTTCCATGTCGGCCGAGCCGCGCAGGGCCGAGGTGTGCTCGCGCACGTCCTCCAGGCCGAGGCCGCGGGCCTCATCGGCGAGCAGGCCTTCCAGGCCTTTGGGACAGGTGAGGTAGAGTTCGAAACGGTCCGACATGGGTCAAATCCAGCCTTGTAGTGAAGGAGCGAGCGCATCGCCCTTCGAAGTTTGATCGGATGCCTTCGGCAAGCACCCGAGTGGCACGACGTCGCGTGCCGGGCCGCCCGGAACCTTCCTTTTCGCGGGAGGCAAAAAGGCTTTGATCGTCGGGCAGAATGAAAAATTCTGTTGCCGAAGGGATTAAAAGCGACCCTTCGTCGATTTATTTGCACGCGCCGGAAAATGGTCTCGGCAATGGCATTTTGCTCTACAAGCCGGGCAAATCCTGAGAATAGCTGGCTTTACCCGTGCTCCCCTTCCGAAGCAATTTTTTACTTATCCTCTCACCCATGGAAAGGTTACGTGCTTATGACAAAACGTTCGTTCACACGCCCTTCCCTATTGGTTAGAACTCTAATCAGGTCGTGACCGCAACGGTACGACACTTCAGCCCGCGACGCCGGCAGCGGGCGCTACACCGGCAGAACGAATCTGCCCGGCCTCACACGAGGCCGACGGGACATTACAGTCAACAAATGAGGGCAGTACCCTATGAGAAGACTTAAGCGTGATCCGTTGGAAAGAGCATTTTCACGTGGCTACCAATACGGAGTCACCGGCAAATCCCGCGAGCTGTGCCCCTTCACACTGCCATCCGTGCGCCAGGCGTGGATCAATGGCTGGCGTGAAGGACGCGGCGACAACTGGGATGGCATGACCGGCACCGCTGGTATCCATAGACTCAACGAAGTTCACGCCGTTGGCTGATCGAGGAGCTTCAACCGAATAACCGTTTCACATGCGCGCCCTATCCGGGCGGCGGGCTTCGGCCCAGGGGGCCCCTTCGTGGGGCCCTTTTTTATGCCCGGGTTTCAGCGGTTCGGCATGGCGGCGATGGCGTCCACCGCCTCGCGGATCAGTGCCGGGCCCTTGTAGATGAAGCCGGAGTAGATCTGCACCAGGCTGGCACCCGCGGCGATCTTCTCAGCGGCGTGGCGACCTTCGGTGATGCCGCCAGCGGCGATGATCGGCATGCGCCCGGCCAGTTCGCCCGCCAGGACCTTGACCGTGTGGGTGCTCTTCTCGCGCACCGGAGCGCCGGACAGACCGCCCGCCTCGTCGGCATGGTTGAGGCCTTCGACGCCCTCGCGGCTGAGGGTGGTGTTGGTCGCGATCACCGCGTCCATGCCCGATTCCAGCAGGGCCGTGGCCACCAGTGCGGTTTCTTCGTCGGTCATGTCCGGGGCGATCTTGATCGCCAGGGGCACGCGTTTGCCATGGGCTGCGGCCAGTTCTTCGCGGCGTACCGCCAGGGCGTCGAGCAGCTGCTTGAGCGAGTCGCCGAACTGCAGGCTGCGCAGGCCCGGGGTGTTCGGCGAGCTGACGTTGACGGTGATGTAGCTGGCGTGGGTGTAGACCTTGTCCAGGCAGATCAGGTAGTCGTCGACGGCGCGCTCGACCGGGGTGTCGAAGTTCTTGCCGATGTTGATGCCCAGCACGCCCTTGTAGTTCGACGCCCGTACGCGATTGAGCAGGTTGTCGACGCCGAGGTTGTTGAAGCCCATGCGGTTGATGATCGCCTCGGCTTCAGGCAGGCGGAAGATCCGCGGCTTGGGGTTGCCCGGTTGCGGACGCGGGGTCACGGTGCCGATCTCGACGAAGCCGAAACCCAGCTGGCCGAAACCGTCGATGGCCGCGCCGTTCTTGTCCAGGCCGGCGGCCAGGCCTACCGGATTGGGAAATTCCAGGCCCATGACGGTCACCGGCAAGCGCGCCGGAGCCTTGGTCAACAGTCCGTTGAGGCCCAGGCGGCCACCGGCGCCGATCAGGTCGAGCGACAGGTCGTGGGAGGTTTCCGGGGACAGTTTGAACAACAGCTGGCGGGCCAGGTTATACATGGGCGGGCTTGGCTCAGGAGTTTGAAGAGGTGGCGATTATAGCCACGCCGGGGTTGCGGCGACAGGGGCTTGGCATATGGGTTGCTTGGATCGCTGCCACGAACCTGGGTATCTCATGACGCCTTGCAGGCGCTGGCTTGCCACCTCCTGCAAGGTCTGGACACTGCAATGACTGATATTTCCTCTTCCCCCCTGGCCTGGCTGCACGGCAGCGACGCTCCGGAAAAGACCAGCCTGAACATCGGCTTCATGGCCCTGAGCGACTGCGCCCCGCTGGTGGTGGCGGCGACCCAGGGCTTTGCCCAGCCCCATGGCCTGACCCTGAACCTCAAGCGGCAAAGCTCCTGGGCAGGACTGCGTGATGGCCTGCTCAGTGGCGAGCTGGATGCGGCCCACTGCCTGTACGGCCTGGCCTACGCGGTGCACCTGGGCATCGGCGTGGCGGCGACACCGATGGCGGTGCTGATGGGCCTGAACCACAACGGCCAGGCCATCAACCTGTCGCCGGCCTTGCAGGCCCAAGGTGTGACCGATCCGGAAGCACTGAAGCGGCATGTGCACCAAAGTCGGACAAAACTGACCTTCGCTCAGACTTTTCCTACCGGCACCCACGCCATGTGGCTGTATTACTGGCTCGCCAGCCAGGGCATCCACCCCCTGCGTGACGTCGACAGCGTGGTGGTCCCGCCCGCGCAGATGCTCGACCACCTGCGGGCCGGGCGCATCGACGGCTTCTGTGTCGGTGAGCCCTGGTCGGCGGATGCGGTGAACCAGGGCATGGGCTTCACCCTGGCCACCAGCCAGTCGATCTGGCCCGACCACCCGGAAAAGGTCCTGGCCAGCAACAGCCACTTCGTACAGCAATGTCCGAACAGCGCCCGCGCCCTGGTGGCCTCGGTGCTGGCGGCAAGCCGCTTCATCGAGGCCAGCGCGGAAAACCGCCGCGCCACCGCGCAACTGCTCAGCGCCGCGAACTATCTCGATGCACCGCTGGCGGCGATCGAGCCGCGCATGCTCGGCGACTACGAGGACGGCCTGGGCAACCACTGGCACGATCCCCATGGCCTGAGCCTGTTCGACGACGGCAAGGCCACGGTGCCGTACCTGTCCGACGGCATGTGGTTCATGACCCAGTTCCGCCGCTGGGGCCTGCTGCGCGAAGACCCGGATTATCTTGCGGTGGCCCGCCAGGTCCAGCAGTTGGGCCTGTACCGCGACGCCGCCACCAGCCTGGGCATCGACTGCCCGCTGGATTCCATGCGCAGCAGCCAACTGATCGACGGAACGGTCTGGGATGGCAGCGATCCTCGGGGCTATGCCCACGGGTTCCGCCTGCATGCCTTGTCCGACGCCTGACGGGAGCGGCCCTTATGTTGCGAATCCTGTTGATCGACGACACCGAGAAAAAGGTCGGACGCCTCCACGCCGCGCTGGTGGAGGCCGGTTTCGAGGTGATCGAGGCCTCGTGCCTGACCATCGATTTGCCAGCACGCGTCGAAACGGTGCGTCCGGATGTGATCCTGATCGATACCGAGTCACCCGGGCGCGATGTGATGGACCAGGTAGTGCTGGTCAGTCGCGACCTGCCGCGGCCGATCGTGATGTTTACCGACGAGCATGATCCGGGGGTGATGCGCCAGGCGATCCAGGCCGGGGTCAGTGCCTATATCGTCGAGGGAATTCACGCCCGGCGGTTGCAGCCGATCCTCGACGTGGCCATGGCCCGCTTCGAGAGCGACCAGGCGCTGAAGGCCCAGCTTCACGCCCGCGACCAGCAGTTGGCGGAGCGCAAGCGTATCGAGCTGGCCAAGGGCATGCTGATGAAGATGCGCCAGTGCGATGAGGAACAGGCCTACACCCTGATGCGGCGGCAGGCCATGAGCAAGCAGCAGAAGCTGATCCAGGTGGCGGAGCAGATCATCGCCATGAGCGAAATGCTGGGCCCGTAGGAGCTGGCCCACCTCTTGCTTTGACTTCCTCCGGTAGCCAACGGCGGTTGCCCCACATTCCACCGACAAAGACGTCGCTCTCCCCCTCGCCCCCTTGCGAGCCGGGAAGCGGCGTCTTTTTGTTCCAGCCCCCGTGAGGTGTCCAATGAACAAGAGCTTCTGGAAATCCGGGCATGTCCCGACGCTGTTCGCCGCGTTCCTGTATTTCGACCTGAGCTTCATGGTCTGGTATCTGCTCGGCCCACTGGCAGTACAGATCGCCACCGACCTGCAACTCACCACCCAGCAACGCGGGCTGATGGTGGCCACGCCCATCCTCGCCGGCGCGGTGCTGCGCTTCGTCATGGGCATCCTGGTAGATCGCCTGTCGCCGAAGGCCGCCGGGCTGATCGGCCAGGTGATCGTTATCGTCGCGCTGTTCTGCGCCTGGAAAATGGGCATCGAGACCTACGAACAGGCCCTGCTGCTGGGCGTGTTCCTGGGCGTTGCCGGCGCCTCCTTCGCCGTGTCCCTGCCGCTGGCCTCGCAGTGGTATCCGCCGCAGCACCAGGGCAAGGCCATGGGCATCGCCGGGGCCGGCAACTCCGGCACGGTGTTCGCCGCCCTGCTGGCCCCGGTGCTGGCCGCCGCCTATGGCTGGAACAACGTCTTCGGCCTCGCCGTGCTGCCGCTGGTACTGACCCTGGCGCTGTTCGCCCTGCTTGCCCGCAATGCCCCGCAACGGCCCAAGCCCAAGGCCATGGCCGACTACCTCAAGGCCCTCGGCGACCGTGACAGCTGGTGGTTCATGTTCTTCTACAGCGTCACCTTCGGCGGCTTCATCGGCCTGGCCAGCGCCCTGCCCGGCTATTTCAACGACCAGTACGGCCTGAGTCCGGTCACCGCCGGCTATTACACCGCCGCCTGCGTCTTCGCCGGCAGCCTGATGCGCCCGCTGGGCGGCGCCCTCGCCGACCGCTTCGGCGGTATCCGCACCCTGCTGGCGATGTACAGCGTGGCGGCGATCTGCATTGCCGCGGTAGGTTTCAACCTGCCCAGTTCGGTGGCAGCGCTGGGGCTGTTCGTCAGCGCCATGCTCGGCCTCGGTGCTGGCAACGGCGCGGTGTTCCAGCTGGTGCCGCAGCGCTTCCGCCAAGAAATCGGGGTGATGACTGGCCTGATCGGCATGGCCGGCGGCATCGGCGGCTTCCTGCTGGCGGCGGGCCTGGGCACCATCAAGCAATACACCGGCGACTACCAGCTGGGCCTGTGGCTGTTCGCCAGCCTCGGCGTGCTGGCCTGGTTCGGCCTGCACGGGGTCAAGCGGCGCTGGCGCACCACCTGGGGCTCGGCAGCCGTGACCGCGGCACGGGTCTGATGAGCCTGCGCCTGAGCTTCGCCCAGGCCAGCGCCTGCGGCCCGCGGGAGGAAAACCAGGACGCCACGCGCCTGGTTACCCCGGCGGCGGAACTGGCGGCGAGCAAGGGCTACCTGTTCGCCCTCGCCGACGGCGTCAGCCAGTGCGCCGATGGCGGCCTGGCGGCGCGGGCCAGCCTGCAGGCGCTGGCCATGGACTACTACGCCACGCCACCGACCTGGGGCGTGGCCCAGTCCCTTGATCGCCTGCTGCTGGCACAGAACCGCTGGCTGCGGGCCAATGGCGGCGGCCAGCCGCTGCTGACCACCCTCAGCGCCCTGGTGCTGCGCGGCCAGCGCTTCACCCTGGCCCATGTCGGCGATTGCCGGGTCTATCGCTGGCACGACGGCACGCTGCAGCGCATCAGCCAGGACCATGTCTGGGACCAGCCCGGCATGCAGCACGTGCTCAAGCGTGCCCTCGGCCTGGATGAACACCTGCTGGTGGATTACCTGGAGGGCGAAGTGCAACGCGGCGACGCCTTCGTCCTGCTGAGCGACGGCGTCTGGTGCACCCTCGACGAGTGGCAGATCGCCGGGGTGCTGCGGGACGCGCAGGACCTCGACGAGGCTGCCGCCACCCTTGTGCGCATGGCCCATCTGACTGGCAGCCAGGACAATGCCAGCGCCGTGCTGGTGCGGGTCGAGCAACCGGGGGCCGCCAGTCTTGGCGACACCCTCGCGCAACTGCGCGAATGGCCCCTGCCACCCCCGTTGCGCCCCGGCCAGGTGTTCGAAGGCTGGCGGGTGCAGTCACTGCTCGGCCAGAGCCGCCAGTCCTTGCTGTACCGAGTGAGTGACCATCAGGGCCAAGCCTGGCTGCTGAAGACCCTGCCACCCGGACGCGAACAGGACACGGCCGCGCAGCAGCAGTTGCTGATGGAGGAATGGTTCCTGCGCCGGGTTGCCGGGCGCTGTTTCCCCGAGGTGCATCCGGGCAAGCAGCGCCAGCACCTGTATTACCTGATGCGCGACTACCCCGGCGCGACCCTGGCCGAGCATGTCGCCCGCCACGGACCGCTGTCATTGCCGCAATGGCTGGAGATTGCCCGGCAGAGCCTGCGGGCCGTGGGCGTGCTGCATCGACGCAATATCCTGCACCGCGATATCAAGCCGGAAAACCTGCATTTGGGCGAAGACGGCCAGGTGCGCTTGCTGGATTTCGGCCTGGCCTATTGCCCCGGCCTGTCCGAAGACAATCCCGGCGACCTGCCCGGAACCCCATCGTTCATCGCCCCGGAAGGCTTCCAGGGAGAAGCGCCATCGGTGCGCCAGGATCTCTACGGGCTGGGGGTCACGCTGTTCTGGCTGCTGACCGGCCACTACCCCTATGGCGAGATCGAAGCCTTCCAGCATCCCCGCTTCGGCACGCCCGCCAGTGCTGCACGCCTGCGTCCCGATGTGCCGGAATGGCTGGAGCGCAACCTGGCCCAGGCAGTGGCGCGCGAAGCGGACCAGCGCTTCGAGACCGCCGAGCACTGGCTGTTGCAGCTGGAACAGGGCGAGCACCAGCCACTGGCGGTGCGTCCGCGCCCGCTGCTGGAACGCGAGCCGCTGAAGGTCTGGCGTGGTCTGGCCCTGCTCTCGCTGCTGCTCAACCTGATCCTGCTGATCGTCCTGTTGAAAGGCTGATCGGCAAATCGCAGGCAAAGAAAAGCCCGGCCTAAGCCGGGCTTTTCAGTAGCGCTCAGACCAATTACTTGGCTTGGGCTTCTACTTGAGCTTCAACGCGACGGTTGACAGCGCGACCAGCGTCGGTGGCGTTGTCGGCAACCGGACGGGTTTCACCGTAGCCAACCGACTGAACGCGGCTCGACTCAACACCGTACTGCTGGGTCAGAACCTGCTTCACGGCGTTTGCACGACGCTCGGACAGCTTCTGGTTGTAAGCGTCAGGACCGACGGAGTCAGTGTGACCTTCAACGGTGGTGCTGGTGGATGGGTACTGCTTCATGAAGTCAGCCAGGTTCTTGATGTCGCCGTAGCTGTTTGGCTTGACGACCGACTTGTCGAAGTCGAACTTGACGTCCAGCTCAACGCGAACGACTTCGGCAACAGCCGGGCAGCCATCAGCGTCAACGGTAACGTTGGCTGGGGTGTCAGGGCACTTGTCGACGTTGTCGCAGACGCCATCGTTGTCGCTGTCGGAGCAGACTTCAGCAACCGGAGCCGGTGCTGGAGCCGGAGCAGCCTTGGAGCCGCCACCGAAGTTCAGGCCAACACCAACGCTAGGAGCCCACTCGGTGTCGCCCTGGTCGATGTTGTATTGAGCTTCAACGCCAGCACGGGCGTAGAAGTTGTCGGTGAAGTACAGCTTGGCACCAGCGCCCAGGTTGGCGAAGGTGGAACCGTTACGACCACCACGGCCGGTCTGGCCGATGCTCTGGTCGGAGAAACCAGCAGAGACGTATGGACGCAGCATGTCGCCTGGGTTGTTGAAGTGGTACAGAGCGTCCAGGGCGGTGTTCGAGCCCTTGATGTTCTTGCCATCTTCGCCACGAGCGTTGTGAACTTCGTCGTAGCCCAGACGCAGTTCGACGTCGTCGGTCAGGAAGTAACCGATCGAGCCACCGAACAGGTTGCCGTCGTTTTTGAAGTCGCGCTGACTGTCGAAGTATTCTTTCTTGTAGAAGCCTTCAACCTCAACCGCGCCTTGGCCTTGTGCCAGAGCGCCGAAAGAAGTTGCGGCAACAAGAGAACCAATGGCCAAGCCCAAGGTGTTTTTCAATTTCATCCGTTAAATCCCCATCTGGTGATTGTTAAGCAGTCCCCACCAATATCCGGGGGACAACTCGTCGGCAAGTTTAGCAGAACTCACCGAGTGGTTAGAGAATTTTCCGACCAGCTAAGTTTCAACCTGGCCTGAAAATTTCTCGCGCAGCTTGTCTAGCGCACGCTTGTAGCGCATTTTCGTCGCACTCAAGCCCATATGCATGATGTCGGCGATTTCCTGAAATTCCAGTTCTGCGACAAATCGTAGCACCAGGATTTCACGGTCGATGGGGTTCACATGAACCAGCCATCTGTCCAGCCCTCCCTTCTCCTCCGGCTTCGGCGACTTCTCTTCAGAAGCTTCCTCCACGGGATCGAGGCTCAGGGCGTCCATCAACCGACGTTTGCGTCGCTCCTTGCGATACTGGGTAATGCACTCGTTATAGGTGATGCTGTAGAGCCAGGTCTTGAACTTGGATTTGCCCTCGAAGTTCTTCAGACCGTAGAGGACCTTCAGCATCACCTCCTGACAGACATCATCCGCATCGCGATCGTTCCCGAGATATCGTGAGCAAACGTTAAAAAGGGTGCGCTGATAGCGCCGCATGAGTTCTTCATAGGCGCGGGTGACATGGAAAAGCTCCTCATGCGAACGCGCCACCAACTCCTCATCGGTGAGTTCGCGGGGGTCGTAACGCATGGGCAGCGAGGTGACTTTATTCAAAACAAATCAGGCCGGCAGTCAGGTATTCGTCGCCGCCCGCCCGGGAGGGGCGGTTTTGCGGCGGCATACATTAGCAGGATTTGCCCGGTCAGCGGCTACTGACCCGCTGCTCCAGCAACGTGCGGTTGGACAGCGACACCAGGTCGCCCTCGTCGGTCAGCACCACGGTCTTCACCGTGCCGATCTCTTCGATCTGGCCTTCGACGTCGCCAATCCGCACTTCCTGGCCCACCTGGTACAGCTCGCGCACATAGATGCCGGCAATGATCTGCCCGGCGATCTCCCGACTGCCGAGGCCCATGGCCAATGCAATGGCCAGACCAACGGTAATCAGGCCGATGACGATCACATGGTTGAGCAGGTCGGTCTTGATTTCGAGCTGGCTGATGGCCACCGAGATGCTGATGATGATCACCAGGCCCTGGACGATGCGGCCGACGCCGGCGGCATATTCCAGGCCGATGCCTTCGGCGGCGCCGCGGGTCAGGCCGTTGGCGACCTGGGCCAGCAGCACGCCGGCCAGCAGCACCAGCGCCGCACCGAACACCTTCGGCAGGTACAGGGCGAGCATGTCGAGGGTGGCGGACACCCGCTCAAGGCCGAGGGATTCGGCGGCGGAGACGAGGAATACCAGCAGCACGAACCAGTAGACGATCTTGCCGATCAGCGTGGAGATCGGTACCTGGATGCCGACGCGGCTGAGCATCTTGGTCAGGCCGGTGCCGGCCATCAGGCGGTCCAGGCCGAATTTGGCCAGCAGCTTGGACAGCAGGGTGTCCAGCAGCTTGGCGACGACGAAGCCGAGCAGTACCAGGACCAGTGCCACGAACAGGTTCGGGATGAAGTTCGCGACTTTGGTCCACAACGCGGTCATTGCGGTGACCATGCTCTGGGTCCAGAGATCAAGTTCCATATTCAATCGGCCTTATCAGCTTTGGAAGCGTTGCGGCGAACCGGCGCTACATGCGCCGAGCCATTGTTGAGGGCGATCATCAGCGCCTGGCCCCAACGGCCAAGCAAGCTGAACAGATCGCTGGCGCCGACCTGGCGGTTGGCGGTTTTCAGGACACGCCCGAGGGCCGCGTCGTCATCGCGGTCCTGGCCGGACGGCGACGCGTTGAGCATGTCTCGCAGGGATTGTTCAAAGGGATCGTGCATGGGCACCTCGCGCAATGTCAGTCAAAGACGAGACGGTCGTGCCATGGGTCACATGAACAATTCGCACGGCTAAATGGGACAAGTTCAACCCCGATTCGGGGCTGACCACAATCCCTGTGGGAGCTGGCTTGCCAGCGATTGCAGCAGTGGATTCACCATCGCAATCGCCGGCAAGCCAGCTCCCACAGGTTCCGCGGCGTGCTTCGAGCAACATGGATCAGACCCAACGCAGGCGGCGGAACAGCCACCATTGGCCAAGGGCCAGGCCCAGCACCAGCAGGCTGGCGTAGACGAAGCCATAGGGACTGTCTGAACCGGGAATCCCGCCGACATTGATACCCAGCAACCCGGTAACGAAACTCATCGGCAGGAAGATGCAGGTAATGATGCCGAACCGGTACATGGTCCGGTTCATCCGCTCGTTGAGCCGCCGATCCTCGCTTTCCAGCACCAGCGCCACCCGCTCGCGGGTCAGCTCCAGCTCTTCCAGATAGCGGATCAGGCTGTTGTTCAGCTCGTTCCAGTAGTCCGCATCATCCTCGCAGAACCACGGCCACTTGTTCCGCGCCAGTTGCGCATAGATCTCCCGCTGCGGCGCAAGGAACCGACGCAACCCGGCCGCACGCCGGCGCATCTGCTGCAGCGCACCATGCTCCGGGGTATAGCGCTCGTCGGCTTCGAGTTTCTCTTCCTCGTCATCCACCAGCTCGGACAGATCGCTGACCAACGCCTGGATCTTGTCCGTCAGCAACTGCGCCAGACCCAGCAACAGCTCCGACGCCGTACGCGGGCCACGGCCCTCGTCCAGTTGCTGCAACAGCTCGTCGGTAGCCCGCAACGGCCGCAGGCGCAGGGAAATCACCCGTTGCGCCTCGGCAAAGATCCGCACCGAAACCATATCCTCCGGCTCGGCACCAGGATTCAGGTTGACTCCACGCAGGAACAGCAGCATCTGCGCATCCGGCAGCGGCAGCATGCGCGGGCGGGTGTTTTCCTCCAGCAGCAGGTCGCAGGAGAATTCATTGAGACCGCTGTCCTGGCGCAGCCAGGTCTGGGTCTGCGGGTGGCCGCGGTCCCAGTGCAGCCAGAGGCTTTCCTCCGGCTGCAAAACCAGCGCATCGAGTTCAGTCCGAGCGATAGGACGCGCACCGCCCCTGCCATCAAGCACCAGGGCATGGACCAGCCCCCACTGCGCGTTGTCTTCCTCGAACATCCTTACTCCATCGTCCTGTCTACGGGATTACTCGGGCATCGTCAGCGGCTTCGGCGAGATGATCACGCCATTGTTGTCCGCGTACACGTACTGCCCAGGGTGGAAAGTGACGCCAGCGAAGGTCACCGCGACATTGAGGTCGCCGATGCCGCGCTTGTCGGTCTTCATCGGGTGGCTGGCCAGGGCCTGCACGCCGACGTCGGTCTGCACCAGGACATCGACATCACGCACGCAACCATAGATCACCAGGCCTTCCCAGCCATTCTTCGCCGCCTTCTCGGCCAGCATGTCGCCCAGCAGCGCGCGGCGCAGCGAACCGCCGCCGTCCACCACCAGGACCTTGCCCTTGCCGTCGCGCTCGACCTGCTCCTTGACCAGCGAGTTGTCCTCGAAGCACTTGATGGTGACGATTTCGCCGCCAAACGAATCACGACCGCCGAAGTTGCTGAACATCGGCTCCAGCACCTGCACCAGTTGAGGGTAGGCGTCGCACAGATCGGGCGTTACGTAATGCATGGGAAACTCCTGTCAGACCAAGAAATGGGTTGTCGGAATTCACGATCACTCAAAGGGACGAAAGCTGACAATACGGCTTTAGGCCCGATTCAGCCTACACGTCGATGCCAATGCGGTCACCCTCGTACGCCAGCTTGAACAGGTTCAGTGCCGCGCAGCCCGGCTGCAGCGCCCGTCCCGAGGACAGGCTGAAGGTCAGACCGTGCCGTGGGCAACGCAGCACGTCGCCTTCCAGCGTGGCCGCAGCCAGCGGCGCGCCCTGGTGCGGGCAGCGGTCCTCGATCAGCACCGGCCGGTTGTCCACCACCAGCAGCAACAACGACTGACCGTTGACCCGAAAGGGTTTACGGTAGCCGTCGTGCAGATTGATGAGGCGCTCAAGGGCAACGAACATGTCAAAGGCTCAGAAACATGAAATGACCAGAACTCCGAAAAACGTCACATCTTAGCCGCTTACAGGCTCCGGCGAAACGTCCGACGCCGCCGGCCGCTCGACCATCGCCAACGGATCCCGCAGCCAGCGTTCCACCAGCGGCCAGACCTGGGTCTGCGCGGGCTTGCTGACCAGCATATCCACATGGCCGAAGTTGTCGAATCCGTCTTGCACGCCGAGCTTGAGGAAACGCTTGTCGTCACTACCGATCTGCTCGAACAGCTTG
Source organism: Paucimonas sp. (assembly GCA_031253995.1). Taxonomy (GTDB): domain Bacteria; phylum Pseudomonadota; class Gammaproteobacteria; order Pseudomonadales; family Pseudomonadaceae; genus Aquipseudomonas. Next base: position 58,494 of record JAIRVG010000105.1, on the reverse strand, counting down.
CGGCAGGCCCAGGCCGGGTCCTGGAAATCGCCAGCCCCGGCGACGCACAACACCGGCACCCGCACCTCGGCCAGACCAGCCCACCAGTCGCGGTCCTTTTCACCGAAACGCCCGAACAGGCCGAACCAGCGCATGCTTTCGATGGCCAGGCCGATCGGCTCGTCTTCCGGGCCGCGCTTGAGCCGCGAGCCGGAGATATGCGGGAAGCGCTTGAGCAGCAGGCGGCCGCCCCACTCCACCGGCGGGATCTTCAGCGGCCAGTAGGTACGGCTGACCTGGGTGCCGAAGAACGCCGCGCTGGCGATCAGGTCCTCGTCCAGGTAGCGCCCGCCCAGCGCGGCCGCCAGGGTGGTGCCGCCCAGGGAGTGGCCGAGCCAGTGCGCCGGCTGGCCGGTCTGTTCGTGGACGAAGGCGGCGATCGCCGGCAGGTCGTAGCCCGCATAGTCGGCGACACGGTTGTTGTTGTAGTTGCGGTTGCGCGGCGACAGGCCGTGGCCGCGCATTTCCGCAATCCACACATCGAAGCCGGCCCGCGCCAGATGGGCGCCGAGGCCAACGCCCTTGGGCGAGAACCAGAAACGGCGGTTGGAGAAGCTGCCGTGCAGAAGGATCACCGGCACGCCCCGGGCCGCGTCCTGATCGGCCAGGCCAAGGCGGGTCAGCGCCAGCTCGACGCTCGGGTCGGGGCTGTTGCCGGCCTTCAGGTGGTAGACGTCCTCGCTCAGGTCACCACAACGTTCGGCCCTGAGCAGGGCGACGGGAAACAGGTTGCTGCTGCTTTGCATAGGTTTCTTGTACGAAAAAGGGCGCGTCCACTCATTGGACACGCCCTGGATAAAAGCGTCGCGAAGTTCGCCGTCCGGGGACGACGAACGTCGCGTGTCTAGCGGATCAGGCCGCGCCCTGGCCTTCGGCCAGGAAGAACCAGGTCTCCAGCACGGAGTCGGGGTTCAGCGAAACGCTCTCGATGCCCTGCTCCATCAGCCATTTGGCCAGGTCCGGATGGTCCGAAGGCCCCTGGCCGCAGATGCCGATGTACTTGCCAGCCTTGTTGCACGCCTGGATGGCATTGGCCAGCAGCTTCTTCACCGCAGGATTACGCTCGTCGAACAGGTGGGCGATGATCCCCGAGTCGCGGTCCAGGCCCAGGGTCAGCTGGGTCAGGTCGTTGGAGCCGATGGAGAAGCCGTCGAAGTACTCCAGGAACTCGTCCGCCAGGATGGCGTTGGACGGCAGTTCACACATCATGATCACGCGCAGGCCATTCACGCCACGGCCCAGGCCGTTCTCGGCCAGCAGGTCGACCACCTGGCTGGCTTCGCCCAGGGTGCGCACGAACGGCACCATGATCTCGACGTTGGTCAGGCCCATCTCGTTGCGCACACGCTTCAGCGCGCGGCATTCCAGCTCGAAGCAGTCACGGAACGACTCGCTGATGTAGCGCGACGCACCGCGGAAGCCCAGCATCGGGTTCTCTTCTTCCGGCTCGTACAGCTTGCCGCCGATCAGGTTGGCGTACTCGTTGGACTTGAAGTCCGACAGACGCACGATGACCTTCTTCGGCCAGAACGCAGCGGCCAGGGTGCTGATGCCCTCGACCAGCTTCTCGACATAGAAGTCGACCGGGTCGTTGTAGCCGGCGATGCGCTTGTCGACGCTGTCCTTCAGGTCTTGCGGCAGACCTGCGTAGTTCAGCAGTGCCTTGGGGTGCACGCCGATCATGCGGTTGATGATGAATTCCAGGCGGGCCAGGCCCACGCCGGCGTTCGGCAGTTGGGCGAAGTCGAAGGCGCGGTCCGGGTTGCCGACGTTCATCATGATCTTGAACGGCAGGTCGGGCATGGCGTCGACCGAGTTCTGACGGACGTCGAAGCCCAGTTCGCCTTCGAAGATGAAACCGGTGTCGCCTTCGGCGCAGGAAACGGTGACGCCCTGGCCATCTTTCAGCACCTGGGTGGCGTTGCCGCAACCGACAACCGCAGGAATACCCAGCTCACGGGCGATGATCGCCGCGTGGCAGGTACGGCCGCCGCGGTTGGTGACGATGGCGCTGGCGCGCTTCATCACAGGTTCCCAGTCCGGGTCGGTCATGTCGGAGACCAGCACGTCGCCGGGCTGGACCTTGTCCATTTCCGAAACGTCGTGGATCACGCGGACCTTGCCGGCGCCGATGCGCTGGCCGATGGCGCGGCCTTCGACGAGGACGGTGCCCTTCTCTTTCAGCAGGTAGCGCTCCATCACGTTGGCGCTGGAGCGGCTCTTCACGGTCTCGGGACGTGCCTGGACGATGTACAGCTGGCCGTCGTCGCCGTCTTTGGCCCACTCGATGTCCATCGGACGCTGGTAGTGCTTCTCGATGATCATCGCCTGCTTGGCCAGCTCGCTGACTTCGGCGTCGGTCAGGCAGAAGCGCGCGCGGTCGGCGCGGTCGACATCGACGGTCTTGACCGAACGACCGGCCTTGGCTTCTTCGCCGTAGACCATCTTGATCGCCTTGCTGCCCAGGTTGCGGCGCAGGATGGCCGGGCGACCGGCTTCGAGGGTGTTCTTGTGGACGTAGAACTCGTCCGGGTTCACGGCGCCTTGCACGACGGTTTCACCCAGGCCGTAGGCACCGGTGATGAAGACCACGTCGCGGAAGCCGGATTCGGTGTCGAGGGTGAACATCACGCCCGCCGTTCCGGTTTCCGAACGGACCATGCGCTGCACGCCGGCGGACAGGGCCACCAGCTTGTGGTCGAAGCCCTGGTGCACGCGGTAGGAAATGGCGCGGTCGTTGAAGAGGGAGGCGAAGACTTCCTTGGCAGCGCGGATCACGTTGTCCACGCCGCGGATGTTGAGGAAGGTTTCCTGCTGGCCGGCGAAGGACGCGTCCGGCAGGTCTTCGGCGGTGGCGGAGGAACGCACGGCCACGGCCATGTTCTCGTTGCCGTTGGCCATTTCGGCGAAGGCGGTGCGGATTTCGGCGTCCAGGCGAGCCGGGAATTCGGCTTCCATGACCCACTGGCGGATCTGCGCGCCGGTCTTGGCCAGGGCGTTGACGTCGTCCACGTCCAGGGCGTCGAGGGCCGCGTGGATCTTGTCGTTCAGGCCGCTCTGTTCGAGGAAGTCACGGTACGCCTGAGCCGTAGTGGCAAAGCCGCCGGGGACCGATACGCCGGCGCCCGCGAGGTTACTGATCATCTCGCCCAGGGATGCGTTCTTGCCCCCCACATGCTCCACATCATGGACGCCGAGCTTATCGAGGGAAACTACGTACTCTACCAAGGTGATCTCTCCACTAACTGTATTGGAAAAGCTCAGGACGCCGGCGAATCCCCTGTGGGACCGTCCGGGCGCTTGTGGCCTGGACCTGGAAAATAAGTGAGAATGCCGACGATGTCGTTACGATGGCGTTCGGCAAACCGAACCTATCATATCCAAGAATCGTCACCAGCTTAAGGCCCATGGCGCAAATGAAACGATCTGCCTTCTTCATTTCCGACGGTACCGGCATCACGGCGGAGACCCTCGGGCAGAGTCTTCTGGCTCAATTCGAGAACATTCCGTTCAACAAGTTCACCAGGCCCTACATCGACAGCGTCGAGAAAGCGCGGGTGATGGTGCAGCAGATCAATGCTGCGGCGGAGCGGGATGGGGTGCGGCCGATCATCTTCGATACCATCGTGAACCAGGACATCCGGGAGATTCTCGCGACCTCGAACGGGTTCATGATCGATATTTTCTCCACCTTCCTTGCGCCGCTGGAGCAGGAGCTGACGGCGCATTCGTCGTATTCCGTGGGGAAATCGCACTCCATTGGTGGTAACTCGAACTACATGGAGCGGATCGAGGCGGTGAACTTTGCGCTGGATAACGACGATGGCGCTCGCACTCACTACTACGACAAGGCCGACCTGATCCTGGTGGGGGTTTCGCGGTGCGGGAAGACGCCGACCTGTCTGTACATGGCTATGCAGTTTGGGATTCGGGCGGCGAACTATCCGCTGACGGAAGACGATATGGAGCGGCTGCAGCTGCCGACGGCGCTGAAAAAGCATCAGAACAAGCTGTTTGGGTTGACGATTGATCCTGACCGACTGACCGCGATTCGTCACGAGCGCAAGCCGAACAGCCGGTACTCCAGCTTCGCCCAGTGCGAGTTTGAGGTGCGGGAGGTGGAGAATTTGTTCCGGCGGGAGAATATTCCGCATATCAATTCCACGCATTTTTCGGTGGAGGAGATTTCGGCGAAGATTTTGGTGGAGAGGGGGGTGGAGCGGCGGTTTAAGTAACTGGCTCCGCAAGCGCAGCCGTCCTGCCCTACCCTGCTGGGCTGCGCTTTTCCAATCCAGACGGCACCGCCGCCCGCTATAGGTCTCGTAACGAGGCCCCCCCGTAGGAGCGTGGCTTGCCCGCGAAGGACCGTGCTAGCGGTCCCAAGACCATCCAGCACGAGCCACTGGCAGATAACGGACCTGACTCACAGACATTGATTGGTTTGCCCGGTACTCCGGCGTCCGCAGCTTTTGTGACCACTTACAAGATCCGTCGCAGACAATCCACTTCCCGACCTGAACCGTGCCAACCGAATTTCTGCGCATCAACGCCAGATATCCATGCAGCGTTAAACCTACCGACGCCATCGCAACCCTAACAGCGCTGAGTCAGCCGAAAAATCTATATCCGACACTGACCCTGTGAGGGGCGTTGCTAGCGATTGCAATAGTGATTTCACCACCACCTTCACCGACAGACCACCGATCCAGCAGCCACCGCAACCCAAAATGATTGGGTCGAGGTAACGGGGCAAGCCTGTTACCCCTCCCACACCCGGACTTGCGGTTTTCCGCATCCGGCGGTTGGATGGCTCAGCATTCACTGAGGCGTACCCGTCATTACTGCCGGGCGCACTCGACACACCTCTTAACCCTGTACCGTCCCGTGGCATCTCCTTCCAGAAAGCTCGCTACCAGGAATTCCACCTGGCGTCCTTCTTTCCGCCCGACCCATCTCAGAGCCAGTTTCAAAAGAGCTACACACCTACGAGAGGTACATGGGGCGTATCGCCAATCCTTCGGCCCTTGGCTCCGGACGCATGACCGTCCATCTCCGCCACTACGGCCTCTGTTGACGTCTCAGCTAGTTTCAGCCGAGATCTCCCCGGGTAAGGTGCCAGAACCTTCGATCCGTGCCGTCAGGCTCTACCTGATATTCCTTTCGGTGATTGCTGGATTCGCGGTTCCCAGAACGCTAATCGCCCGTATTCTGTCTCACTGCCTGTTCGTGTTCCTGCGGTCGTACCTTTGCTACGCGCTTCTTTCAGCTTGGCCTCACGGCGTCCACCTTGCGTTTCGCTACAGTTGTCGTCACTCAGTCTGGTCAACAATCTCAGATGACCGGTTTTGGCCCATGCCGGGCACACAGGGAGGGGCTCACCCGCGATTACGCCAGTGCCTCCACCATCATCACTGCGCCGGAGCGCCAATCCGCAAAGAAACAGTCCTCAATCAAAACCTCCAAACAGCTGGATGACACATCGCCAAGCGCTACTATGAGCAGGACAGCAATCAAAGAGACAGTCCTGAGACCCCCTCCTCCACCTGAACCGCCCCAACCCTACCGACTCAGTAGCACCAAGCCATCACGCACATTGAAACGTTTACCCAGTTTCGCCACGATAGGAAATCTCCTACACAAATCAGCGAAAAAGGTCTGCGCGCGTGGCAATCGAAGTGATATCCAAGGAAGAAAACGTACAGGCCGAGCAAGGCGAACTCCCCCGAAAGTCGCAATCCAACCCCCCCTGGACCACAGATGAGCTGATCCTTGCACTTGATCTCTACCTGAGACACCGAAGTTCACTCCCCGACAAAATCCATCCAGAAGTCCAAGCCCTCTCACAGTTATTGGGCCAAATTGGTAGTACACTCGGCCTCAATAGGGGCGGCAGCTTTCGCAACGAAAATGGCGTCTACATGAAGCTAGGGAATTTCCGGCGCTGGGACCCAAAATACGTCGAAAATGGTAGGAAGGGGTTGGCTAAAGGTAACAAAAACGAGAAAGTAGTTTGGGATGAATTTGCCGAGATGCCCTCCAAACTCGCCATCGCAGTAGCTGCCATTCGCAGGGCGGTAGAGAGCTCATCTGCCGAGGCCAAAGCACTAACCGGCGTTTCCAACGAACCGGACGTTATAGAAGCAGAAGAAGGCAAGGTACTGACACGTCTCCACCGCTATCGAGAGCGTGATCGCAACCTAGTCCAGGCAAAGAAGAAAGACGTAATGAAGAAACAAGGATGCCTGCGATGCGAAGCCTGTGGCTTCGATTTCGCGATAGCGTACGGTCAGGTAGGCAATGGCATCATAGATGTCCATCATACCAAGCCTGTCCACACGCTAAAGCCCGGCGAAAAAACCAAACTTTCTGACCTAGCTCTCCTTTGTTCCAACTGCCATCGCCTCATCCATTCTAAGCGCCCTTGGCTGAGCGTTGAGCAGGTTCGAGCTTTAAGGAAAGAAGCACAATCCAATGCAATTTAGCTCAAGTAGCGACCATTCTGAGATCAGCCTCACAGGGCGCTGGACTGAATGCCAGTGTGGGATAAATTTAACAAAAGCACAGCCGGGGCCGGGCAAAAAATATGCAAAGGTGTCCTCCTTTCGAGCCGAAATCGTCGCTGACCTTTGCTATAACACCGCCGATCGCAGCCCGATAACAGATAGTTACCGAGGAACGCCCAACCTTGTGGGCATACGCGACTTAGGAGGCTGCTAGCAGTTTGTCTCTGTCATCGGAACGCTAGACCTGTAGAAAAAATGATCTGGTGGGCGTCATCAGTAAGGGCCAAAGCGATGCTCGCAACGCCTGATCAACCACTTTCCGAAAGCTGCCGGAACCGGACAGACGCTCGCACGGCAAGCAACGATCGTAGTAACCCGCGCGAACACTCAAAAGCTCATACCGGTGCGTATCCGCGCTACACAAAAGGACCCGATCGTCAAAGAAGCTCACACGAGCAAGAATAGGCTTTCACGCAAAAATCAAGGCGTAGCCCCTTGGGAGGCGCTTCCTAGTCGATGCTTTCAGAGCCCAGAATGCTAAAGAAATGTCTTAAGAAAGAACCAAGGACCTGACTCGGCTCTCGGACTGCGCTACCCTTATGCCCAGCGATTTGGGTGGTGCTTCGAAACACGACTCGAGCACGCTTGTGTGGAAGGCCGTTCAAGCGACACAAAATCTTTCCAGCGCAGGCTTCATCGAACGTTTCAGCGACGTTTTGATGTACGTTTGAGTAGGAAGATTATAGAACGGCAGCAAATCCAGTGAGATTCACATAGAGCATGACACAGCTCTCAAGCACCAAGCCGCGCCTAAATAACCTGATAAATACCCAAATTTTGAGAAGTTGAGTTCTGATGCTGATACCACCTGCCAAGCCACTGACGTTCATCGACGCCTTCGCTGGTTGTGGCGGGCTATCTCTCGGCTTAATGCAAGCAGGGCTAGTTGGAAAGTTTGCAATCGAGCGCGATAAGTTCGCCTTCGCCACACTGAAACACAATCTTCTGGCAAAGAATGGACGATTTAAATACGACTGGCCTCACTGGCTCCCTGATGAGGCTATTGGAATCGTAGAGCTCCTCAACGGCTATCAAGATCAATTAGAAGAAATCGCTGGCAAAATCGACATATTAGTTGGGGGACCACCATGTCAAGGATTCTCCAGCGCCGGCAGACGACAACATGACGATCCCCGCAATCAACTATTCGCGTCTTACTTAAAGCTTGTAGACATTATAAAGCCCCAGGCAGTTCTTATTGAAAATGTCCGAGGATTCACTATTGACTTCAATGCAGGTGACGAGATTAAAAATTTCTCGCAAGTTCTCAGGGCGCAGCTATCAGACTCTTATACTGTGCATGAGCGACTCCTCGACTTGTCACTTTTTGGGGTACCCCAGGCTCGAACACGCTACTTCATCCTCGCATTTCGCTCCGAACTAAATGTCCCCGACCCCTTTTCTCATCTTAACGCCCGCACGCCTTCCTTCCTACGATCATTGCGGCTAACTGCACCGGTTTCATCAGAGACCGCCATTTCTGATCTCGAAATCAATAGAAATGGCAAGCAAACATCAACTGAAACCAAAGGCTTTAATGAAACGCGGTACATTGGCCCACTGACGCACTACCAAAAGCTAATGAACGCAGGATGCGACAAACCAACTGATTTGCGTCTGGCGCGCCACGCAGACCATATCTCAAATCGTTTTGCAGAAATAATAGCGCAGAGCCACGCTATAGGCCGTTTAAATACAAATATTGGCGCTGAAATGCGTGCGCGCTTCGGCCTCAAAAAAATGGCGTTGCGGGTCCTTGACCCAGAGCGACCGTCACCAACTATCACAAGCATGCCAGACGATCTTCTACACTACTCAGAGCCGCGCACATTAACTGTTCGAGAAAATGCTCGACTACAAAGCTTTCCTGACTGGTATTCTTTTCAAGGCAAATATACGTCCGGAGGTCACCGGCGTAAAACTGAAGTCCCACGATTCACACAAGTTGCCAATGCCGTACCGCCTCTTGCTGCGCGTGCGATCGGCGAAACATTGGCAGCCCTACTTACTGAAGCAATGAGTGCGCCCAAAATGAACAGATCCGAATTCACGTCAGCGCTGCAAACCTTCCAACAAGGCCCTGAAGTCTGTTCGCAGATCTAGAATTAATTTACGCAGCTCACGCATCTTATCAAGATCCACAACCTGCCCAGCATCATCAACCACAGTGCTGGGCTTTCCATTAGGAACTAACACAGCGTGCCCGAGGGTATTACGACTCCCAACAACGCCTTCGCGATAGGAGTTAACCGTCGCCACGCCAAACGAGTGCTCCGCGAAACTTTCCATACCAAGTATGTGAGCCAACATACGAAGACGATGATCTGATGTAAAAAGCATGTGAGCCTTGAATAGAGCTTCGACACTCGGTTGCTTTTTTATTTTCTCCCCTTGCTTGGTAACGTTTTTAACTTGCTCAGCGACACGCTTAATAGCCTGCTCAATGAAAATTGCTTTACCCGCATCGTCGAGCTTATCATGCGCCAAAGTCAAGCAGGTATTAACCATGTAATCAATATCACTGGTAGCCCCCATCACAATGCCGCGAGTATGATCAAGATCCAGAACCTTTTTTATAAGAGACTCAAAAACACCTATAACCTCGTCAACAAGCTCCGCACGCCCTGCACAGTAAACCCCCTCCAACTGTTTATGATAGGCTTTTTCGCGCAACTCTACGACAGTAGCCTGCCCCGAATAAAACACCACATCTTTATATTGGACAATTTGGCGAATGCGTTCAATTGCATCCTCTCCATGCTCATCACCACCTAAATCCCAGTCGACTAAAATCAGGTCAATTTCATCAGTAAAAACCTCCTCAGAAATAGCCTCCTCCATCTGAGCAATCGTTGTACATTGGCGCGGCCTGAACTCAAAACCCTCAGCAGCCATCCTCAACTTTATGCTAGTTATCTGCGAAGCCACCCGACCAGGCTGATCATCTACCCACAACACATTAAAGTCGAGTCTCACGCTTTTTTCCCCTTAGACGCAATTTTTATAATCAGACCTAGCCCTTTCTTGCTAACATCATCAAGTTCGATGCTGCCACCCATCTCTCCAAGTGCCTGACGAACATGATAGAGACCTAGCCCAGACCCTAACGTGGTAGTGTACCCCATCTCAAAAATCTGGGAACGGTTCGTTCCCGCTGCTAGACCACGCCCGTTATCACTCACGTGGATTACTAGGCCGCTCTTATTCTCTTGAGTGAGACGAAAATCAATACGAGTGGCCTTTGCCTTCCTCGCATTACTTACCAAATTATCTATAATTATCGAGGCATCTATTGGGTTAAAGCGAAGCTTAATTCCGGGATGATTATTCTCAGCCATAATCTGTAGTCTGGCCGTACCTGTGGTACGAGCAATTTGCTCGATATAATCAAATATAAACGCAGCGAGGTCCGTTTCAATTTTCTCCGAGTCGAGTTTGAAATTCGCTCTCGCCGCAAATTTTGTCACCGACATGACTTTTCTATTCAAAAACGCCATTTGTTCCAGCGTTTTCAGCACGGTTTCGCGAGAAACCATTTCCTTACCAGAAGTCTCAGTTAAGAAATTCTCTATTTGCTGTGCAATATCTACAGCATAGATAGTAACTTGATGATGTAGATTCAGGATTGTAGCGGAGTCCACATTGACAAATGACTCCAGAAAATGGGCGCGCCGTCGCTCTGTTTCTATCTCCGCTTCCGCAGTGATTGCACGCTGATTGGCAGCTTCAGCTGCCGCCAACGCCTTGTCAGCAACGCGCCGGGCATCAGACTCTGACTTCTTTAAGTCGTCAAAACGGCGCTCAGCAACATCAAGTCGAGCGAGCATCTGCGAGTCGTCTATCTTTTCAGCAATTGCGCGCAAACCAACCAAAGATGTTTCGAAATCACTAGATCGCTCATTGAGCAAGTCTATAAGACGAGTGCTGTACTCGACGAGGCGCACATTTTCATTATCAACCAGATTAGCGACTGCTGCCGTGACCCGTGCTCTGCCTGGATCGGTCATCAACCTAGAGAGGTCATCAGTGTTAGAATCCGTCTTATCGCCCCAAGACACTGGAACAACATACTTCTCCAAACGCTTCAGGCAGTGTTCCATGACAGCCTTTTGAAGTTGCTCAACCGCTGGGGTCTCTATAAGCCCCTGGTTACGACTCGATGCCTCTTGAAAGTCCTCATCGGAACCGGAGACATCTACACGCCCAATGATTTCGCGCGTACCCAAGAAACGAGCATAACCCTGCTGTTTACGGCGACCGAATCCAAACCAGTCATCACCATCTTCGCCTATTGGGTAAACTCGGAAATTGTTTCTAAATAGGAATACCGATCCAAACTGGACTGAAGGCAAGCCGACACGCCTAGCAAATGTGATCTTTGCTGATTGATTCAGATAGTAGATCTCGCACCTAAACTCAGAATCAGAAAGATAAGCATATGGGTTTGGCTCAACAATTCGATAAATCACCTCACCACGATCTGTCAGCGAAGTGTGAAGTTCGTCTCCCTCGATGGTCACACGAATAAAGGTTGTCTTATCCTGCAAAGTCGAGAAAATAAAATTACCAATGCGACCATTGACCAAACCCCTATTCAACAATCCATCATCGGCATCCTTACCCTCGCTTTCTATTAAGCGCTTATCCTCTGCCTTCTCATCAGGGGCCGTGATATGAATACCGAACCCATCAGTCTCTTCACCAAAAGGATTAATAAGCTTCGCAAGCGAAGATTTTAAATCAAGGATACGCTGCCGCGACCAAGGACGTCTTAGACGCGAAATAACAACTGCAGTCCCACACTCCAAAGTCGAACTAAATTTCTTAAGCTCACGCGGAAGCTCAAACCCCACTTGCTCAGCGTAGAGAACCGGGATTTTCTCGAACCGTTCTGTAGCATCCCTCTCGAATAAATCCCAATCAACAGCCAAACGATGGACAACGCTACCGCCGCCCACTGGGCGGCTTTGTATAACAACTTCAGCCCCTAATCGGTCTGACGAAAAACGGCCTATACCTTTACTACCAGCGTAATGACGTCGTTCGGCAGCGATATTACGATAGTCTTCAGCAGAGCGGTCGTTACGCTTAGCAGAGTACGCAACGAATAACCATTTACTGGTAAGGTCCTCATAGGACATTCCAGAACCATTATCCGCGATAATGATTACATCATCGCCGAAGTACAGCTGGACATTATCAGCTCCGGCATCAAATGAGTTTTTGACCAGCTCAAAGATCGCTACCTCATCATCAGTAATGAGCTCACGCCCAAGAACTCGCTTGAGGCCCGTGCTAACATCAAAATGTAAGTCGTCCTTATCAATCAAACTCGTCTTCCTTTTCGGTTCTGAGCAATGAGGAGAGGCCGGCTGCGGAGGCCTTGAGGCGATATGATATCACGAGCTCATGGCTCCCCCAGACCATTTATCTCGTGCCATGCAGGGACACAGAACAGCTTGAACGCTTCAGCCTCTTGTGATAGGCACCATCACCAAGCGCTATGTGCAGGTTGGACCACACAGGCCGACGTTAGCAGGTCAGCACAAGCAACGTAGATTTATCGTAAGCGCTCCATAAACCCCACCAGACCAAATATCGCAGTGCGATCAGCTATGCGGTTGCGGCGTGCAGTTCCACGGCAGGAGCGTCTCGAAGTCTTCCACTGAGTACGCTTGGGGCAGGCGTTCCAGTGCGTGGCGCAGCCACGCATAAGGCTCTTTGCCGTTGGCTTTGGCCGTCTCGACCAAACTATAGAGGTGAGCACTGGCCGTTGCGCCTTTGGGTGTACATCATCAAGCGCAGAACAAATAAATCTCTCCCGTTTTTGTTCCGTCATATTACTGTGACCTGGCCGTTCATTAGCATGGGGAGAAGCCAGTCGCGCAAGTCTATCAAACGTTCATTTTCCTCCTCCCTAGTTGCCATTTCATGGACAATGGGGTTGGCGAGGTTTTCAAATCCAAAGGTAATTTTTTCTGCCGGAATTACTACATTTATATTTTCTAAAAAGCTTTTGCTCAGTTCAACCTGCCCAGTAGAACCATTTGCAGCGGCCTCAATGATTGGTTGGTATCTTATCATCGTCCAGGCGAGATACTGCGGAGAGATTTTCTCCCTGTCCGCTCTTACAATCGACACATGAGAGTCAACCGTAGTTTTTTCTTCAAGCAAACGTTTTACAAACGCCACTCTCCCCAGAGTTCCGACACCTGTTGAATTAACAACAACATCGAAAATTTTTAGTAGCCGGTCATCATCCGTTCTGATTTCAGCTTGGTGCCTTCGTGCATCTTCGAAGGATATCCTGTGTTCTCTCACGCACTTCTGGTTTAGAACGGATATTCCGCCTTCCTCTGTGTATTTCGGCGAAACCCCTCTCCGAATAGCAGATGTTACTTCTGAAAGTTCGTTAACCTCCCATCCCTCCGGGATTTCCCGTTTCAGGGTTGGGTTGTAGACCATTTTGCCGCCGGATGTTTTGTAGGGTTTGCCATTGGCGTCTGGGAAGTCGAACTGTACAAACCAGTAGTCGTACAGGATTTTTGCCATCGCTTCCAGCTCGGCGCTGATGCGGTTATTGAGTTCGATCTTTTCGTTTAAAAGATAAAGAAGGTCACCAGCTGTAATTTGGTCATCAAAGTCAGGCAATAGAAGATATAAATACGAAAATATTGCCTCATTCAAACTCGCCCTAAGTGTCATGACGGCGTTGTTTGTCATGGTTTTTCTGAACATTGGGCTTCTTAGATAGAAAGCCATAAATTTTGAGTATGCAATACCAGTTTGCGTTGGGCGAAGTCGCTTCAAAAATCCACTATATGAAGCGCCTGCGTAATCTTTGATCGCCACACAGCTCATGGCAAGCTCGTCAACCACTTCACTAGTTCGAGTAAGGAAAATATCGCCACTCTTGATGGAGTAGATCTCTTTTTCTTTATCAGATGTGGCCATCAAATCGGTCAATTCATCTGGCACAAAATAATTATTGAATGTCACAGAGAATGACAAGAATGGACTGCCATGCCCGGCCTGCTCTTTTGTAGAGGATATCCCGGAAGACATTGTGTAGAGATCACAAAACCGATACCTCTTCAGATTACTCATACTTCAATCCCGCCAACTGCTTTTGAATTTTGGTTTCCAATTCATGAGAAAGGCCAAACAATCTGTTCAAATTACTGGTAAATCCCTGCATTTTTTCTGAAAATTGTTCTGGAGTAATATCCACGTATTCGATTTTCACATCAAAATACTGACCTGCACTCAGGCTGTAATTTTTAGTTTCGATTTCCTCATAACTTACAGTCACGGAAAAATCTTCTACGGCCTCTCTGGAATTAAAGCTATCAATAATTCGCTGCTCTTCCTTCGGGCTGAGAACGGTCTTCTGATTTTTACCGTCCTTGATTTTTTCGCCAAGATTAGAAGCATCAATCAGCACTACCTTGCCTTCGTTGCTGGCATCCATAAACAGGATGGAGACGTTGGTGCCGGTGGTGGCGAAGATATTGGAAGGCATGGAAACCACACCCGCCAGCATCTTGTGCTCAACCAGATATTGGCGGATGCCCTTGTCGATACCCGATTGTGCGGTGATAAAGCCGGTGGGCACTACCACTGCAGCTTTACCGCCGGGTTTTAATGAGTGAATGATGTGCTGCAAGAACAACTGGTAAATCGCCATTTTGTCTTTCGCGGATTTCGGCACATTGGGAATACCGGCAAAGAAGCGTTGCTTGTTTTCCTTGCTGTCCAACGCATCGCGAAAATCGCTGAAGTCCAGTTTGAAGGGCGGGTTGGAGACGATGTAATCAAATTTTTTCAGGTCTTTGCCATTACGGTGATAGGGGTGCAACACAGTGTTACCCTGAATCACATTGGGGATGGAATGCACCAGGTTGTTCAGAATTAGGTTCAGCCGCAGCAGGCTGGAGGATTTTTGCGAAATATCCTGGGTGTAAATGCTGCAACGGTTTTCACCGATGGCATGGGCTACGTTCATCAGCAAGGTACCGGAACCGGCGGAGGGGTCGTATACGCTGACGTTGCGTACGTCGCTGCGGGTGGCCTGCGGCACCAAGATTTCCGCCATGATGCGCGCCACCGCATGGGGGGTGAAGTATTCGGCGTATTTACCACCTGAATTGCTGTTGTAATCCTTGATCAGGTATTCAAACAGGGTGGCATAGAAGTCGAATTTTTGGGTAAAGATACGCTCGAAGCTGAAGTCCACCAGCTTGTTGATAATGGCGCGGCAGAAATCATCACGCTTGGATTCGTCGGCGATGTATTGGCTAAGACGGTCAAACAGCACCACTTTTGCCCCTCCATCGGTTTTTACTGCGAATACGTCATTGTTGCTGGTGGCTATATCCAGTAGGGTATCGTCAAACAGCTTGGCGAAATCAGCGGTAGCTTGCCGATTGTAAAGGTAACTGATGAAGTGCTGCGGTTTCAGGCGAGCCGTGTCACCGCCCATCCGCCGCTGCAGCATTTCCAGTTCGGTTGTTGGCATCTTTGCCAGTGCGTCTCCCAAGTTGGCTTCGGCAACCAAGATAGGTTTGATTCGTTTCGCCTCGTAGGCGAATTTGTCGTTGAGAAACTTGTACAGAAATGCTTGGGTGATGATCTTGAATTCGTTGCCATCATTGCCCAAACCATAGTTGGCGCAAATGCTTTTCAGGCTGTCGATCAATGCCTTGGCTTTCTGTTGAAACTCAAACTCTACCACGAACGTGCTCCACTATTGTATTCATTAAGGTATTCGGTGACGACCAAATGATTGATGTAATCTGAGGTATCGGGGTTAAGTTGTATCTGTTGCTCATCCAGAAATCGGACGATGACTCGCGGCATCATTTGTCGCTCAAAGTAGTTTTCATTGAGCAATATCTGATGGTTATTCAGCGCCTGTTCGTCGGCGTCCTGTTTTACCCCGGTAAGTGCCGCGAATATTTTGCGTTCTGATTCAGTTATGTCGTTGTTACTGTTTTGACGCTCTTGCAGGCGCTTATGGATGCGGGTGTATTTGGCATCGCCCAGGTACTTCTGTCGGAGTTGGTTATTCTGGCGGTTTAGCTCTTTTACACGCACATGTATTTTTTCCAGTGCGCCGATATTGGCGACCATTTCATCCTGGGTGACCTCGCTAAGGTTCTTTTTCTTGAACAAGCGTTCCAGCTCTTCCTTGAGACTGATGAACTGCGGGTCTTGCTGGTCAAAGTTGCTGGCCAGCGCCTCGCGGGTTTGGCGCAGGGTGTTCTTCAACTGGTCGGCCAGTACCAGTTCTTCTTCGCCGATCTTGATGAATTTGAAGATGACATCCTCAAGGGCAACATTCAGCAGGTTAGTGGTATCCGCACCTTGTTCGATGCTTTCCTTGAGGTTTAGCATGTCCAGGTGGTTGCAGGTTTCCCGATACAGAATGTTCAGCTTGGCAAAATCCAGCTCATAAAGAGCGCCGTACTCGCCTTGCAGGCGGATCAGGTTATAGAGGCATCTGGCATTTTCCAGTGCCTTTTTCAGTGCCAGGATGGTGTGCCGATCTTGTATCTGGTTGATCTGGTCGGCAAAGACTTCGGCGTTTTCAACATCGAAGCGGAACAGCACATCTTTGATTTGCTCAATTTCCTGCTGAATTTCTTCGCGAGATTTGAACAGCTTGGAGTAGTGCTCCATTTCATCGCCGAGTTCATCGTTCAACTCTTTTAGGTAGCGTTGATTGGTTGCCTCGAACTCTTTGCTGATGTCGGCAAAGTCCACCACGTAACCATAACGGAAATCCTTGTAGGTGCGGTTGACTCGGGTTAACGCCTGCAGCAGGTTGTGTTTGCGAATCACCCGGCCCAGATACAGCTTTTTCAGGCGCTTGGCATCAAAGCCGGTGAGGAGCATGTTGTAGACGAACAGGAGGTCTATTTTTCCTGCCTTGAAGTCTTCCACCCAGTCTTTGCGTTCTTCCTTGGTGCCGATGTCGTGCAGGATCAGCGCTGCGCTTTTGACCTTGTTATCCAGCCTGACTCTGGCGGCATAGCTGTTTGGTTTGGCGGCAGCAATCAGGATTTGTGCGGAGTCCTTGACTTCATAAGGCGCGCTGGACGTTTGTGCATAGACCGCGTTGAAGATGTCGAACATCTGCTTGGCTTGTTCCGAGCTGTCGCAGATCACCAGGCCACCAATGCTGGCATCGTTAAGCGTGCCCCGGCTTTTTTCAAAGTCGGTGACGATGTAGTCCAGCATCGGCTCAACAAAACTTGCATGGGCATAGATGAGCGTGCGGTCTACGTCGCCCATTTTGACTTCCACGTCTTCCAGCGCCTGTTGCAGCACCATTTTGTAGTTAGTGGCGATCTCTTCCCGGATCAGGCGTAGCGTGTAACCGTCGGCAATGGAGGCGTTGTAATAGTATTTGTGGATGTAGTCGCCAAAAAGCGCCCGCGAGTTGTAATCGTCGCCCAGCAGTGGTGTGCCGGTAAGACCGATCTTGATGGCGTTGGTGTCCGACTGGCTCAGGTTGGCAAGGAAACTGCCCTTGGGGTTGTAGCTGCGGTGTACTTCATCGAGAAAGTACACGCGCTGGATGGCGACGTCGTAGTCATTGGTCGAAACGACATCCGGGTCGTCCTTGAATTTCTGGATGTTGACCACGGTGATTTCCGGTTTGCCCGAATGGTTGTGGATCACCTGGGTTGCCTTGATGGCGCGGGTAAAGGCTTCGCGCGAATCGATGGTGTAAACCGTCAGGCCGCGTGCGATGAATTCCCGCTGTGCTTGTTGCAGTAGATCAAGCCGATCGACGATGAAGTAGAACTTGGGAACGATCTGCCGCTTCTGAAAATGGTCGGTCAGAAAGCGAACGTTGTAGAAGGTCAGTGCGGTTTTGCCGCTGCCCTGGGTATGCCAGATAATCCCCTTCTTGATGCCGTTATCGAGTGTTCTTTCGATGGCCTTGGTGGCGAATAGCTGCGGGTAACGCATGATGTGCTTGTGCAGCCCGTCAGCCTCCGACACATAGGCGAGCGCGTAACGCAGGATAAATGCCAGCCGCTCTTTGCCAAGCAATGAGGTGCAGATACGGTTGGTTGGCCGGTTCGGGTCTTTGTTGGTCTGGAACTCGGGATTGTTACGGATCACTTCGAGGTTGTTGTCTTTCAATACCCTGATCTCTTCCGCTTCCGGCAGCGGCTTGAGCAGGGCCGTCAGGTTCAGTACTTCTTCTTCGCGGAAGTAGTTGAAGACCGGCTTATGGTAGGAGCTGCTGGCATAGAAGGCACCTTGTACAGGCTCCGGATCGCCGTCGTCGTACTCCATGTTGTTGGAGAAGATCATGAACTGGGTGATGTTGGCAAAGCGTCTGAATTTGGGGTTTTGAAAGCGCTTGTTGATGCGATCACGCTCGGCCAGTATGCCTTCCCGATTGTTGGGCTTTTTCACCTCAATAAAGATCAGAGGCATGCCGTTGATCAGCAAGGTGATGTCTGGCCGGAATTCTTCATCGCCATTCTGGCAGGTCAGTTCCGTGACGACATGGAAGCTGTTGTTGTTGAAGTTTTCGAAATCAATCAGCCGGGTATTGGAGCGAGCGCTCAGGCGTTCAAAGAAAGCGCGGCCGAGGTCTTCGTTATCCAGCAGCAGTTTGGTGTCTTCCAGCAGGCGATGCGCATCATCCGGTTTGATGCCTGGGTTGATTTTGCTTATGGCGGCAAAAAAGAGCGTTGGGAAGATATTAGTATTCTGATCCCAGGTTTGATCCTTGAGTGACAGGTACTGATAGCCCAGCCGCATCAGATGGAGGATGACTGGGATTTTGACTCGGGTGTCTTCATTGAACTTCATGCTAAGTCCCTATTTTTTACGTCGTGCGACGCCATTTCGCGCCACGCCCTTTGCCAGTCGATTCGATCAACTCCTCCGATTTCATTGCCGCCAGCCCCAGCCGTACCACGTCCCGGCTGACGCCTGGGCAGGCTTCCTCGATATCCGAAATAGAAAACGGCAGGGCTCGATCCAGGATTTCCGTGCGAACCCGGTGGCCTTTGCAACCTCGAAAGCGCTCAATGGTGCCGACGCTCTTCAAACTCGCGGTAGGCCCGCAGCAGAGCTCATCAGAAGTAGTCGAGCCAGAGTTTGACGTCGTGTTGCCCTTGATGCCAGCCCTGTGAGCTTGCTTCCAGTGTCTCGTATAGCCTTCCTTGGCGTCCTCGAAGATGCGCTGTAGGCTGAGATAGCGACCCACGGCGTAGTCGAGTTGGTAAAGCAGCACAGACTCAGCAAGCGAGAGATGCGGCCATTGCCGTCTTGGAAGGTGTAAATACATAGGAGGTCAAGTATCGCCAGCGGTATTAGCCCCAGTGGGTCGGCCAGGTGCTGATCCAGTGCGGTGGAGTAGTAGCGAGTCAAGTCGGCCACGGCCATCGGCGTCAAATGAGCGGCTACTGGCTGGACGCGCGGCCGTGACGTGCCGTCCGGAGGGTGTTCGATGATATCATTTTTTGGCGGATTTCCAGCGTCCGCCGGGCAGCGGTGTGCACCGATACATCATGCTGTGCAGTTACAGCGCCGCGCCTTCGTTGAAGGTCATGTGTGCGGCCGATTCGTGGATCAACGCCAGGGCATCGCGGTAGCCGGCGATCTGCTGTTCGAAGCGACTCTTCGGGGCTGCATTGCGGATCCAGAGACTTCAGTCGTGAGGACGCGACAACAACACCTTCCAATCGGTTGCATGTCTTGCTGAATTCGACCAAGGCGATCTGGCGCAGGCCATTGAGGGCTTCGGGGGACTGCGACGTATGACTGTTGCTTGCCCTGATACTCTGTTACTGCCACCAAACCTGAGCACTCAATCTTCTCATTGGGGAGAAATGGTAGCACTGCAGCACTCCAGCTGGTATTCCAACCGATCAGTAAAACCAGAGTTCTTATATTAAAAACAATACATTACGGATCTAATTCAACTTACCCCGGCGCCGTTGACTCCAACTATCAAGCCCACCCAAAAAATGGGCCGCTCACACGGCCCAACTCCCCTAATTAACCCTCCTCCCCCGCCAACCCACCCAACATCGACTCCACCAACGCCAACCCAATCTCCAGCGAATGATAAGTCGCCCAAGCCAACCCACCCACACCGCGGTCAACCTGCTCACAAACCTGCACATTGGTCTCAAACGCCGACCTCAACGTCATGGAAAGATGCACAAGCGCATCCTCGATATCGACGCCCTCACAAACCGCAAACAACGGCTTATGACTGTCATTACAGGCACTAAAACGGGTATGAACGGTGGTGATCCTCGGCGGATCAGGAACAATCTTCTTCATGACATTCTCCTCGGTCTAACAGGATGTGCCACGAACCGGCTGTCAAACAGGTAGGTGGCAACTGTGCGCGGGTTGACAGACCAGGGACCATGAGGAGAAAAACCTGGCGCGCCCGAAGGCGCCCACACGCACAGCCGCCATAGCGGTTGGCGTCTCCTCGAAAAGCGGTCTTCAGGCCTGTCAAAGCCTGTCATTGCAATGCAACGACCGGTGCAGCCTAGGCAGCGTTTCCAAGGAGCGCAACGAGAACTAACGCGGCGAAGTATGATTGGGAAATTGCCTACAAGAAAGCCGGACCAAGAGGAAGTTTTGTACCTCTATACGACACTTGAACCCCTTAAATGAAAAGGCCCCGACATCTCTGCCGGGGCCTCTTCATTTCACACCACTACATCAAGAAGGCAAAACCGCCGACTGCCCACTCAACGCCAGATCCACCAACTCCCGGTTAGCCACCGCATACATCGCGTAGTCAGTCCCAGTCGCGGCACGCAGGTCGTCGAGCATCGCTCGCCACCGCTCCACCATCACCCGATGCTGCTCCATCCACAACGCCACCCGCGCATCCATATCCTCCGGCGCATCCGCCATCTGCAATACGGAAATCGTGATAGCCCGCTGCTGCAGGTCGATATCGTCGCGGAACGCCTCGCGGGCCAGCGCCTGCCAGTTGTTTTCCACGGTCAGGTTGCTGATCTCCTGCAGATACCAGGTCAGATCCAGCGCACTACCCACCGCGAAGAACGCCTTGGCCACCTTGGCCGGCTCCTGGCCGGTGACGTCGGAGGCTTCGATGATCGGCAGCAGGGTGTACAGGTGCGTAGTACCGGCCACCATCCGCGCCAGCAGCTCCGGCACGCCCGCTTCGACGAAGCTCTGGTAGCGGGTCTGCCACCGCTCGCGGGTCGGGCCTTCCAGCAGTTCATCCAGCTTCAGCCCCAGGGCAGCAATCTGCGGCCCAAAGTGGGCGACATCACGCCCAGCGTCCTGCTCGTTGCGACGGCTACGCAGGAACCAGCGCGTAGCGCGGCGGCCCAGGCGCATCAGTTCGTCCATCAGGGTGAGCTGCACTTCCGCCGGCACCTGGTAATCCAGCGCCTCGATCTGACGGAACCAGTGCGGCAGATGGAAGATGTCCCGCACGATCACATAGGCCCCGGCCACGTTCGCCGGGCTCATGCCCGTGGACTCCTTGAGCCGCTGGACGAAGGTGATGCCCATGTTGTTGACCAGGTCGTTGGCGATCTGGGTGCTGACGATCTCGCGCTTCAGGCGGTGACGACGCATGGCGTCGGCGAACTTGTGCACCAGCGACGGCGGGAACGCGGTCTCCATGTCGCGGGTGAGGTAGTCGTCGTCCGGCACCAGCGACTTGAGCAGCGCTTCCTTGAGGTCGATCTTGCTGTAGGAGATCAGTACCGACAGTTCCGCACGGCTGAGGCCCTGGTTGGCGGCGATGCGTTCGGCCAGTTGCTCTTCCGACGGCAGGAATTCGATCGCGCGATCGAGCTTGCCGCGGCTTTCGAGGTCAGCCATCAGGCGTTTGTATTCGGCGATGCGTTCCTTGGCGCGACGTGCGGCCAGGGACAGGGCCTGGGTTTGCTTGTAGTTGTTGCCGAGCACCAGCGTGGCGACTTCGTCGGTCATGCTGCCGAGCAACTGGTTGCGCTGCTTCTCGGTCATGTCGCCGGCCTGCACAACCTCGTTGAGCAGGATCTTGATGTTGACCTCGTGGTCGGAGCAGTCCACGCCGCCGGCGTTGTCGATGAAGTCGGTGTTGGTGGCGCCGCCATTGAGGCCGAATTCGACACGGCCGAGCTGGGTCATGCCGAGGTTGCCGCCCTCGCCTACCACCTTGCAGCGCAGTTCGTCACCGTTGACCCGCAGGGCGTCGTTGGCCTTGTCGCCGACGTCGGCGTGGCTTTCTTCGCTGGACTTGACGTAGGTGCCGATACCGCCGTTCCACAGCAGGTCCACCGGGGCCTTGAGCAAGGCGTTGAGCAGTTCGGTCGGGGTCAGCTTGTCCGCTTCGATGGCGAAGCGTTCCTTCATCTGCGGGGAGATGGTGATGCTCTTCGCGCTGCGCGGGAAGATGCCGCCACCCTCGGACATGATGCTGGTGTCGTAGTCGCTCCAGGCCGAACGCGGCAGGTCGAACAGGCGCTTGCGCTCGGCGAAGCTGCTGGCGGCATCCGGGTTCGGGTCGATGAAGATGTGCAGGTGGTTGAAGGCCGCGACCAGTTGCAGGGTCTCGGACATCAGCAAGCCGTTGCCGAACACGTCACCGGCCATGTCGCCGATGCCGACCACGGTGATGTTGTCCTTCTGCACGTTGATGCCGCGCTCGCGGAAGTGCCGCTGCACGCCAACCCAGGCACCACGGGCGGTAATGCCCATCTTCTTGTGGTCGTAGCCGGCGGAACCGCCGGAGGCGAAGGCGTCGCCGAGCCAGAAGCCGTAGTCGATGGCAATGCCGTTGGCGATGTCGGAGAAGGTGGCGGTGCCTTTGTCTGCCGCGACCACCAGGTACGGATCGTCTTCGTCGTGACGGACCACGTTGGCCGGTGGCACGACGCCGCCGTCCTTGAGGTTGTCGGTGATGTCGAGCAGACCGGAGATGAAGATGCGGTAGCAGGCGATGCCTTCGGCGGCGATGTCGTCACGGCTGCCGCCCAGCGGCAGGCGACGCGGCAGGAAGCCGCCCTTGGCGCCCACCGGCACGATGACCGAGTTCTTCACCTGCTGGGCTTTTACCAGGCCCAGGACTTCGGTGCGGAAGTCTTCCTCGCGGTCCGACCAGCGCAGGCCACCGCGGGCGACGTTGCCGAAGCGCAGGTGCACGCCTTCGACCCGTGGCGAATAGACGAAGATCTCGAAGCGCGGTACCGGCTTGGGCAGCTCGGGGATCAGCTTGGGGTTGAACTTGAAGCTGAAGTAGGACTTGTTCTGGCCCTTGGCGTCCGGCTGGTAGAAGTTGGTGCGCAGGGTGGCCTTGATCAGGTCCAGGTAGCGCCGCAGGATGCGGTCTTCGTTGAGCACCTGGACGTCGTCCAGCGCCGTGAGGATCGCCTGTTCCAGACGCTGTTGCTTGTCTTCGAGGTCTTCGCTGGTGAGCTTGCGCGCCAGGTAGAAGCGGGTCTTGAACAGCCGGGTCAGCTCGCGGGCGATGTCGGTGTGGTTGTTCAGGGTGCTGGCGATGTAGCCGAGGTCGAAGCCCAGGCGGATCTGCTTCAGGTAGCGGGCGTAGGCACGCAGCAGGGCGACGTCGCGCCATGGCAGGCCGGCGGTCAGCACCAGGCGGTTGAAGGCGTCGTTCTCGGCGTCGCCGTTGACGATGTGGACGAAGGCGTCCTGCAGGGTGTCGTTGAGCTGCTGGATATCCAGGCTCAGGCCTTCGCTGTAGGTGAAGGCGAAGTCATGGATCCAGAACTCGCGGCCATTGGTGTGGCGCAGGCGGTACGGGAACTCGCCGAGCACGCGCAGGCCGAGGTTTTCCAGGATCGGCAAGACGTCGGACAGCGCCAGCGGGGTATCGGCGTGGTACAGCTTGCAGTGCAGGATGTGTTTGCCGGTCTGGGTCAGCGGCTGGTAGAAGCTCATCACCAGCGGCTTCTTGTCCGACAGGTTGAGCAGGTGCTGCATGTCCACCACCGCCGAGTGCGCGGCGAAGCGCTCGCGGTAGCCGGCCGGGAAGCCTTTCGGGAAGTCGGCCAGGACGTTGGTTCCCTGGGCTTCGCCGAAGCTTTCGACGGTGAGGCTGGCGTAGTCGTCCTGCCACGAGCGGCAGGCCTGGATCACTTCGTTTTCCAGTTGCTTGGCGTCGATGTCGATGCGGTTCTTCGGATCGACCCGCAGGATCAGCTGTACGCGTGCCAGCACGGATTCGGAGAAGAAGGTCCAGAACTCGCAGTCGCTGGCCTTCAGGCGCTCCATCAGCACTTGCTGGATCTTCTGCCGCACTTCGGTGGAATAGATGTCACGCGGCACGTAGGCCAGGCAGTAGCAGAAGCGGCCGTACGGGTCCTTGCGCAGGAAGACGCGGATCTTGTTGCGTTCCTGGATCTGCACGATGGACATGACGGTGCTGAACAGCTCGTCCACCGGGGTCTGGAACAGGTCGTCGCGGGGCAGCACTTCGAGGACCTGGGCCAGTTCCTTGCCCAGGTGAGCCTTGGCATCGAAGCCGGAACGGCGCTCGACTTCGGCGACCTTGTCGCGAATGTACGGGATCTGGCGCACGCTTTCGCCGTACACCGCCGAGGTGTACAGGCCCATGAAGCGGCATTCCTTGATGACCTTGCCGTCGGCGTCCAGCTGGCGGATCGACACGTAGTCCGGGTAGGCCGGACGGTGCACGCGGCTCGGGTGGGCGGCCTTGGCGAAGGACAGCAGCAGCGGTTCGTTGAGGTAGCTGACGGCGTAGTCTTCGATGCGCAGATCGTCGGCGGTGAGGCCGGCGCGCAGCAGGCGGGTCAGGCCGAGGAAGGAGTTCTCGTCGTAGACCAGGTGGCCGCCCTGGGCGTCGCTGTTGACCACGAACTCTTCATAGCCGAGGAAGGTGAAGTGGTTGCCCACCAGCCATTCGAGGAAGCTCTTGACCTCGGCCTTCTCGCCTTCGACGGCGGCGTACGGGGTTTGCTCCACCAGCGCCAGCAGTTCGCGGACCTTGGCCTTCATCGGCTCGAAGTCGGCCACGGCGACGCGCACCTCGGCCAGCACCTGGGTCAGCTCGTGGGTGAGGACGGCGAGTTCGGCGTTGTTGGCGCAACGGTCGATCTCCAGGTACATCAGCGATTCCTGGAGGACGCCTTCGCCCTGGGTGCCCTTGGGCAGGATTTCCAGCAGCTCGCCATTGGCCCCGCGACGCACGCTGAGCACGGTGGTCTGCAGGGTGTGGATGCTGTAGCCGCGGCGGTTCAGCTCGGTGCGGACCGAGTCCACCAGGAACGGCAGGTCATGGTGCAGGACTTCCACGGCGGTGTGGGTCGACTGCCAGCCATGACGCTCGTAATCGGGGTTGTAGACGTTGACCTGGGGCTGGTCGTGGTTGAAGCGCTCGATGATGCGCCAGGCAGAGAGGGTGCAACCGACCAGGTCGGACAGGCGCCGCTGGGTAAGTTCGTCAAGAGAGATGATGCCGAAGAACTGCTCGGCGAACAGCGCCACTTGTGGCAGTGCCTGTTCGCTGATGTGCTGCCCCAGGGCCGCTTTCAGTTGATGCTGGAAGTCGGCTTTGCTGGCTGCGGTGAAAAACGCCATCTGTGGTACTCCGCTTGGGCTTTGTTTTTTGGATGAAGCGTCGCGCGTGTCCGCTTTATCCCGCATCAACCATAGTCAATGTCGGGCAAGGCGGCGGGGAAATGCTTAAAGAGCGGCGGGCTGACCGATCGGTCACACCGGGATGGACCTCTGCAAAGACCACTGGGCGCGGGGCGACTGCGTCTTTACGGATGTCCATCGACAGCGCAGCTTAACGACTGCCCGCCCGCCCCTGCTTGCAGCGCTGCGACATATTCGGACAACGAGGTGCAGCCGGAGATTTCATCCCGCGGGCAAACGCTGGCACACTGGCGTTTCAATTCCTTGTATCGGGCTTCGCCATGCAACTCACTTCCGCGCTGATCTTCGCCAACCCGGCCGACGACGAAGAAGACAACCTCGCCACCCTGGGCAGCAACAGCAGCAATGGCGAGCTGTTCATCATGAGCCGCTACCCCGAGGAGACCGAGATCGACCTGATGCTGGACGAGGAAGGCGACACCCTGCGGGATATCAAGGTGACGCTGAGTGCTACCCATCTGCGGATCGAGACCGCGCCGGGTGCTACCGACCTGTTTGGTGGCGATGATGTGCTGGAGATCAGCCTGGCAAATGCGCTGGGTGACCTGGATGAAGTGGAGCAGGCGTTGAAGGTGATTCTTGCCGGTACGGGTACCTTCATCAACGAGCGCTGAGCACATCTGAACAACGCCGCGGACCTTGTGGGAGCGGGTTCACCCGCGATGGCGATGGTGGATTCACTACCGTAATCGCGGGTAAACCCGCTCCCACATTGACCGCGTCGCATTTTGTCCTGCGCACAACCTTCCCTCCCCCTGAAGAATTTCCCCCGCCACCGTTAGTCGGCGACCCCCCGGATGGATTAAAGTATCCGCCTCATCCCAGGAACCGTCGACGATGGAACACCGTGAAGCGCTCATCGCGCTGCGCACCTTTCTTTCAACCCAGATCCTTGGCCAGGAAAAACTGGTCGAGCGCCTGCTGATCGTCCTCCTGGCCGACGGCCACATGCTGGTCGAAGGCGCCCCCGGCCTGGCCAAGACCAAGGCCATCAAGGAACTGGCCGACGGTATCGAAGCGCAGTTCCACCGCATCCAGTTCACCCCCGACCTGCTCCCGGCCGACATCACCGGCACCGAGATCTATCGCCCGGAAACCGGCAGCTTCGTCTTCCAGCAAGGCCCGATCTTCCACAACCTGGTGCTGGCCGACGAAATCAACCGCGCCCCGGCCAAGGTCCAGTCGGCCCTGCTCGAAGCCATGGCCGAACGCCAGGTCAGCGTCGGCCGCAGCACCTACGAGCTGTCGCCGCTGTTCCTGGTGATGGCCACGCAGAACCCTATCGAGCAGGAAGGCACCTACCCGCTGCCCGAAGCCCAGCTCGACCGCTTCCTGATGCACGTGAAGATCGGCTTCCCCGACGCCGCCGTGGAGCGGCGCATCCTGTCCCAGGCCCGTGGCGAGGCGCTGAACGGCGAAACCAAGCCGGAACGCCGGGTCAGCCAGCAGGCGATCTTCGCCGCGCGCAAGGAAATCCTCGGCCTGTACATGGCCGACGCGGTGGAGGAATACCTGGTGCAACTGGTCATGGCCACCCGCAACGGCGCCAAGTACGACGCCGAGCTGGGCGACTGGATCGCCTACGGCGCCAGCCCCCGCGGCTCCATCGCCCTGGACCGCTGCGCCCGTGCCCATGCCTGGCTGGCCGGCCGCGACTTCGTCAGCCCCGAGGACATCCAGGCAGTGCTGTTCGACGTGCTGCGCCACCGCATCATCCTGTCGTTCGAGGCGGAAGCCGCCGGTATCGATCAGGACCGGGTGATCCAGCGCATCCTCGACGTCGTCGCCGTCGCCTGAACCCATGCCCAGTCAACTGTTGGCCGCCCCCGGCATCCGCGTCAGCCTCGCCGAGCTGATCGAGATGCGCCACCGGGTGCGCGAGGTCCGTATCTTCTCCGCCCCCGGCCAGCGCAGCCCGCTGGTCGGCCTGCACCATTCGCGGCTGCGCGGGCGCGGCGTGGACTTCGACCAGGTGCGCGTGTACCAGGCCGGCGACGACGTGCGCAACATCGACTGGCGGGTCACCGCACGCACCCAGGAACCCCATACCAAGCTGTTCCATGAGGAACGCGAGCGGCCGATCTTCATCATGGTCGAGCAGAGCCGCCGGCTGTTCTTCGGCTCCGGGCTGATGTTCAAGTCGGTGCTGGCGGCCCAGGCCGCGGCGCTGTTCGGCTGGGCCGCGCTGGGCCACAACGACCGTATCGGCGGCCTGGTCTTCGGCGACAACGAACACCACGAGATCAAGCCGCGGCGCAGCAAGCAGAGCCTGCTGCAACTGCTCAACCGCCTGGCCCGGGTCAATCACTCCCTGCACACCGAGGCCGAGGCCCAGGGCGACAACCTCGGCACCGCCCTGCGCCGCGCCCGCGAGGTACTGCGCCCGGGCAGCCTGGCGATCATCCTGTGCGACGAGCGCGCGCTGAACCCCAGCGTCGAGCAGCAACTGAGCCTGCTGTCGCGGCATTGCGACCTGCTCCTGCTGCCGCTCTCCGACCCCCTCGACCACGCCCTGCCCGCCGCCGGCCTGCTGCGCTTTGCACAGCGCGGCGCGCAACTGGAGCTGGACACCCTGGACGCCAACCTGCGCCAGAGCTACCGCCAGCAGGCCGAAGCACGTATCGAGCGCTGGGAAATGCTGGCGCAGAAACTGCGGGTGGTACTGATGCCCCTGAGCACCCAGAGCGAAATGATCGAGCAACTGCGCGAATACCTCGATCCGCAACGGGCGGGCAAGCCACGATGAATCCCCTGGCGCAACTGCAACCCTTGATCGCCCCACCGCCGATCAGTGCCTGGCCGCCGGCTCCCGGCTGGTGGGCGCTGCTGTTGATCCTGCCGCTGCTGGGCTGGGGCGCCTGGCGCCTGCGTCACTGGCGGCCGCGCCAGGCCCCGGTGCCGCGGGCGGAACAGCCGCTGGACCCGATCCGCGTCGCGGCCCTGGCCGAACTGGCGCAGTTGCCCAAACCCTACGACGGCGCGCCGGCCGGCGCCTGGCTGCAGCAGATCAACGCCCTGCTCAAGCGCCTGTGCCGCAACCATTACCCGGACAGCCACAGCCACACCCTCAATGGCCGCAAGTGGCTGGCCTTCCTCGACAACCGCTGCCCGGCCGCCGGCCTGACCCGCTGGATGGTCCTGGTGGAAGGCACCTACAAGCCCGAATGCCGCCTCGACGACAAGGCTATCGCCGGGCTCAACCAGGCGGTCGAAACCTGGATCCGCAAGCATGTTTGAACTGGCCTGGCCGTGGATCTTCGCCCTGTTGCCGCTGCCCTGGCTGGCGCGCCTGCTGCTGCCGGCGGCGGACAGCGGCGAACCGGTGCTCAAGGTCAGCTTCCTCGACGAACTGGAAGGCCTGGCCGGACGCCGCGCGCGCCTCAACCTGCCGACCTGGCGCCAGCAGGCGCCGTTCGTGCTGGTCTGGCTGTTGCTGCTGTGCGCCGCCGCGCGCCCGCAGTGGCTCGGCGAACCGCTGCCGGTGGCGGCCAGCGGGCGTGACCTGCTGGTGGCGGTGGACGTTTCCGGCTCCATGGATTTCCCCGACATGAGCTGGGAGGGCGAGGAAGTGAGCCGCCTGTCCCTGGTCAAGGACCTGCTCGGCGACTTCCTGCAGCAGCGCGAAGGCGACCGCGTCGGCCTGATCCTGTTCGGCAGCCAGGCCTACCTGCAGGCGCCGCTGACCTTCGACCGGCGCACCGTGCGCAACTTCCTCGACGACGCGCAGATCGGCATCGCCGGCAAGAACACCGCCATCGGCGACGCCATCGGCCTGGCGGTGAAACGCCTGCGCCAGCGCCCCACCGACAGCCGCGTGCTGATCCTGGTCACCGACGGCGCCAACAACGGCGGGCAGATCCACCCGCTGACCGCCGCTCGCCTGGCCGCCCAGGAAAGCATCCGCATCTACACCATCGGCATCGGCGCCAGCGCCGAGGAAAGCGGCACGGAGGGCCAGCTCGGCCTCAACCCGAGCCTCGACCTCGACGAAGCCTCGCTGCGCGAGATCGCCCAGATCACCCATGGCGAGTACTTCCGCGCCCGCGACGGCGCCGAGCTCAAGGCCATCGGCGAAACCCTCGACCTGCTGGAACCGGTGGAGCAGCAACCGACCCAGGCCCGCACCGCCGAGCCCCTGTACGCCTGGCCGCTGGCCGCGGCGCTGCTGCTGAGCATCGCCCTGGTGATCCGCGAGCGCTGGCCCGATCACCTGCTGCAACGCCTGCTCCAGCGCCTGTTGCGCCGCCCGGACTTCCTCCAGCCGCACCCGGATTGGCGCCAGCGCCTCAAGCGCCTGCGCTTGCGGAGGCGTCGATGAACGAGTTGCTGCCGCACTTCATGCGTCCGCTGTGGCTGCTCCTGCTGCCGCTGTTCGGCTGGCTGCTGTGGAAACTCTGGCACCGGCAGAAGCGCGCCGGGCGCTGGCAGATGATCCTGCCGCCGGCCTTCCACAACGTGCTGCTCGGCGGTGGCAGTGGCCACGACAGCAAGCTGCCCTGGGTGGCCCTCGGCCTGGCCTGGCTGCTCGGCGTACTGGCCCTGCTCGGGCCGAGCTGGGAGCGCCTGGAGGAAACCCGCCAGCGCCCCGCCGATCCGCTGGTGATCCTGCTGGAACTGACCCCGGCGATGATGGCCGAGGACACCCCGCCAACTCGCCTGGAACAGGCCCGGCGCAAGATCCTCGACCTGCTGGAACACCGCCGCGACAGCCAGACCGCCATCGTGGTCTACGCCGGCAGCGCCCACACCCTGGTGCCGCTGTCGGACGACCTCGGCACCAGCCGCAACCTGCTGGAAGCGCTGGAACCGGAGATCATGCCGCAGCCCGGACAGCGCGCCGACCTCGCCGTCCGCAAGGGCCTGGCCCTGCTCGCCCAGGGTGCGCTGGGCCAGGGCCGGCTGCTGCTGATCGCCTCGTCGTTGAATGACGAGGAGCGCCAGGGCATCGACCAGGCCCTGGGCCGCAACGGTCCCGAACTGCTGATGCTCGGCGTCGGCAGCGCCGAAGGCGCACCGGTGAAACAGGCCAACGGCGAGCTGCTCAAGGACGCCGAGGGCAACATCCTCATGCCCAGGCTGGACAGTTCCAGCCTCAAGCGCTTCGTCGCCGAGTTCGGCGGCCGCTACCGCCACGCCCGCATCGACGACCTCGACCTGCGCGGCCTCGGCCTGTTCGACAAGCCCAAGGCCCTGACCCACGACGGCCAGACCGTGCAGCTGGACACCTGGGCCGACCAGGGCTACTGGCTGCTGCTGCCGCTGCTGCTCCTGGCCGCCTGCGCCGGACGGCGTGGCTGGTTGTTCTGCCTGCCGCTATTGTTCTGTTTGCCGCAGCCGTCGTACGCCTTCGAGTTCAGCGACCTGTGGCGGCGCCCCGACCAGCAGGGCCAGCACCTGCTGGAAAAGCGCCGCCCGGCGGAGGCGGCGAAACACTTCCAGGACCAGCAGTGGAAAGGCTGGGCCCTCTACGAGGCCGAAGACTTCGCCGGGGCCGCCCGCCAGTTCGCCCTCGACGACAGCGCCGCCGGCCACTACAACCGCGGCAATGCCCTGGCCCGTGGCGGAGAACTGGAAGCGGCGCTGGATGCCTACGAGGAAGCCCTGGAACGCCAGCCCGACCTGCAACCGGCGCTGACCAACAAGGCCCTGGTGGAGCAACTGCTGCAACAGCGCCAGCAGGAACAGACGCCGCCGCCCAAGGAGCCGGAACAGGAAAACCCGCAGCAGCCGGGCCAGCCGATTCCCGGCGACAACAGCGACACTCAACAGCAGAACAACGAGCAGAACGAAACCGGCCAGCCCGGCGAAGAGCCCCGGGACACCCAGGAGCAGAACAACACCCAGGCGCCGCAAACGGCCAGCGACGATGACGACGAATCCGTCACCCAGCCGCCGCAGCGCCCCACAGGCAGCACCCTGGACGCCGAACAGCGCCAGGCCCTGGAACAATGGCTGCGGCAGATTCCGGACAACCCATCACAATTGCTGCGGCGCAAGTTCTGGTACGAACAGCAACAACTTCAGGAAACCCATCGATGAGCCGCGTCTGCGCCTTCGTCTTCTGTCTTTTCTTCGCCCTGCAGGCCCAGGCCCAGGGGCTGCTGGCCAGTGTCGACCGCAGCCAGCTGAGCACCGCGGAAACCCTGGAGCTGACCCTGGAAATCCGTGACGTCACCCAGTTCGGCAAGCCGGACCTGACGCCCTTGCAGGCCGATTTCGAAGTGCGCGGCACGCGCCAGCTCAACAGCCTCAACACCCTCGACGGGCAGAACGAAGCCACCACCCGCTGGGTCGTGACCCTGATGCCGCGCCGCGCCGGCACCCTGGAAATCCCCGCGCTGCACCTGGGCGAGTTGCACAGCGAGCCGATCCAGTTGCAGGTGCAGGTGGCCGAAGACACCCCGGTGACCCTGCTTGCCCCGGTATTCGTCGAAGCCAGCCTCGACCAGAGCAGCGTCTACGTGCAGGCCCAGGCCGTGCTGACCCTGCGCATCTACCACTCGGTGTCGCTGTACGACGACAGCAGCCTCAGCCCGTTGCAGCTGGACGGGGTGAAGATCGAGCCGCTGGGCGAGTCGCGCACTTACGAGAAGCTCATCAACGGCATCCGCCATGGCGTCATCGAGATGCGCTACGCCCTGTACCCGCAGCACAGCGGCGAGGTCAAGGTGCCGTCGCTGACCTTCAGCGCCACCAGCGCCGGGGGTGACAGCGACAGTCCCAATGCGGCGGGCAACAGCCAGGTGCGGGTGAGTTCGCGTGAGCTGCCCTTGCAGGTCAAGCCGATCCCCGCCGGTTATCCGGCCGGGGCGCCGTGGCTGCCGGCGCGCAGCGTGACCCTGGAAGAGCACTGGAGCCCCGATCCGGGCCAGGGCCCGATACAGATCGGTGATTCGCTGACCCGTGGCATCACGGTCAAGGCCGAGGGGCTGTCCAGCACCCAGCTGACGCCGCTGCCCGGCATCGATATCGCCGGCTTGCGGCGTTATCCCGACCAGCCGCAGTTGCGCAACCAGATCGACGAGCGCGGGCTGGTGGGCAGCCGCGAGGAACGCGCGGCGCTGGTGCCGACCCACAGCGGCAACCTGGAGCTGCCGAGCCTGGAAATCGTCTGGTGGAACACCCGCGAGGACCACCTGGAACACAGCAGTTTGCCGGCTCATCGGCTGACGGTGCAGGACAACCCGGCGCTGAGCGCGGAGACGCCGAGCGTGGTGGCGGACCGCGGCAACATGCTGCTGTGGCCTTGGCAGTTGAGCACCCTGATCCTGGCGCTGACCACCCTGGCCGGCTTCGCCCTGTGGTGGCGAGCCCGTTCGCAGCCGGCGGTGGCGCGGGCGATCCAGGCCGGGCCGAGCCCGCGCACGCTGCTGGACGACCTCAAGCGCGCCTGCCAGGCCAACGACCCCCAGGCCACGCGCCAGGCCCTGGACGCCTGGGCCCGGCAGCAGCCGCAGACCCTGGCGGACATGGCGGCGCGCTTCGTGCCGTTGTCGGATGCGCTGGATGGGCTGAACAGTGCGCTGTACAGCGAGGCCGGGCAGTACTGGCAGGGTGAAGACCTGTGGCGGGCGATCAGCACCATTCCGGCGGCGGAGCAGGCACAGCCGGCCCAGGGCGAAAACGGCAGCTTGCCGCCGCTCTATCCAAAATAGATCCGGCACCGCGACCCCTGTGGGAGCGGGTTCACCCGCGATTGCGGTAGCGAATTCACCGACGCAATCGCGGCGGTTCGGCGGCCCGATAAACCCGCTCACAAGGTCCGCGGCGCACTCCGGTCCGAGACGTCACCTCCAACCCATGCAAGTACGAATTTGGCCTTTGAGCAAGAGATCTAAGGTGGAGAAGAGGCCACGATTTTCAGTCCGAAAGCGATGAAGATACCGCCAGTGATCCTATCCAGAACCTTCACCGTCGACGGCTGACTCAGCAGGTTCTTCAACGGCATCGTGGCGGCGATCAGCAGGCCGAACCAGACGACTGTGAGCAGCACGTGAATGCACGCCAGGAAGAACGAGTACGTCGACAGTGCTACACCGGCAGGGATGAATTGAGGCAGGAAGGTCACGTAGAAAATACCGACCTTGGGGTTCAGGAGGTTGGTCAGAAGGCCACGGGCGAAAGCGCTCCGGCCTGACGCTTTACCACCGCTATCTTCCTTGCTCTGAAAGGATTGCCGGGGCTTTGTCAGGAGCTTGATACCAACCCACAACAGATAGGCGGCGCCGGCTGACTTCAGCACGGTGTAGGCAACCTCGGAGCGCTGCAGGATCACCCCCAGCCCCATCGAAACGGCGGCTCCCCAAGCCAGGCAGCCGAGAGCAATGCCTATGGCTGCCAAAAGTGCGGTACGGCGCCCATCTACCGCCGCAGCTCGAAGCACCATAGCCGTATCGACACCTGGCGTTACAGCAAGCACCGAGGCAGCAGCAATGAAGGCGAGGAGCAGCGGCAGATCGATCATGTCAGGAGTTCGCTTCGAGTGTGGCGATAAACCATGCCGGCACCTTGGCCAGCGTCAGTGATAAGCGGTTGACGCTTTAGCGTGACGCCGACCGGCAATGTGAACACCGAGCCCTGCGAGCGCAAGCAGCGCGCCCAGACCACACACAGCGCTCCAGCCGGCATGAGTCCAGGCAAAACTCGCCCCCGCCGAACCCAGTGCACCACCCAGGAACATCCCACTCATCAAGATGGCGTTCAGACGATTCCGCGCCTCAGGTCGCAAAGACTGGATGACATGCTGGTTGGACACTTGCGCGCCCTGAGCCCCGAAATCCAGGAAGATGACCGCAACGATCAAGCCGATGACCATGCCCCAGGCTTCGAAGACGATCCACGAGAGCAGCATCGTCACGCAGGCAATACCGATGACGAAATGAGGACCCCGGCGATCAGCCATTCTGCCGGCGACAGGGGCAAAGAGAACACCCACGGCGCCGATGATACCGAATAGCCCCGCGACATCTGCTCCCAACTGGTAGTTGGCCGCCAGGTGGAATGCCAGACTCGTCCAAAGCACGCTGAATGAGCCAAACAGGCAGGCTTGGATCATCGTGGCATGCCGCAGTTGCGGCTCTTCACGCCAAAGCGCTGCCAGCGACATGAGCAGTTGACCATAGCTGTGGTTGGTCTTGGGTTTGGTCTTGGGCAGCGCGATTGCAAGTACCACGCCGACTAGAAGTGCCAGACCCAACCCCAGCCAGAACATTGCCCTCCACCCATAGTGCACCGCGACCGCGCCTGCCAGAGCACGACCGAACAAGATGCCGCACAACAGACCGCTCATCACGATGCCGATGGTGGCACCTCGACGACTCGGCGCAGCAAGATCAGCCGCAAAGGGCAGGATCTGCTGAGCAACGCTCGCAGACACTCCAACGAGCGCGGAGGCTGCCACCAGCACCCAGGCGCTCGGTGCGATTGCTACGCCGGCCAATGCCAGGGAGAGTGCGCCGCATTGCATGACGATCAGGCGGCGTCGCTCAATACGATCCCCCAAAGGAACCAGCAAAAGCAGACCGAGCGCATAGCCCAGCTGAGTTGCGGTCGGCACCAGGCCGGTCAGTGATTCGCTGCCAGGGAACGAGTTACCGATCAGTTCCAGCATTGGCTGGTTGTAGTAGATATTGGCGACCGACATACCGCAGGCGATAGCCATGATCAGCGTGAGGCCCAGACTTATGGAAGCATTGCCGGCGTCGTCGTGGTGCGCCGCCGAGGCATTCCCAACGGATACCTTGTTCACCGTATTCTCCAATGTTGCTTTTTCACGCGAGTGCAACCGGGCCTCCGACCGAAATCGAGGTGGCTGCACCACATCAGGCTCGACAGCCCGGGAAGGTTTTCAGCGGCTTACTGGCGGCGTCTCGTGGATGAAGTCACCCACCACCCCAGATACCTCGAAGAGGTTGGCAGTGTCGCCCGTGTGCAGGAAGGCAACATTGCTGCCCTGCTCCACCTTGCCGGTACGAATGTGGTCGAGCAGACCAGCAAAGCCTTTACCGGTGTACACAGGGCCCAGGAACACGCCCTCAGCCTGGGCCAGGCAACGGATGGCGTCGACGCTTTCCTGGGACGGCACGGCGTAGTTTTCACCAATGAATCGGTTGTCGACTTCCATCTCGCTGACGATGGTTTCAAGAGACGGCGGCTCGATACCGAAGGTCTCGAAGATGTGGCGAACACGTTCGGCGATGATCCACTCGTTGATCCAGAAATCTGGCTGGTAGTGGGAGATCGAGATCGAGCGGAACTTCACGGGGTGCCCGGTCAGCAGCTTGGCGGCCAACATACCTGGCAGCGCCGTACCGGTACCGGTGGTGTGGTAGATGTAATCCAGCTCGACGCCTGCCGCTCGCGCCTGCTCGATCATTTCGACGAAGGTCAGTAGGTGGCCCGCGAAGCCAGTGGGATAAGCACCACCGGTAGGCACGATGAGCACTTTACGGCCCTGAGCTTCGAGCTCCACCTTGCGGGCGGTCATCGCATCCCAGACACGCTGCTTGTCATCAGGACGGTTGACGTAAGCACTGCCAGGCGCTGCCAGGTAGTGGGTTTCTACCCCCATCAGCTTGTCCAGCAGCAGGTTACCGCGGTACTCGGACAACTCACCGTGCTGCGGCTCATCACGAGTCAGGAACAGGATCGGTGTGATGCCGGCCACCACGGCGGCAGTCGCGAACTGCATGCCCGAGTTGGTGAGGTAGGCGCCCTGGGTGATGATGGTATCCACACCGTCCTTCAGCGCCTGGCCCAGGATGAGTTCGGCTACCCGCATCTTGCTGCCGCTGAGCGCACCCGGCCCGGCCATGTCCTCGCGCTTGAGGAACAGGTTGATACCCTCAAGACGCGACAGGTTGTACAGCTTGTGGAATGGCGTTGGATAGAAACCGACGTGTTTGCGCGGCAGGGTGTCGAACAGGTTTTTTACGTCATTCAGGTTCATGAGAAGGACTCGCTGATTACTGGTGTCGAACGTCAGTTGGACGGGTTGCTGCTGTTGAGCGATTTCAGGTACGCCCGTCCTTTTTCTTCGTCGTAATTGCCTTCCCACTTGGCAATGACCAACGCTGCCAATGCATTCCCTACGACGTTCAATGCGGTTCGGCCCATGTCCAGGAATCGGTCGATGCCGGCAATGAAGGCTAGCCCCTCAAGCGGAAGACCGGCGCTGGAGAGCGTGGCCAGGAGGATTACGAACATGAAGCCTGGTACGCCTGCCGCGCCCTTGGAGGTGATCACCATGGTCAATACCAGGACGATCTGCTCCTGCAGGCCGAGTTCGATCCCGTAGAGCTGGGCCACGAACAACGTACCGATGCCCAGGTAGACGGAAGCACCGTCCAGGTTGAAAACGTATCCAGTCGGAACGACGAAGGTGGTGATGGCCTTGGGAGAGCCGTAGTCCTCCATCTTCTTCATCAGTTGCGGCAACACGGTGGCGGAGCTGCAGGTTGTGAAGGCAATCAGCAACTCGTTTTTGATGATGCGCAGCAAGGTGAAGATGCTGAAGCCGAACAGGCGAGCCGTAACCCCGAGCACAACGAGGGTAAACAGGATGATTGCGAGGTAGGTGACGGTGACCAGTTTCAAAAGCGGAAGCAGCGAGCTGAAGCCGAAATTCGCGACCGTCACGGCGATGAGTGCTGCCACCCCGATGGGTGCATAGCGCATGACCATCCCGGTGACCTTGAACATTGCGTCAGACACGCCGCGCAGGGTGTCAATGACAGGCTGGCGGATTTCCTTGGGGACGCTCTGCAGGCCCAGGCCGAAGAGAACCGAGAAGAACAACACCGGCAGCAATTCACCACGCGACATCGAAGCCAGGATGTTCTCTGGGATGATCCCCAGGATCAGGCCCATGAAACCCTGATGTTGAGCTGCTCCCGCCGCTGCCTGCTGAAACTTCGAAACATCAGCATGGCCAAGTTGCGAGATATCAGTACCAGCTCCTGGCTGCAAGATATTGCCAAGAATCAGGCCCAGGATAATCGCAATGGTAGTGATGACTTCAAAGTAGATGATTGTCTTCAGGCCGATGCGACCCAGTGACTTGCCATCACCCACGCCGGCGATCCCTACGACCATGCTGGTGAACACGATTGGTACCACCACCATTTTGATCATGCGGATAAACAGGTCACCCGCAGGCTGTAGGTAATCAGTGATTATCGAACTCCGCGCCTCGGGGTAATGGCTGAGTATTACGCCGATGACTACCCCGACGACCAAGCCCAAAGCAATTTGCCATGCCAGCCCCAAGCGGAAAGAACCGCGCAGTGCAGGCATACGTGTCCTACTCGCCGAAATGCTCATATTTCACCTAATTATTTTTGTGGTGACTGCTCATTGCAACTGCTGCAAATGTCATTTCATTTGCGCCTCCCTTATCCCAAGGGGTGAGCGAGTCTAGGCGCGCGAGATTTGCCCGGCATAGTGCTATTTCATGACTGGGGTGTTGCATTTAAAGCAACAGTAACCAGCAAAACTTGAGAGGGGATACACCCTCTTTAAATCAGCAGATTAATGGTGATGAAAGACTGCACAGCATCCGATTGTGAAGTGGTCTTTGACGATCGAACTGATACGCTGTTGCCTAAAAGTGAACACACTTTCCGAGAGTACCCTAATGAAACATCTTCACCTGTATCGATGCATTGCCGATGTGGCCCGCCGGGGCTCGATACGAAAAGCTGCGGAGCACCTGCACCTCACGCCGTCAGCACTGACGCGGAAAATCCAGGATTTCGAGGAGGAGTTGGGCACCGCCATCTTTGAGCGCCTGCCACAGGGGATGAGACTGACGGATGCTGGTGAACTACTGCTTCGCCACATACAAAATCAGGGTGCAGACTTCGAACTGTTGCTGACGAAGATCTCGGATCTGGAAGGTGTTCGACGTGGCCACGTGTCTTTGGCTTCAGCTCAAGCCTTTGTGGACAGCGTCTTACCTGAAGAAATCGCCACCTTCAGGTTGGATCATCCGAAGGTGTCGTTCTCGGTAGAGGGTCGCGACAATCTGCTTGGGATCAATGCGCTGGTAAATTATGAAGCCGACCTGGCACTCCTGATCGATCCCCCACCTGCAGCAGAGCTGTATGAGCTAATCGTCAAAAAGCAGCCGCTTTGCGCCGTGGTAAGCAAGGATCATCCCCTGGCCTCATCCGAAGCCGTTCGGTTGCGCGAGTGCTGCGACTACACGGTTGCAATGCCAGGCCAGTCGTTGGCAATCGGCTCGCATCTCAATGAAGCCTTGGTGAGACGGCAACTGTCTTTCGAGGTAGTGGTGGAGTCCGACTCCCTGGAATTCTTGCGGAACTTCGTCACCAGAGAGTTGGCTATCACTTTCCTGCCCCTGAGCAGTATTCCCAAGACAGACGACCGGATTCGTGCATGCCCAATCAGCCCGCTCGACCTGGAGCCGCTCAGGGTTGTATTGGCGCAGTTGAAGGGCAGGACATTGTCTACCGCAGCCAGAAAATTTGCCGAGCAGCTGATGAGCCAGCTGGCCGATTTGAATTGATTGAGCTTTTCCGATTTCGAGTACACCGGTTAGCGCAAGCAAACCCGTCCCAGGTAGTTCCGGCGCCGCGAACCCGGTGGGAGCGGGGTCACCCCCGATTGCGCTGGGGGTTTCACTACCTTAATCGCGGGTAAACCCGCTCCCACAAGGTCCGCGGCGCACTCCGGTCCTGCAACATTCAGGTACCATACCCGGCTTTATCTCTCGCCCAGATCACACCCCGGGACTACCCATGCGTCTGTTTCACACCTCCGACTGGCATCTGGGGCAAACCCTGCACGGCCAGGAGCGCGATTTCGAACATGCCTGCTTCCTCGACTGGCTGCTCGGCCAGCTGAAGCTGCGCCAGCCCGATGCCCTGCTGATCGCCGGGGATATCTTCGACACCGTGAACCCTCCGGTGAAAGCCCAGGAACGCCTCTACGACTTCATCGTCCAGGCCCACGAGCAGCAACCCGGCCTGACCATCGTGATGATCGCCGGCAACCACGACTCCGGCTCGCGCATCGAACTGCCCGCCGCCCTGATGCGCCGCCTGCGTACCCACGCCCTCGGCCGCGTGCAGTGGCTGGACGACGGCGAACTGGACGCCGAACGCCTGCTGGTGCCCCTGGCCAACGCCAAGGGCAAGGTCCACGGCTGGTGCCTGGCCCTGCCCTTCCTGCGCCCGGCGGAAGTCACCGGTGCCCTGCTCGGCGACGACTACCTGCGCGGCATCGCCCAGGTCCACGAGAAACTCATCGCCGCCGCCCTGGCCAAGCGCACGCCGAAACAGGCGCTGATCGCCATCAGCCACGCGCACATGGCCGGCGGCTCGGTGTCCGAAGACTCCGAACGCAGCCTGATCATCGGCAACGCCGAGGCCCTGCCGGCCAGCCTGTTCGGCGCCGAGATCGGCTATGTCGCCCTCGGCCACCTGCACAAGCCGCAGAAGGTCAACGGTGAGGAACGCATCCGCTACTGCGGCTCGCCGATCCCGCTGTCGTTCTCGGAAATCAACTACCCGCACCAGATCCTCGAAGTCGAGTTCAAGGGTGCCAGCCTGGTCAGCGTGGAAAGCCGCCGCATACCGCGGGCCGTGGCCCTGCAACGGGTCGGCCCGGCGCCGCTGGTCGAGGTCCTGGCCCAGCTCACCGACCTGCCCGAACCGGACCTGCTCGAAGACGAGCAGCGCCAGCCCTGGCTGGAAGTGCGCGTGCAACTGGACGAACCCCAGCCCGACCTGCGCCAGCAGATCGAGGCCGCCCTGCAGGGCAAGGCCGTGCGCCTGGTGCGCATCGCCGCCGAATACGCCGGACGCGCCGGTGCCGAGGGCGATGACGACGAGCGCCTGATGGAACTCAGCCAGCTGCGCCCCGAAGACCTCTTCGCCCGCGCCTGGGAACAGGCCTACGGCAGCGTCGCCGACGAACGCACCCTGGCGGACTTCGCCCTGCTCCTGCAGGACGTGCAGCAAGAGGAGGAACCGGCATGAAGATCCTCGCCATCCGCCTGAAGAACCTCGCCTCCCTGGCGGGCCCCTTCGAGGTCGATTTCACTGCCGAACCGCTGGCCAGCGCCGGCCTGTTCGCCATCACCGGGCCGACCGGCGCCGGCAAGAGCACCCTGCTGGACGCCCTGTGCCTGGCGCTGTTCGGCACCGTGCCGCGGCTGGACAATATCGGCCGCGAGACCAAGGTGCCCGACGGTGACGGCGAAATCCTCACCAACGACCCGCGCACCCTGCTGCGCCGCGGCACCGGCAGCGCCTATGCCGAGGTGGACTTCGTCGGCATCGACGGCCACCGCTACCGCGCCCGCTGGGAAACCAACCGCGCCCGCGACAAGGCCAACGGCAAGCTTCAGGGCAGCCGCCAGAGCCTGCACGACCTGGACAGCCAGCAACTGCTGAGCAACCAGAGCAAGCGCGAGTACGAACAACTGATCGAAGCGCGCCTGGGCCTCAACTTCGCCCAGTTCACCCGCGCGGTGATGCTGGCCCAGAGCGAGTTCAGCGCCTTCCTCAAGGCCGACGACAAGGAACGCAGCGAGCTGCTGGAAAAGCTCACCAACACGGCGATCTACAGCCAGCTGGGCCGCCGCGCCTTCATCAAGGCGCGGGAAGCCTTCGAGGCGCACAAGGCCCTGGAGCTGGAAGCCAGCGGCGTGCTGCCGATGTCCGAGGAGGCCCGCGCCGACCTCGACCAGCGTCTCGCCAGCGCCCAGCAGCAACTCAAGGACGAACAGGCTCAACAACGCCAGTTCGAACAGCAGCGCA
Source organism: Paucimonas sp. (assembly GCA_031253995.1). Lineage (GTDB taxonomy): Bacteria > Pseudomonadota > Gammaproteobacteria > Pseudomonadales > Pseudomonadaceae > Aquipseudomonas. The sequence goes on along the minus strand of JAIRVG010000105.1, from coordinate 17,444 downwards.
ACTGGCTCAACGAACTGCTGGTCCTGCAGGACCAGCAGCGCGGCGCCGCCGACGCCCTTGCCAGTGCCCGCCAGGAGTGGGAGCAACTGGCCGGCGAACGGCTGAATCTGACCCGCCTGGAACAGCTGGCACCGCAGCGGCACCAGTTCGCCCGCCGCCAGGAAGTGCTCAACCAGCTCACGCCGCTGGCCAGCGCGCTGGAGCAGCAGCGTCGGCAGCAGGTCGAGCTGGGCGAGCGCCAGGTTCAGCTGGAACAGGCGCTGGCCACGTCCCGCGAAGCCCTGGCCAGCGCCCGTGAACAGCAGAACGACAACGCCCCGCGCCTGCGGGAAGCCTTCATCATCCAGAACAACCTGGTCCGCCTGGAACAGGACCTGAACCGCGACCGCGAGGCCAGCCAGCAGGCAAGGCAAGCGTGCAGCGACGCCCAGGGCCAGCTGGCCACGCTGATCGAGCACCAGCAGCGCCACGAACAGTCCTTGGCTTCCATCGCCGCGCAACTGGAACAGAGCGCTGCCCTGGCCGACCTGGGCAATGCCTGGAATGCCTACCGCGGCCAGTTGCAGCAGGTGATGCTCACCGCCAACCGCCTGAGCCAGGGCCGCGAGGAACTGCCGGCCCTGCAACAGCGCGCCGAAACCCAGGCGCGCCAGTGCGCCGAACTGCGCAATTCGCTTGAGCTGCTGTTCAAGGAAGCCGAGGCCGAGCCCCAGGCTCTTGCCGAGCAGATCGGCCTGCTGGGCACGCTGCTGCAGGACAACCGCAAGCTGCAACGCGGCTTCGAATCCCTGGCGCAGGCATGGAGCCGCCAGCAGGACGTCGAACAGCGCCTGCATGCCCTCGGCGAACGCCAACAGATCGCCCAGCAGCAACACAGCGAACTGATGGCCGCCGGCCTGCAAGGCAAGCAGGACAAGATCGCCGCCGAACAGGCCCTGACCCTGACTCGCCAGTTGCTGGAACGCCAGCGCCTGGCCCGCAGCGCCAGCGTCGAGGAACTGCGCGCGCAGTTGCAGGACGAGCAGCCCTGCCCGGTCTGCGGCAGCCTGGAGCATCCGTATCACCAGCCGGAAGCGCTGCTGGAAAACCTCGCCCGTCACGACCAGGACGAGGAAGCCAACGCCCAGCGCGCCGTCGACGAACTGAACCAGAAGCTCGACGATCTGCGCTCGCAGCTCGGCAGCGTCAAGGGCCAGCTCAAGGAATACCAGCACCAGCAGGAACAGCTGAATACCCAGCTCCAGGCCCTGGCCCCGGAACTGGAAGGCCATGCACTTTATCCACAGCTGGCCGAGCACGATGTCGGCGCCCGCAGCAAGTGGCTCGACCTGCAACTGCGCCGCCTCAACGACGATATCGCCCGCGACGAACAGCGCCAGGGCGCCCTGCTCACCCTGCAACAGGACGCCGCGCGCCTGCAGCGCGAGCTTCAGCAAGCCAACGAATCCAGCCAGCAGGCCACCCAGCAACTGAACCAGCAGCTGGACGCCCTGAACACCGACGAACAGCGTCTGCAACAGGACCTGGCACCCTTCGAAAGCCTGCTGCCGGCGGACATCTTCAGCGCGCTGAAAGAAGACCCGGCACCCACCTTCCTCGACCTCGACCAACGCCTGGGCGCGCGCAAGCAACTGCTCGACCAGCAGAAGGACGAGCAGGAAGAACTGGCGGAACGTCTCAAGCAGCGCGACAGCGGCGAAGCGAAACAGCAGGAACACCAGCGCGAGCTGGACAAGCTGCAACAGCAGCTCGCCGCCCTCGAAGCCCAGCAGCAACAGGCCCGCGCGGCCCTGGCCGAGCTGATCGGCGAGCACCGCGATGCCGATCACTGGCAGCAGCAGCTGGAACAGGCCGTGGAACAAGCGCGCGCCGCCGAAGCCACCAGCAACCAGCAACTGCAGGAAACCCGCACCGAAGCCGCGGCCCTGGCCAGCGAGCTGAAAGCACGGGAAGGCCAGCACCAGGCCCTCGACCAGGAGCGCCAGCAACTGGATACAGCCATCGCACAATGGCGCGAAGCCCATCCGGAACTGGACGAACAGGGCCTGGATGCCCTGCTGGGCATGGACGACGAGCAGGTCGCGCAGTTGCGCCAGCGTCTGCAAGCGGTGGAAAAGGCCGTGGAACAGGCCGGCGTGCGGGTCCAGGAGCGTGACGATCGGGTGCAGCAGCACCAGGCGCTGAACCTCAGCGAACGCTCCCTCGACGAACTACAGCAGGCCCTGCTCGCCAGCCAGCAGCAGCTTGAGCAGCACGAACACCAGTGCGCCGAGCTTCGCGCCCGGCAGGCCGAGGACCAGCGCCGCCAGCAAGCCAGCCAGAGCCTCGCCGAACGCATCGGCGCGGCGCGGGAAGACATGCTGCGCTGGGGTCGCCTCAACGACCTGATCGGCTCCGCCAGCGGCGACACCTTCCGCAAGATCGCCCAGGGCTACAACCTCGACCTGCTGGTGCACCACGCCAACCACCAGTTGCGCCAGCTGGTGAAGCGCTACCGCCTGAAGCGCGGCGGCAGCCAGCTCGGCCTGCTGGTACTGGACACCGAGATGGGCGACGAACTGCGCTCGGTGCATTCGCTGTCCGGCGGCGAGACCTTCCTGGTGTCCCTGGCCCTGGCACTGGGCCTGGCGTCCATGGCGTCGAGCACCCTGCGTATCGAATCGCTGTTCATCGACGAAGGCTTTGGCAGCCTCGATCCGGAATCCCTGCAACTGGCCATGGACGCCCTCGACGGCCTGCAGGCCCAGGGGCGCAAGGTCGGGGTGATTTCCCACGTGCAGGAGATGCATGAGCGGATCGGCGTGCAGATCCAGGTCCGGCGCCAGGGCAATGGCCTGAGTACCCTGGAGGTGAATGGATGATCCTCTATTCGTTCCGCCGCTGTCCGTACGCCATGCGCGCGCGGCTGGCCCTGCGCTATGCGGGGATCGCGGTGCAGATCGAGGAGGTCAGCCTGAAGGCCAAGCCGGCGGAGATGCTGGCGCTGTCGCCCAAGGGCACGGTGCCGGTGCTCAGTGTCGAGGGCCGGGTGCTGGAGGAAAGCCTGGAAATCATGCGCTGGGCCCTGGGGGAGAACGATCCACAGGGCTGGCTGCTGGGGGGCGATCGGCGGATAGACGAACTGATCGCGCGCAATGACAGTGAGTTCAAGGTGCACCTGAACCACTACAAGTATGCCGAGCGCTATCCCGAGCAGTCGCGGGAGCATTATCGGCAGCAGGCGGAAGTGATCCTGGCCGATCTGGAACGGCGGCTCGGCGAGCAGCGTTACCTGCTGGCCGAGCATCCGACCCTGGCCGATGCCGCCTTGATGCCGTTTATCCGCCAGTTCGCCGGGGTCGAACCGCAGTGGTTCGCCGAGGCACCCTACCCCAGGCTGAGGGCCTGGCTGCAGGGCTGGCTGGAATCGGAACTGTTCAAGGCAATCATGGCCAAATCAGCCTGACAGGCTGATGGTGCTGCTACTGGCCTCATCGCTGGCAAGCCAGCTCCCACAGGTACCGCGCTGCACTCAAGGACAGTGGAGAACCTTGTGGGAGCTGGCTTGCCAGCGATAGGGCCAGAAAGAACAACCCGGATCTCAGTGGCTCACCTTGTGATCCAGCGCCGCATAGAAGTTGGCACTCTGACGCAGGTATTCGGTGGTGTAGCTCGGCGTGGCGGCCTTGCGCTCGCTCAGCTCGACATGAGCGTTGGCAGCCTGCACCACGGAAGCGGAAATGGCAGATGCGGCGATCACAGGGAAGAGATTGAAATTCATCGGTCTGGCCTCGAAAACGTGGAGTTGAAGAGCCGTCTGGCTTGGTTCAAAACTACGCCGCTGCCGCCACCGGGAAAAATTCATTGCACCAGTAACGACTATCGAGGCCATCGATAGTCAGTCGATGAACTTCAGGTCCGAAGGCGCAACCTGATGGAATCGCTGCACCACCTCACCCAGCCTGCCACTGTCACGATCGCGGCGGATCACCACGATTTCAGCGCTTTTCTGGTTCGCCACCAGCACGAAGTCCTGGGCAGGATCGAGGGCGAACTCCCGTGGATGATCACCTTCCACCGAACGCCGCTGAACCGTTTTCAACCCGCCATCGACAGGATCGATGGCGAACACCACCAGCTCGTTGGCCGTCCCCCGGTTGCTGGCATACAGGAAGCGCCCATCCGCCGAGGCATGCAGCGCACCCGCCGCTCTCGCCCCTGGATCGCGGCTGTCGGTCAGGGAGACCGTGTCGCGCAGGGTCAGGCGCCCGTCCTGGTAATCAAACACCGCCACCGCCCCGCGCATTTCCAGGGTCAGCCAGGCATGCCGGCCATCGGCGCTGAACAGCAGATGCCGCGGCCCGCTACCTGGCGGCAGCGCTACCGAGCCGAAGAAGTCCAAGGGCTTGGGCTTGTTCCCGTCGTAGCGATAGGCGAAGACCTGATCGGCGCCGAGGTCACTGGCGAACACATAACGGCCATCCGGCGACGAGACCATGGAATGCACATGCGGCGTGGCCTGGCGCCCGGCATCGACCTTGCTGGCGGCATGCCGCGCCTGTTGCACCGGCTCGCCCAGTCGACCATCCGCCAACACCGGCAGCACGGCCAGATTGCCGCCCTCGGCATTGGAGCCGCCGTAGTTGGCGACGAACAGGAAACGCCCGTCGTGGCTCAGGCTGCTGTGAGTCGGTTCGGCACCGTCACTGCCCACCTGGTTCAGCGCACGCAAGCCGTGCTGCGGATCCAGGCTGAACGCCGACACCCGCCCCGACGCCTGCTCGTTGACCGCATACACCTGGCTGGCCGACAGGGTCAGCCACGACGCATTGCTCGTCGCCACCACCTGCAACGGCTGCGCCTCGATATGCCCATCGCTGAAGCGATAACGGTAGAGACTGTCGGTGTAGCTACCCACCAGCAGTTCGTGGCCTTGCGCGGTCAGGCTCATGGCACTAGCGATCAGCAGGCTCAGCAGCGCTTTCATCGTCGTCTTCATCCTCTTCCGACGCCCGCAACGCGCTCATGCACACCAGGCGGTGCTCGCCGCTGTCACCGCTGATCAGCCAGTCGCCACCTTCGGCACGGGCCGCCTCGACCTGCGCCGGGATGAAGGACCAGCGCTTGAGGGCGCGGCCGTCCATGCATTCGACGCGCAGGCCGCTGTCATCGAAGACGAAGTCGAAGGCGTGCAGGCCGTCGATCAGCAGCATGTCGCAGGTTTGCAGGGCGTGGGAAAGGGTGGTCATCAGGGCACTACCAGGGTGAAGGAAAGGCGCAATGATAGCCCAAATGCAACGCGGGCCTGACGTTGTGACGTCAGGCCCGCGGCAGGGTTCAGCAAAGGATCAGTGGGCGAAGATCGAGTTGCCCTTCTGCCCGGCCAGTTTCTCCGGCTTGATCAGGAAGCGCGCCAGCGCCGGCAGCAGCCACAGGGCACCGAACATGTTCCACAGGAGCATGAAGGTCAGCATCAGGCCCATGTCGGCCTGGAACTTGATGGCCGAGAAGATCCAGGTGCACACGCCGATGGCCAGGCACAGGCCGGTGAACAGCACCGCCTTGCCGGTGGAGCGCAGGGTTTCGTAATAGGCTTCCTGCAGCGGCAGGCCGGCCCGCAGGAAACTTTCCAGGCGGCTGTAGATGTAGATGCCGTAGTCCACGCCGATGCCCACGCCCAGCGCCACCACCGGCAGGGTGGCGACCTTGACGCCGATGCCCATGAAGGCCATCAGGGCGTTGCCCAGCACCGAGGTCAGTACCAGCGGCAACACGATGCAGAGGGTCGCGGCGAAGGAGCGGAAGGTGATCATGCACATCACCGCCACGCAGATGTAGACCAGGACCAGGATGGTCAGCTCGGCCGACTTGATCACGTCGTTGGTGGCCGCCTCGATCCCGGCGTTGCCCGCTGCCAGGAGGAACTCCAGACCGTCGCGGTTGTGGGTGTCGGCGAAGTCCTTGACCGCCTTGACCGCGCCATCGAGGGTCTCGGCCTTGTGGTCGTTGAGGAACACCAGCACCGGCGCCAGGGAACAGTCGGCGTTGTACAGGCCATCGGCACGGGACACCGAGGTGTTCAGCACTTCAGGGTTGCGCGACAGGCTTTCCCATTTCAGGTTGCCCTCGTTCATGCCCTTGATCATCTGCTTGGACACGGTCACCAGGGAAATCGCCGACTGCACGCCGGGGGTGTTCTGCATGGTCCACATCAGTTCGTCGATGGGGGCCATGGTCTGGTAGGCCGAGCAGCCTTCGGTGGCGGTCTTGACCATCACCACCAGCACGTCGGAACTGGTGGAGTAGTTGTCGATGATGAAGGCGTTGTCGTTGTTGTAGCGCGAGTCCGGACGCAGCTCCGGCGCGCCCTGGTCGAGGTCGCCGATCTTCAGGTTCTGGCTGTACCAGAGGCCGCCACCGAAGGCCAGCAGGGCCAGGACGATGGACACCGGGGCCACCTTGGCGCTGGCGAAGTTCGACAGCAGGCGCCAGAACGGGTGCTCGCAGGTAGCGTCGCGCTTGCTGCGCTCGATGGCCTTCTTGCTGATGCCGACATAGGAAATCGCTACCGGCAGCAGGATCAGGTTGGTGAAGACGATGACCGCCACGCCGATGGAGGCGCCGATGGCCAGCTCGCGGATCACCCCGATATCGATGATCAGCAGGGTGATGAAGCCCACGGCGTCGGCGAGGATGGCGATCATCCCCGGCAGGAACAGCTGGCGGAAGGTGCGCCGCGCCGCCGTCAGGGCGTTGTCGGCGCCGCTGGATTGCAGGGCGATGCCGTTGATCTTCTGCACGCCGTGGGAAATGCCGATGGCGAAGATCAGGAACGGCACCAGCATCGAGTACGGGTCGATGCCGAAGCCCACCACGTGCATCAGGCCCAGTTGCCAGACCACCGCCACCAGGGTGGTGACAAGCACGGCGACGGTGCTGCGGATGCACCAGGTGAACCAGTACAGCAGCACCCAGGTGATGAGGAAGGCGATGCCGAAGAAGCCCACCACCATCATCAGGCCGTCGATCAGGTCGCCGACCTTCTTGGCGAAGCCGACGATGTGGATCTTCACGTTGGGGTTCTGCGCCTGGTACTTGTCGCGGATCTTCTCCTCAAGCTGGTGGGAGAACTGCTGGTAGTCCAGCTTGACCTGCTTGCCCGGGTCCTGCGGGTCGGGGTAGGACTCCAGCAGCGGCACGTCGACGATGCTCGACTTGAAGTTGTTGGCCACCAGGCGGCCGATCTGCCCGGACTTGAGCACGTTGTTGCGCAGGGCGTCGAGGCTGTCCTGGGAGCCGTTGTAGGTGTTGGGGATCACCTCGCCGCCGGAGAAGCCCTCTTCGGTCACCTCGGTCCAGCGCACCGCCGGGCTCCATAGCGACTTCAGCGCGGAACGGTCGACCCCGGGAATGTAGAAGACTTCGTCATGGATCTGCCGCAGCGTCTCCATGTAGTCCTTGTCGAAGATATCGCCGTTGACCGCTTCCACCGAGATGCGCACGGTGTTGCCGAGGTTGGCCAGGTCGTTGCGGTGTTCGAGCATGTTCTGGATGAACGGATGCTCCAGCGGGATCATCTTCTCGAAGCTGGTGGACGGACGGATCAGGGTGGCCTGCCAGAACAGGAACACGCTGACCAGCAGGCAGATGGCGATCACTGCCGGGCGGTTATTGAAGATCAGGCGCTCCAGGGTGGTGGGCTTGTCCTGATGGTGCTGATTCATGCTGAACTGCTCCCGAACGGTCATGGTTGCGCCCTCTCGGCACCGGTGGTGGCGGCGAAGTGCGTGCCGCCCTGCCCCACCAGGATCAGGTTGCCGTCGGACAGGCCACTGGCTCCGGCCAGTGCCAGGCGGTCGGCCCGGTTGAAGACGCTGAAGGTCACGCCGTCGTCGCTGCTGCGCAGGACGGTGCCGCCGTTACCCACCAGTACCAGACTGCCATCATCGAGAAGCGTAGCGTTTGACAGGCCAAATTCGAGCGGACCGCGTGCAGCTTGCAGTTCGACCTGCTGCCAGGTGTCGCCGAAATCGGTGGAGCGGAAGAGGTTGCCGCGCAAACCATAGGCCAGCAGGGTGCGCGGTTGCGCGGTGCCGATCACGCCGAAGAACGAGCCCTCGTAGGGGCCCTGGAGTGTTTCCCAGGTCTGGCCGTCGTCGCTGGAGCGGTACATGGTGCCCTGCTCGCCGACGACGAACAGGCCGGCGTCCTTGACCCGGGTGATGCCGTTGAGGTGCAACTGATCGGGGTTGTCGAGGCGCTCGCCGACGTCCTGCCAGTGCTGGCCGCCGTCGCTGGTTTCGAGCATGGCGCCGTAGGCGCCGATAGCCAGGCCGTGCTGCGGGTTCTCGAACCAGACGTCGAGCAGCGGCGCTTCGCGGGAGAGGTCTTCGAACTGTTTGGTCCAGGTGGCGCCGCCGTCGTTGCTGGCGAGGATCTGCGCATCGTGGCCGACGGCCCAGCCGTGCTTGTCGTCGACGAAGGTGACGGCGGTGAGCAATTGGCGGGTGGGTACCTTGGCCTGGGTCCAGGTCTTGCCCTGGTCGTCGGAGAAGAGGATATGGCCGCGTTCGCCCACCATGACCAGGCGTGCGCCGGCCTTGGTGACGTCGAGCAGCAGGCCCTTGTCGGCCTTGGTCGAGAGGGTCGACCAGACTTCGGCTTCAGGTGCCGCGGCGGTGCTGGCCGCCTCGACGCTGTTGGTCCACAAGCCCATCGCCAGCAGCAACGCCGCGCTGGCCGCCAGTGTTAGAGGTCCGGTCACAGGTCTGTCCCCCGATTCTTGTTATTTGGGTCAATCCTTCTGCGGGCCCTGCGAAAAGCGTGTTCCAGAGCCCTGCAATAGCTGAGGGCCATCCTATCGGGGTTTGCGAAGGGCTGACAACGAACGGGACGTTATCTTTTGTTATCGGACACTCGGCCCTGTCGCACGGAGAACACAAGTCCAGAGCTCGACGCGGACCCTGTGGGAGCGGGTTCACCCGCGATTGCGGTGGTGAATTCACTATCGCAATCGCGGGTAAACCCGCTCCCACACTGTCCTCGCTAAATCAATGAGTTATGTGTTGTTCCATGAGAACGGGCCTGTGGATCAGGCGAGGCTTTTGCTGACGACTTCGAACACATCGCTGGACAACGATCCGGAATCCCGGATCCGCTGCAGCTCACCCTTCATCAGCGCCTGACGCTTGTCGTCATACTTGCGCCAGCGGGTCAGCGGCGCCAGTTGCCGCGAGGCGATCTGCGGGTTCAGCGCATTCAGTTCGATGACGATATCCGCCAGGAAGCGATACCCCGAACCATCCGCCGCATGGAAGTTGACCAGGTTCTGCCCGGCAAATGCACCGATCAGCGCCCGCACCTTGTTCGGGTTCTTCATGGTGAACGCCGGATGGGTCATCAGCTCGCGCACCCGCGCCAGCCCGCCCGGCAGGGTGCTGCCGGCCTGGACGCTGAACCACTGGTCCATGACCAGCGGGTTGTCCTTGAAGTGCTCGGCGAACGCCGTCAACGCCTTGGCCCGCTCGGCCTCGAACGGCGAGTTCACCAGCACCGCCAGGGCCGTCAGGCGCTCGGTCATGTTGTCGCAGGCGTCGTATTGCTCAAGGGTCGCTTCGAGGACTTCAGGCTTGCCGCTGAGCATCAGGTACGACAGCACGATGTTCTGCAGGCCACGCCGGGCGAAGTGCTCGGCCTCGGCCACGTAGGCGGTCTGCCGCGATGCGCTGCGGTTGGCCTGGTAGCGCGCCCACAGGCCGTCGAACAGTTGATCGGCCAGTTGCTTGCGAGCGAACTCGCGGGCGGCGTGGATGGCATCGACATCGGCGACTTCGCTGATCTCGGTGAGGTAGGCCTCGCTCGGCAGCGAGAGCATCTCGGCGACCATGGCCTGGTCCAGGCTGTCATTGCCCAGCACGCTGCCCAGGGCAGTGACCAGGCGCTGGTCCAGCACCAGCGGCTGGCCCTTCTGGTGCTGGCCGATCAGTTCCTGCAGCACCTGTACCGACAGCTGCTGGCCGGCTTCCCAGCGGTTGAAGCCATCGCTGTCGTGCTGCATGAGGAACATCAACTGGTCGCGGTCGTAGGGGAACGACAGCTTGACCGGCGCGCTGAAGCCGCGCAGCAGCGACGGCAGCGGCTTGGCCGCGACATCGACGAAGGTGAAGGTCTGCTCGGCCTCGGTCACCGACAGCACGCGGGAGGTGCCGGCAGCAGCGGCCTCGCCCTGCAGGCGCAGCGCCAGGTCGTTGCCCTGGGCGTCCAGCAGGCCCAGTTCAACCGGGATCACGAATGGCTTCTTCTCCACCTTGTCCGGGGTTTCCGGGCAGCTCTGGCGGAAGGTCAGGCTGTAGGTCTGCGCGGCGGCATCATAGGCCTCGCTGACCGCCAGCCGTGGCGTACCGGCCTGGCTGTACCAGCGCTTGAACTGGGTCAGGTCGACGCCGTTGGCGTCTTCCATGGCCTTGATGAAGTCGTCGCAGGTCACCGCCTGGCCGTCGTGGCGCTCGAAGTACAGGTCGCTGCCCTTGCGGAAGCCTTCGGTGCCCAGCAGGGTGCGGACCATGCGCACCACTTCCGAGCCCTTCTCGTAGACGGTCAGGGTGTAGAAGTTGGAGATCTCGATGAAGCTGTCCGGGCGCACGGCGTGGGCCATGGGGCCGGCATCCTCGGCGAACTGGTGGGTACGCAGGTAGGCCACGTCCTCGATGCGCTTGACCGTGCGCGAGTTCATGTCGGCGCTGAACTCGGCGTCGCGGAACACGGTGAAGCCTTCCTTGAGCGACAGCTGGAACCAGTCGCGGCAGGTCACGCGGTTGCCCGACCAGTTGTGGAAGTATTCGTGGGCGACGACCGCCTCGACCCGCTGGTGCGCGGCGTCGGTGGCGGTTTCGGCGCGGGCCAGCACGCAACTGGAGTTGAAGATGTTCAGGCCCTTGTTTTCCATGGCGCCCATGTTGAAGTCGTTGACCGCGACGATCATGAAGATGTCCAGGTCGTACTCGCGGCCATACACCTCTTCGTCCCAGCGCATGGACTTCTTCAGGCTGGTCATGGCGTGCTGGCACTTGTCGATGTTTTCCGGCTCGACATAGATGCGCAGGGTCACGTCACGGCCGGACTGGCGGGTGAAGGTGTCTTCGACGCACCAGAGATCGCCCGCCACCAGGGCGAACAGGTAGGCCGGCTTCTTGAACGGGTCTTCCCAGGTCGCCCAGTGCCGGCCGTCTTCCTGCGGGCCGCTGCCCACCGGGTTGCCGTTGGAGAGCAGGACCGGGTAGCGGTGCTGCTCGGCGATCACCGTGGTGGTGAACGCGCTCATCACGTCCGGGCGGTCGAGGTAGTAGGTGATCTTGCGGAAGCCTTCGGCCTCGCACTGGGTGCAGAACATGCCGCTGGACTTGTACAGGCCTTCCAGGGCGGTGTTGCTTTCCGGGTGGATGCGCACGCTGGTGTCGACGGTGAACTGCGCGGCGGTCGGCTGCAGGGTCAGGTGGCTGTCGCCCACGGCGTAGTCGCCGGCGGCCAGGGCCTGGTCGTCGAGGGCGACGCTCAGCAGCTCAAGCTGCTGGCCGTCCAGCACCAGCGGCGGCAGGCCGGCACCGCGCGCCGGGTTGCGGCGCATCACCAGCTGGGCGTGGACCAGGGTGTGGTCCTCGAACAGCTCGAAGGTCAGGTGGGTTTCGTCGATCAGGTACTCGGGGGCCTGATAGTCCTTGAGGTAGATCACTTGCGGCTGTTCGGTGCGCATGTGGCGGTCCTTTTACTGATGCACGGCCAGTTGGTAGGCCGTGTACTTGCGAATGTTGATCACGCCGGTATCGAAGATCAGGTACTGGCCCTTGATGCCGAGCAGCGTGCCCTCGGCCACCGGGTTCTTGTCCAGGTTGAAGCTGACGATCTTGGTCGGGTAGGCCTCGACCGGATAGCGGATCTCCAGGGGCAGGCCATCGGTGAGCGGCTGGATCGCCTGCAGGCCGAAGCGCTCCTGCAAGCCACGGATGCCGTCGCCGCAACTGTCGAACAGTTGGTCGCGCACGGCTACCAGGTCCACCGGCTCGGCGTTGCCCTTGAGCAGCGCGCGCCAGTTGGTGCGGTCGGCGACCTGACTGCGCAGCAGGTCTTCCACCAGCCCGGACTGCTGCCGGGTGGCGACCCGCAGGATCGGCAGGGCCTGGCTCGCGCCCTGGTCGAGCCAGCGGGTGGGCAGCTGGCTGGCGCGGGTGATGCCGACCTTGATCCCCGACGAGTTGGCCAGGTAGACCACGTGGTCGGTCATGCAGAACTGCTCGCCCCAGGACGGCTCGCGGCAGGTGCCGGCGTCGTAGTGGCAGCGTTCGGGACTCATGATGCAGACATCGCACTGGGCCAGTTTGGTCATGCAGGGGTAGCAATAGCCCTGGCTGAAGCTGGTCTTGGTGCGCTTGCCGCAATGGCTGCAGTGGATGGCGCCCAGGTACTCCAGGCGCACGGTCTGGCCGATCATGGGGTTGACCGGAACCTCGACCTCATCCAGGCGGAAGGCGTATTGCACGACCGGCGTCTCGAGACGCGCGGCCATCTTGCGAATGGAACCACGGCCGACTTCGATCAATGGATCGCATCCGACTTGAACAGGATGTTCGGCACGGTGATGGACTTCGAGGCGCATTCCTGCGGGCCCATGTAGCCGGTGCGCTGGTCCTCGGGCAGGTTCTGCATCTCCCAGGCGATCACCGCCTGCAGGGACAGCTCGCGCTGCTCGCTGGTGAGCTTGCGGCCGTCGGCCCATTTGCCGATTTCCACGGCCAGTTTCAGGCTCTCGTAGATTTCCGGGGTGATGTTTTCGATCATTTGCGCAAAAGTGGACATAGCGTCTCCCAAATCAAGCCGTCAGTTTACGCCGGGCCAGCGCCCCGCCCAAGAGTCCGCTCAGGCATCCGACCAACAACCCACCCACGTGGGCGGCGTTGGCGATCTGGCCGAAGCCGAGCAGGCTGACCAGTCCGGACAGGCACAGCAGCAGCCACACCAGCATCATCACCAGCACGCCCTTGGGCATGCGGAAGAGCGGACTGGGCGCCAGCCACTGGTACAGCCAGATATGCCCGAGCAGGCCATAAAGCACGCCGGACAGGCCGCCGAACAGGCTGGGCCCGCCGAACACGTACTGCGCGGCGTTGGATACCACGCCGAAGACCACGCTCAGCCCGAGCAGGCTGAGCGCGCCCTGGCGCCATTCGATGCGCCGCCCCAGCTCCCAGTACCACAGGCCGTTCATGGCCAGGTGGAGGATGCCGAAGTGCACCAGCATCGGGCTGAGCAGGCGCCACCATTGGCCGGCCTGGAGGCTGACCTCCAGCGGGGTGAAGTAGAGGTAGTCGCCGTTGACGTGGAAATCGAGGAAGGTCAGCCAGCGCAGGGTCTGGAAGTTTTCGCCGAGCCCGGTGAGGCCCGCCACCACCAGGCACAGCAGGAGCACCGCGGCGGTGGCCTTGCTGGCGCGCAGTTGCTCGGCCACGCCGGGACGACGCGGCGCCTGCTCCGGCGGTGGCAGCAGCTCGGGGTCGATATCGCCCTCGGGGTGCAGCTGGTACAGGCGCAGGGCTTGCTCGGCCCGGGATTCCTCGACCCAGAGCACCTGCGCGCCCGCTTCCTCGGTGACCCGGTGCGGCACCTGCAGGCGCCGCAGCAACTGGACGAAGCCGCTCAGGTCGGCGCCCAGGGGCAGGCGCAGGATTTCAACCACATTCATTGACTGGCCTCCGGCCGTTCCACGTCGACCCAGACGAACTTGCGCGGGTCGATACGGGTTTCATCGTCGAGCCGATAGGCCACCAGCTTGCCGTAGAGCACTGCACTGTAGTCCAGGCAGGCCAGGTTGGCGCGGATCGGCAGCGGCTTGCCGCTGCGCCAGTAGTGCCCGACGAACAGCATCGGCTCGTCCTCGGCGTAGCGCAGCAAGGCGTTTTTCTGGCTGTGGCTCAGCGGCGCGCTGGCCACCTCGGCCGGCAGCGCATCGGGCTGGAACACGATGTCGCCGTAGGTCTGCGGGTCTTCTTCCCAGAACTTGGTGCGGAAGAAGGCCCGGGTCAGGCCGTCGCCACCGGTGAGGGTGAGGCCATCCGGCAGGCGCATGTCGGTGCCGCGCAGCAGGCGGTTGCAGGCCAGGTGGGCGAAAGTGTCCGGCTGCGCCGAGGCGCGCACGAAGGTTTCGTCGATCAGCCCCTGCGGGTACTGCTGGCGCAGGGTGTCGATCACCTGCCCGTCCCAGCAGGCATGGACCAGGCGGAAGCGCCCGGCGTCAACGAACAGCGGCAACTGGTAGAACCAGCCGAGGAAGTCGTGCCAGTCGCCGGGGTGATCGGCGAACTGGGTCAGGGTCTCGTCGATCAGCCGGGCGTGGCGCGGGGTGTGCTCGCGGACGAAGGTCTTGCCGCTACCGGCCGGCGCCGGGGTGGTCCAGCCGAGGGCGTTGTATTCATGGTTGCCCATGATGCAATGAGCCTGGCCGGCCTCGACCATGTCATGGACGATATGCAGGGCCTCGCGGATACGCGGGCCGCGATCGATGATGTCGCCGAGGAACAGCGCCTGGCGCTGGGCATGCCGCCACACCCCGCCCTGGCGCTTGTAGCCGAGGGCGTCGAGCAAACGTTCGAGGGTGTGGGCGCATCCGTGTACATCGCCGATCAGGTCGAAACTGCGCGCGGGATCGAGCATCAGTCGCCTCCACCACCCAGGCGGCTGCCCCAGCCGAGCTTGGTCCGGCAGACCTCGTAGTAGTTGTGGTCCAGCGGATGGATCAGGCGCAGCTTCTGCGGCTTCTTGTTCACCGTGATGGTGTCGCCGGGGGCACAGGTGAAGTGGTTCTGGCCGTCACAGGAAACCTGCGGGTAGATGGTCATGTCCTGGGACACGACGATCTTCAGCTCGCTGTTGCCGTCCACCACGATCGGCCGCCCGGACAGGGTGTGCGGGTACATCGGCACGATGACGATGGCGTCCAGCTTGGGGTGCATGATCGGCCCGCCGGCGGACAGCGCGTAGGCGGTGGAGCCGGTGGGGGTGGCGACGATCAGGCCGTCGGCCTTCTGGCTGCAGACGAACTGGCCGTCGATGTAGATCTCGAACTCGATCATCCGCGTCGACTTGCCCGGGTGCAGGACCACGTCGTTGAGGGCGTCGCCCTGGCCGATGGCTTCGCCGTGGCGGCGCACTTCGGCCTGGAGCAGGAAGCGGTTTTCCACCAGGTAGTGGCCGTCGAGGACTTCGGCGACCTTCACCTCCAGCTCGTCCGGCCGGATGTCGGTGAGGAAGCCCAGGCTGCCGCGGTTGATGCCCAGTACCGGGATGTTGTGCCGGGCCAGGGCGCGGGCGGCGCCGAGCAGGCTGCCGTCGCCGCCGACCACGATGACCAGGTCGCAGACCTCGCCCAGCAGCTTGCGCGAGGAAGTCTGCAGGCCGTGGCCGGGCAGGACTTCGGCGATGGTGTCTTCAAGGATGACGTGCAGATGCCGTTCCAGCAGGAATCTTTTCAGTCGGCGGATGGTATCGAGTACCTGTGAGCTGCCGAGGCGGCCGATGATACCGATATTGCGAAATTGCTCCATGGGGCTCCTGCTAAAACGCTGCTACATAGGAAAGCACGGTTACGAAGCCCGATTATGGGCCAGTGCCCCGGCTGGCGGCAAACGGGGCTATGCTCGCAGGATGAATCCGTTCGCCGCCCTCGATGCCCTGCCCCGCCATCTGCGCCAGCCCGCAGTGCGCGATCTGGCCTGGGCCTTGCTGTCGCCGCCGATGCTGGCCAGCGCGCCCTGGCCGCAGCGTCATCCGCTGAGTGCCAGTGGCTGGGTGGAGGATCCGGGGCAGTTGCGGGACTGGCTGGCGCGCCTGGACCAGGACCCCGCGCCGTTGCTGGACTGGCTGGCGCGCTCGGCCAGCCGGCGCCTGGGCCTGTACTACGAGCGGCTGTGGCAGTTCGCCTTGCAGCACGCCCCCGGGGTCGAGCTGCTAGCCGCCAACCTGCAGATCCGCCAGGGTGGGCATACCCTCGGCGAGCTGGACATGGTGCTGCGCGACCGCGACGGCGTGCATCACCTGGAACTGGCGATCAAGCTCTACCTGGGGCCTGACGTGGGTGACGGCCGCGACCCGGCGCACTGGCTCGGACCCGGTTGCCATGACCGCCTGGATCGCAAGCTGGCGCACCTGGCCGAGCACCAGTTGCCCATCTCCGCCCGCCCGGAAAGCCGCGAGGCCCTGGCCGGGCTGGGCCTGGACCGGGTCGAGGCGCGTTTGTGGCTGGGTGGGTACCTGCTGTATCCCTGGTCCGTCGCTGTCGATGCCCCTCATGGCGTGCACCCCGAGCATCAGCGCGGGCGCTGGCTGTACCAGCGTGACTGGGCCGCCTTCCATGCCGCCAGCGAGGCCGGGAGCTGGCAGTTGCTGCCGCGCCAGGCGTGGCTGGGGCCGGCGCGGGTGGCGGCGGACGAGGTGTGGACGGCGCGGTACCTGCGCGACTGGATCGCCGCGCTCGATCCCCAGGCGCAGGCCCAGTTGATGGTGCGCCTGGTGCCGGGTGCGGATGGGGATTGGCATGAGGCGGAGCGGGCGTTCCTTGTCTCGGACCAGTGGCCGCAGCTACTGACTTGAGGCAGCTGGCTGCAGACCCACGTCAAGGCAGCCCGATCCCGGATGGTTTAGAGTTGAAAACAGCGCCACCAAGAGCGCAGTCCCTGACCTGACGAGGAACCCTCCATGAGCCTGACCAACACCCGGGAGCGCTACGGCAGCCTGTCCGTGACCCTGCACTGGCTGATGCTGGTGCTGCTGGCCGCGGTCTACGCCTGCATCGAATTCCGCGGCCTGTTCCCCAAGGACAGCGCTGAGCGGGAACTGATGAAAACCCTGCACTTCATGCTCGGCCTGACCGTCTTCCTGCTGGTCTGGCTGCGCCTGTTCCTCAAGCTCACCCGCCCTACCCCGCGCATCGTGCCCGCCCCGCCCGCCTGGCAGACGGGCCTGGCGCACCTGGTGCACTGGCTGCTGTACGCCCTGATGATCGGCCTGCCACTGGCCGGCTGGACCATCCTCAGCGCCGCCGACAAGCCGATTCCCTTCTACGGCTTCGAGCTGCCGGCACTGGTGCAGCCGGACAAGGACCTGGCACGCACGGTCAAGGGCTGGCACGAATGGTTCGCCACCCTCGGCTACTGGCTGATCGGCCTGCATGCCGTGGCCGGGCTGTACCACCACTATGTGCGCAAGGACAACACGCTGGTACGCATGCTGCCCGGCAACGACTGAAACACGCCGGCCCCTGCTCTCATAGAACACCACATAACTCATTGATTTAGCAGGGAAGGCGTGGGAGCGGATTCATCCGCGATTGGGCGCGAAGCGGCCATAAAACCTGTATCCGCAGTGTGTCAGAAGAGCCCGGAACTCAGGTTTTACGACGGCTGCGCCGCCGATCGCGGATG
>JAIRVG010000094.1 GCA_031253995.1 Paucimonas sp. | reverse complement strand
TGCGCCGCGACGGCCGCCTCGATTTCACCCAGCTCGACGCGCACGCCGCGAATCTTCACCTGATCGTCATTGCGGCCCAGGTAATCCAGGGTGCCGTCGGCGTTCCAGCGCACCAGGTCGCCGCTGCGGTACATCCGGCCTCCCGGATTGAACGGATCGTCAAGGAATCGTTCTGCCGTCAGTTCGGGACGATTCAGGTAGCCACGGGCCACCTGGGCGCCGCCGATGTAAAGCTCGCCGCTGACGCCCACTGGTACCGGCTGCTGGCCTTCGTCGAGGACATAGACGCGGGTATTGGCGATCGGCCGACCAATATGCAGGACACCGTTGACCAGCACCTGCCCGGAGGTGGCGACCACCGTGGTTTCGGTCGGGCCATAGTTGTTGATCACGGCAAAGCCCGGATCACGCTCGAACGAACGCAGGCGGTCGCCGCCCACCAACAGACGGCGCAAGGTTGGATGCTGGCGTTCGCGGCGCAGCGCCTGCTCGGCCACCGGCGTCGGCAGGAAGCTGACCGCCAGCGGTTGCTCCAGCCACCAATCCAGCAACTCATCCACGTGCTCGTTGCCGACATGCGATGGCGGCAGATGCAACGTAGCCCCGGCGCATAGAGCGGGCCAGACTTCCCAGGCCATGGCGTCGAAGCCGAAGCCGGCGACGCTGGAGGTGTGGCTGCCAGCGCCAACCTGGAAAGCCTGGCAGTGCCAATGCACCAGGTTTGCCAGAGTGTGGTGCTCGACCATCACCCCCTTGGGCTGGCCGGTGGAACCGGAGGTGTAGACCACATAGGCCAGTTGCCGGGCATCGAGCCCGGCCAAGTGCGGGTTATTGCCAGCTTCATCGCTGTGATCGCCCACTTCGTCCAGCACCAGCACAGGCGCGCTGTCGGCCAGCAGGTAGGCAATGCGCTCCGCCGGATAGCCGGGATCTACCGGCACATAGGCGGCGCCGGCCTTGAGCACGGCCAGCAGAGCAACCAGCCGCTCGACAGTACGTGGCAGGCACAGGGCAACCCGGTCGCCAACCCGCACGCCACGGCCAATCAGGTGATACGCCAGCTGGTTGGCCCGGCGGTTCAGCTCGCCGTAGCTCAGGGTCTGTCCGTCCTGAACCAGCGCGATGGCCTCTGGCCTGCGAGCGGCCTGGGCCTCCACCAGCCCCGACACGGTCTGCCCCTGCGGATAGGCCTGATGGCTATCGTTGAAGGTTTCAAGCAAATGCTGGCGTGCCTTCTCGTCAAGCACCGGCAGGGCATCCACCCGTATCGCCTGCGCCTGCTTCAAGGCCGACACCAGCTGCGCAAGGGCTTCGCCCATCCACTGCACGACGCGTCCGGCACCGATGCCTTGTTGCGCCAGAGCACTCAAGGCGAAGCCTTCGCCCTGGTCGTCGACGCTCAAGGTCAGCGGATAGTTGCTGCGCTCTTCACCTCCCAGTAACTGCACGCCCCGGGCACTGACGTCTTCCTCGGCCGGTACGGCGGGGGCACTGTGGCGGTAGTTGAACAAGGCACTGAACAGCGGCGACGAAGCCGCCACGCCGCTGCAACGCTGGGCCAGGGCCAGCGAGGCATGCTCGTGTCCCAGCAGCGCCGACAGCCGCTGATGGGTAACCTGCACCGCCTCGGCCACCGGCCGTGTCAGGTCGATGCGCAGCGGCAAGGTGTTGATGAACACCCCCAGGGCCCGGTCGGCGCCCTCGCCGCCCTGCAAACGGCCCATCAGCACGGTGCCGAAGACCACGTCGCTGCGTCCTGCCAGCACCCCGAGCACCCGCGCCCAGGCCAGGTGCGCCAGGCTCGCGGCACTGACGCCGAGGGCACGCGCCTGCTCACGCAACTGGCGCGACAGCGTGGCATCCAGCTCCAGCCGGGCCTCCTCGATGGCGCGACCATCGCCCTGCACGTCGCTCAGGCCCATTGGCAAGGTCGGTTCGTCGAGATCGCCGAGCATGTCGCGGAAGAACGCTTCATGGCCGGCATCCTGCGCACCAAGCCGGGCCTGGGCCACGTAGGTGCGGTACGGCACCGGCGTCGGCAGCGAGGCGCCGTTGCCCGCGAGCAAGGCCTGCATCTCGCCGGCGATCACCGCCATGGCGGTGTGATCCAGCGCCAGGTGGTGGAACTGCAGGATCGCCACCACGCGCTGATGGGCAGGATCCTCGGCGTAGAGCAGGCGCATCAGCGGCGCCCGGGTCAGGTCCAGGCGCTGCTGGCGGGCGTCGAAACGCGCCTGCAAGGCCTCGATGACCGAGTCGCCGTCCAGCCCGGCAATGGCGGTCACGGCCATCCGCGCCCGGCGCCAGACCACCTGCAGCGGCTGCGCCAGGCCTTCGCTGAGCACCGCCGTGCGCAGGATGTCATGGCGGTCGATGACCTGCTGCAGAGCCTCGGTCCAGGCCTGCAGGCGGGCCAGGCTGTCGAACGCCAGGCGCGATTGCAGCAGGTACGGATCGCTCGCTTCGGCACTCAGGTGGTGATAGAGGATGCCTTCCTGCAACGGTGCCAGGGGGTAGATTTCCTGCACGTTGGCCTCGCCGCCGGGGACGCTGGCGACGACCCGGTCGATATCGGCCTGGTCCAGCGCCACCAGGCTGAGCATGTCCGGGGTGATCCGCGTGGCGTCGGCCGGCACGCGGTTGGCGGGTACTTCGACCTCGCGACCCGAGCCCACGGCCGCGGCCAGCGCCGACAGCGTCGGCTGAGCGAACAGCACACGCACATCAGCACCCAGGCCGGCCTTGCGCATGCGTTCGACCAGGGTCACCGCCAGCAGCGAATGGCCGCCCAGTTCGAAGAAGTGGTCATGACGACCGATCCGCTCGACCTTGAGCAGGTCGGCCCAGATCGTGGCCAGTGCCGATTCCACCGGCCCCTGTGGCGCGGCGAAGGTCCGGCTGACGACGGCATCGGCGGCCGGCGGCGGCAAGGCCCGGCGGTCCAGCTTGCCATTGGCGGTCAGCGGCAGTGCCGCGAGGCGCACGTAGGCGGCCGGCAGCATGTAGTCCGGCAACTGGCCTTGCAGGCTGGCATGCAGCTCGCCCACTGTCGGTGCCGGCTCCCCGGCGCGGTAATAGGCGACCAGACGCTTGTCGCCCGGCGAGTCCTCGCGCAGCGTCACCACTGCCTCGGCCACGCCATTGCAGGCCACCAGGCGCGCCTCGATCTCGCCCAGTTCGATACGGAAGCCGCGCAGCTTGATCTGCTGGTCGGTACGACCCAGGTAGCGCAGGGTGCCATCGGCATTCCAGCAGGCCAGGTCGCCACTGCGGTACAACCGCGCGCCCGGCTGCGGGCTGAACGGGTCGTCGAGGAAGCGTTCGGCGGTCAGTTGCGGCTGCCCCAGGTAGCCCAGGGCGACGCCATCGCCACCGATATACAGCTCGCCCACGGCACCGACGGGCAGCGGTTGCCCATGGGCATCGAGCACGTAGCAGCGACTGTTGCCGATCGGTTTGCCGATGGCGATGCTGCCTTCACCCACGGCGAGGATTTCGTGGGTGGTGCTGAAGGTGGTGGCCTCGGTCGGGCCGTAGCCATTGAGCAGGTGCTGCGGCGCGCCGTCACGCAATACGCGGCCGATCACCGCCGGGTCGAGCACGTCGCCACCGACCATCAGGTAGCGCAGTTGGTGCAGGGCCGGCAGCAAGGTGTCGGCATACTGGTGGAACAGGCCTGCGGTCAGCCACAGCACGCTGACCTCGTGGATCTGCAAGGCCTGGCAAAGGGCTTCTTGCGACAGCACCTGGTCCTGGTCGATCACCACCAGCGTGCCGCCATTGAGCAAGGCGGCCCAGACTTCCAGGGTGCTGGCGTCGAATGCCGGGTTGGAGGCGAACGCCACGCGGTCGTCACGGGTGAAGCGGGCGAAGCCGTTGTTGATCACCAGGCGCACGATGGCCCGGTGCGGCACCTGCACGCCTTTCGGCCGGCCGGTGGAGCCCGAGGTGTACATGACGTAGGCCGGACTGCCGGCGTCGACGCTCAGGCCCGGCGAGCCAGCGGGCCAAGCATCGAGTTCGAGGCGATCCAGTTCGATACGCGGCGCGCTGCCGACACGAGGCTGGTCGCTGTGGGTCAGCAGCAGGCGCGCCTGGCTGTCCTCGATCATCAACGCCTGGCGCTCCACCGGTGCATTGCCGTCCAGCGGCACGAATACCGCCGCGCACTTGCTGGCCGCCAGTTGCGCGGCCAGCAGGTCCAGGCCTCGCGGCAACAGCAGCGCGACGCACTCACCGGGACGCACGCCCTGTTCGAGCAACAGGTACGCCAGGCGGTTGGCCCGCTGGTCGAGCTGGGCGTAGGTCCAGCGGCGTTGCCCATGGACCACCGCCGGCGCATCCGGGGTGAGCCTGGCACAGGCCTCGAACAGGCTGTGCACGGCCTGGTCGCGGGGGTAATCCCGTTGTGTCGCGTTGAAGTCGTGCACCACCCGCTGGCGTTCATCCGCCGGCAGGCAGCTGACGCTGTGCAAGGCTCCCGCGGGGGCCTGTTCAAGGGCCAGCGCCAGGCGCTCCAGGGCGGTAGCCAGCAACTGGCAGACCTGCTCGCCATCCACCTGCGGCACAGCCTGGACGGTGAGGTTCAGCCCTTCGCCCAGGTCATCGACGTTGACCACCAGCGGGTAGTTGCTGCGTTCGTGCGCGGCCAGTTGCTCGATGCCCTGCCAGGCCTCGCGCAACGGCGCCCTGGCCGCCGAGCCATGGCGGAAGTTCAGCAGGCTGGTGAACAGCGCCTGGCTTGCCGGCACGCCGCTGCAGCGTTGGGCCAGGGCCAGCGAAGCCTGTTCATGGGCCAGCAGGCGGGCCAGGCGCTGATGGGTCAGGCGCACGCCGTCGGCGACCCCGGCAGCCCCCACGCTGACCCGCAGCGGCAAGGTGTTGATGAACATGCCCAGGGCCCGCTCGGCGCCCTCGCCGCCTTGCAGGCGGCCCAGCAACACGGTGCCGAACACCACGTCCTCGCGCCCGGACAGTTGCGCGAGCACCTGGCCCCAGCCTTGATGCACCAGGCTGGCGAGGCTGACACCCAGGGCACGGGCCTGCTCGCGCAAGCGCCGGGCCAGGCCCGGGTCCAGTAGCAGGCGGCTGTCGCGCACGCTGCTGCCGTCGCTTTGCACGTCACGCAGGCCGTAGACCTCGGTGGGCTCGTCGATATCGCCGAGCAGCTCGCGGAACAGTGCTTCATCGGCCTCGACCGAGGCGCCCAGGCGGGCCTGGGCCACGTAGTTGCGGTACGGCACGCTGGCAGACGGCAGCGCCTGGCCTTGCAGCACCGCGGAGATTTCCGCCACCAGCAGCTCGACGGCGGCGTGGTCGAGGAGGATGTGGTGCAGCAGCAGGGTCGCTTCATGGTGTCCATCGACCCGCTCGGGCAGCAAGCGGATCAGCGGAGCCTGGTTCAAGTCCAGCTGGTTACTGCCGCTGGCCGTGGCACCGACCGACGGCACCTCGCGCCATACCACCTGTACGGCTTCGTCCAGGCCCTGCCAGTGGATGCTGGTGCGCAGGATGTCGTGGCGGGCGATGACCTGGTCCAGGGCGTCGGCGAAGGCGTCCAGTTCAGCCTGACCGGCAAAGGCGAAGCGCGCTTGCAGCACGTAGGGATCCGCGCCCTCGCTGGCCAGGTGGTGATAGAGAATGCCTTGCTGCAATGGCGCCAGGGCGTAGATGTCCTGGACATTGGCCACGCCGCCGGGGACCTGCGACAGCAGTTCGTCGATGGCGTCCTGGGACAACACGGCCAGTGGCAGCATGTCCGGGGTGATGCGGGTGCACGGCGTCGGAATGCGGTTGGCCGGTACCTGCAACGTGGACTGGCTGGCCACTGCGGTCGCCAGGGCCGCGAGGGTGGGTTGACCGAACAGGACGCGGATATCGGCCTGCAAGCCGAGCAGGCGCAGGCGCGAAGTGAGGGTTACCGCCAGCAGCGAGTGGCCGCCCAGCTCGAAGAAGTTGTCGTGGCGCCCTACCCGCTCGACGCCCAGCAGTTCGGACCAGAGGTCGGCCAGCAGGGTCTCGGTTTCGCCTTCGGGGGCTTCGTAAAGGCGTTCCTCGACGATGGCGTCAGGTAGCGCCTTGCGGTCCAGCTTGCCGTTGGGACTCAGTGGCAGTGCCGGCAGATGCATGAACAGCGCAGGCACCATGAACTCCGGCAGATGGCTGAGCAGTGCGCTGCGCAGGGTCTCGGCGGACTGCGCTTCGCCGGTGTAGTAGGCGATCAAGCGCTGGTCGCGGGCGATTACTACGGCTTCCTTGATGCCCGGAACACGGGTCAGTCCGGACTGGATCTCGCCCAGTTCGATACGCAGGCCACGGATTTTCACCTGGTCATCGTTGCGGCCCAGGTATTCCAGGTTGCCATCGGACAGGTGGCGGGCCAGGTCGCCCGTGCGGTACAGCCGTCCTGAACTGAACGGATCGTCGATAAAGCGCTCGGCCGTGAGTTCGGGACGGTTCAGGTAGCCACGGGCGACCTGCACGCCACCGATATACAACTCGCCTGCGACGCCCTGCGGTACCGGCTGGAGTTGCTCGTCCAGCACGTACAGTTGGGTATTGGCGATGGGCTTGCCGATTGGCGTGTTGTCCGGCGCGGTGATGCAGTGCCAGGCACTGACGTCCACCGCCGCTTCGGTCGGGCCGTAGAGGTTGTGCAGTTCGACGGTCGGCAGCTGTTCGTGGAAACGCCGCACCAGCGCGCCCGCCAACGCTTCGCCGCTGCACAGTACACGCTTGAGGTGCGCTTCCTGCACGTGGCCATGAGCGAGGAAAACATCCAGCATCGACGGCACGAAGTGCAGCGTGGTGACCTGTTCCCGGCGAATGACTTCGCGCAGGTAATCGGGATCGCGGTGTCCGCCGGGGCGGGCCATGACCAGACGGGCGCCGGTCTGCAGCGGCCAGAGGAACTCCCAGACCGAGACGTCGAAGCTGAATGGCGTCTTCTGCAAGACCACATCGTCGGCATCCAGGCCATAGGCGTCCTGCATCCACAGGAGGCGGTTGACCACCCCGGCATGCTCGTTCATCACGCCTTTAGGCAAGCCAGTAGAGCCGGAGGTATAGATGACGTAGGCCAGATGCTGCGGGGTCAGGCCGGCAACCTGTGGGTTGTCGGCTGACAGTTCTTCCCAAGTCGGCTGGTCCAGATCGATTGCATCCACTGCCACATGGCGCGTGGCAGCATGCACCAGCACCGCCACTGGCTGGCTGTCCTCCAGCATGTGCCGCACCCGCTCCGCCGGGTAGTCCGGGTCCACCGGTACATAGGCACCACCCGCCTTGAGGATGGCCAACAGGCCAACCGCCATCGACAGTCCGCGCTCGACGCAGATCGCTACTCGATCATCGGGTTTCACACCCAGACCGATCAGGTAATGCGCCAGACGGTTGGCTTGTTCGTTGAGCTGGCGATAGCTCAATGAGCCCGCCCCCGCCCGTACCGCCACCGCGTCAGGCGTACGCTCGACCTGCGCCTCGATCAGGCCATGCAGGGTCTGGCCAAGGTCATAATCCCGCGCCGTGTCATTGAACCCCGATACCACGCGACAGCGCTCCTCTTCCTGCAATACCGGCAGGCACTGCACCGGCAACTCCGGCTGCCGCTCCAGTGCCACGAGCATGGCCCGCAATACCTGTTCGAACTGCCCGCAGATCCGCGCCGCACCGACCTGCGCCGGTGTCATGGCGACCAGGCGGAAGTCCTCGCCCAGGTCGTCGACGTTCAGGCTCAGCGGATAGTTGGTGCGCTCCTGGCCATCGAGCACCTCGATACCCGCCCAGGCCCGGCGCTGCTCCGCGCTGGCCAGCGCGCCATGGCGGTAGTTGAGCATGGCGCTGAACAGCGGCAGCGGCGCCGCCACGCCACTACACCGCTGGGCCAGGGCCAGCGAGGCATGTTCGTGGACCAGCAGCGCGCTGAGGCGCTGGTGGGTGGCATGGGCGGCCTCGCGGACGTTCATCCCGGCCAGGTCGATTCGCACCGGCAAGGTGTTGATGAACATCCCCAGGGCGCGCTCGGCCCCCTCGCCCCCTTGCAGGCGCCCCAGCAGCACCGTGCCGAAGACTACGCTCGGCTGCCCACTGGCCGCGCCCAGCAGGCGCGCCCAGGCCAGGTGGAACAGGCTCGCGACACTGATACCCAGCAGACGCGCCTGCTTGCGCAGGCCGGCAGCCAGTTCGGCCGGCAACGGCCATTTCACTTCTTCGATGTCACCGCCATCGCCTTGCACATCGCGCAGGCCGAACGGCAGCGTGGGCTCGTCGATATCGCCCAGTTGCTCGCGGAAGAAGGCTTCGTGCTCGGCCTGGCTGACGCCCAGGCGTGTCTGCGCCACGTAGTTGCGGTATGGCACCGGAGGCTGGGTTGGCGCCGCGGCGCCTTGCAGGCAGGCGCTCAGTTCTTCGCCGACTACCTCCAGTGCGGTGTGGTCGAGGACGATATGGTGGAACAGCAGGGTCGCTTCGATATGCGAGGTTTCGCTGGATGCCTTGTAGACGAGACGAATCAGCGGCGCGCTGCCCAGGTCGAGAACGCCGGTGTTGCCATCGTCGGCAACGGCGACTCCCCCAGGAACACGACGCCAGACCACCTGGACCGGTTGCGGCAGGCCGTCCCAGAGGATTGCGGTGCGCAGCACGTCATGGCGGGCGATGACCTGGTCGAACGCGGCGGCAAAGGCCTGCAAGCGCGCCATGCTGTCGAACTTCAGCCGCGAGAACAGCAGGTAGGGATCCCGCTCCCCGGCACTGAGGTGGTGATAGAGAATACCCTCCTGCAACGGCGCCAACGGGTAGATGTCCTGCACGTTGGCCGCACCGCCCGGCACCGTGGCGACGATCCGGTCGATGGCGGCCTGGTCCAGCTCGACCAGGCTGAGCAGGTCCGGTGTGATCCGCGTGCAGCCGGCGGGAATACGGTTTTCCGGCACCTCGACCTGGCGATGATCGCCCAGGGTCGCGGCCAGCGCGGCCACGGTGGGCTGGCCGAACAGGGTGCGCACATCGACCTGCAAGCCTTCCAGGCGCAGGCGCGCCGTGAGGCTCACGGCCAGCAGCGAGTGGCCGCCCAGCTCGAAGAAGTTGTCGTGCCGCCCGACCTGTTCCACACCCAGCAGCTCGGCCCACAGGCGGGCCAGGAGGACTTCGGTGTCGCCCACCGGCGCCGCGTAGACACGCGGTTGCAGCGCGGTATCGGGGCTCGGCAGCGCCTGGCGGTCAAGCTTGCCGTTGGCGGTCAGCGGCAGGCGCTCCAGGTGAATGTAGAGCGCCGGCACCATGGATTCCGGCAAATGGCCCGCCAACGCCTGGCGCAGGCTGTCCGCCGGCAGCGAGGTCCCGGTGTACCAGGCGACCAGGCGGTCGTCATGGGCCAGCACCACGGCGGCTTGCACGCCGGGCACCCGCAGCAGGCCCGCCTCGATCTCGCCGGGCTCGATGCGCAGGCCACGGAGCTTTACCTGCTGGTCGTTGCGCCCGCGGAATTCCAGGGTGCCGTCCGCGCGCTGACACGCCAGGTCACCGCTACGGTACAGCCGCTCGCCCTCGACGAAGGGGCTGGCGATGAAACGCTCGGCCTGCTGCGCCGGCAGGCCCAGGTAGCCACGGGCGACCCCCGCGCCGCCGATATGCAGGTGACCCACCACGCCCCAAGGCACGGGCTGGTCGTGGCGGTCGAGGACATACAGCCGGGTGTTGTCGATAGGCCTGCCGATCGGCAATGCGCCCTGCGGCACCGGAGCATCCGGCGCCAGGGTCCATACGCTGCAATCCACCGTGGTCTCGGTGGGGCCATAGACGTTGTGCAGGCGCACCCCGGGCAAGCCCTGGCGAACCCGGGCAGCCAGCGCCGCCGTCAGCTCGCCGCCGCCGCAGACGATATCGCCGAGGCTGGTGCAGCGGCCCAGGTCGGCGCCGTCGAGGAACTGCTGCAACAGGGCCGGGACGAACTGCAGCACGCTGATGCTGCGCTGTTCGATCTGCTGCGTGAGGTACTGCGGATCGTGCTGACCCTGCGCAGCGGCGAGCACCAGGCGCACGCCGCTGCACAGCGGCCAGAACAGTTCCCAGACCGAGGCATCGAAACTGATCGGCGTCTTGTGCAGCAGCGCCGTGCCAGCCGTGGCCGGGAACTGGCGCTGGCTCCAGTTCACCAGGTTGACCACGTTGCGGTGCTCGACCATCACGCCCTTGGGCAGGCCGGTGGAGCCGGAGGTGTAGATCACGTAGGCCAGGTGGCGGGAGGTGAAGCCCACGGGGGTTGGCGCGGTAGCCGGTTGCGTCGCCCAGGTCGGCCGGTCGAGGTCGATCAGCGGCACCTGGCAGGACGGCAGCAGCCCGCGGGTGGCGGCATGGGCCAGCACCGCCAGGGGCGCGCTGTCCTCCAGCATGTGGCGCAGGCGTTCTTGCGGATAGCCAGGGTCGAGCGGCACGTAGGCGCCGCCGGCCTTGAGGATGGCGAGCAGGCCCACCAGCATGGACAGCCCGCGCTCGACGCAGATCGCCACGCGATCGTCCGGCCTGACCCCATGTTCGATCAAGTGATGGGCCAGGCGGTTGGCCTGTTCGTCGAGCTGGCGGTAGCTCAGCGTGCCCTCTTCGCTTTGCGCGGCCAGGGCGTCCGGGGTTCGCCTGGCCTGGGCGGCGAACAGCCCGTGCAGGGACTGGTCCGGATCATGGGGCTGTGTCGTGGCATTGGCCTCGATCACCAGTTGCCGACGCTCCTCCGGCGTCAGTACCGGTAGCTGCTGCAGCGCACGTTGCGGTTGCTGTTCGAGCGCCTGCACCAGGCCGTCCAGCACCTGCAGCAACTGACCGCAGACCCGCTGCGCGCCGACCTGCGGGGTGACCTGGGCGGTCAGGCGCATGCCATCACCGAGGTCATCGACGTTGACACTGAGCGGATAGTTGCCATGCCCGCCGCTGGGCAGGGCTTCGATGCCTTCCAGCGCCTCGCGCTGGATCGCCTGCTCGGTGGCGCTGGCCCCATGCCGGTAGTTGAGGATGGCGCTGAACAACGGCGTCGGCGCAGCCACGCCGCTGCAACGCTGGGCCAGGGCCAGGGACGCATGCTCATGGACCAGCAGTTCGTTCAGGCGCTCGTGGGTCACGCGCACGGCATCGAGCACGCTGGCTCCGTCCAGGTCCAGGCGCAACGGCAGGGTGTTGATGAACATGCCCAGGCCGCGGTCGGCCCCGGCACCGCCTTGCAGGCGACCCAGCAACACGGTGCCGAACACCACCCGGTCCTCGCCGCTGGTCGCAGCCAGCAGCCTTGCCCAGGCCAGGTGCAACAGGCTGGCCGGGCTGACGCGCAACTGCTGGGCCTGGGCCCGCAGGCGCTGGTACAGGGTGCCGTCGAGCTGCACGGTGGCCTGTTCGAAGGCATCGACCTGGCCCTGCAGGTCGCTCAGGCCGTAGGGCAAGGTTGGGGTGTCGATATCGGCCAGCCGGGCGCGGAAGAAGGCTTCGTGCTCGGCTTCGCTGATGCCCAGGCGCGCCTGGGCCACGTAGTTGCGGTATGGCACCGGCGGCTGTTGCGGGGCGTGGCCGCGCAGGTGGTCGCGGATTTCTTCCAGCACCACTTTCATCGCGGTGTGGTCGAGGACGATATGGTGGAATTGCAGGGTGGCGTCGATGCGGGGGGTATCGGCGGACTCGGAATGGACGAGACGGATGAGTGGAGCCGTGCTCAACCTCAGCCCTGGCTCGCCTGCGCCCATCGGGACGCTGCGCCAGACGACCTGGACCGGTTGTGGCAGGCCGTCCCAGAGGATGGCGGTGCGCAGCACGTCGTGGCGGGCTATCACCTGGTCCAGGGCGGCGGCGAAGGCCTGCAGGCGCGGCTTGCTGTCGAAGGCGACGCGCCATTGCAGCAGGTACGGGTCGGCACCCACAGCGCTCAGGTGATGGTAGAGAATGCCTTCCTGCAACGGTGCCAGCGGGTAGATGTCCTGCACGTTGGCCGCGCCGCCGGGCACGCTGGCGACGATGCGGTCGATGGCGCTTTGTTCCAGCCTCAGCAGCGGCAGCATGTCGGGAGTAATCTGCGTGCAACCCGCCGGGATACGGTTGTCCGGGATCACGACCTGGCGGCCCTGCCCCAGCGCAGCGGCCAGCGCCGCCACGGTCGGCTGGCTCAGCAGCACGCGCACATCGGCATTCAGGTCGGCCTTGCGCAGGCGTTCGACCAGGGTCACCGCCAGCAAGGAATGGCCGCCCAGCTCGAAGAAGTTGTCGTGCCGCCCTACCCGCTCGATACCCAGCACCTCGGCCCAGACCGCGGCCATCGCCGTTTCGGTCGGGCCTTGGGGCGCGATGTAGGCCTGGCTGAGCAGCGCGGCGGGATCAGGATCCGGCAGCGCACTACGGTCCAGCTTGCCGTGGTGGGTCAAGGGCAACTGATCGAGGCGGATCAGCGCCTGCGGCAGCATATGCGCGGGCAGGCAGGCTTGCAGGGCCTGACGCAAGGCGTCGAGGTCCACGGGCGCCTGCTCGGTGAACCACACCAACAGGCGTTCGCCGCGTACCAGCGCCACCGCCTCTTCGATGCCCGGCTGCGCCGCGACGGCCGCCTCGACTTCGCCCAGCTCGACGCGCACGCCGCGAATCTTCACCTGATCGTCGTTACGGCCCAGGTAATCCAGGGTGCCATCGGCGTTCCAGCGCACCAGGTCGCCGCTGC
Organism: Paucimonas sp.; assembly: GCA_031253995.1. Taxonomy (GTDB): domain Bacteria; phylum Pseudomonadota; class Gammaproteobacteria; order Pseudomonadales; family Pseudomonadaceae; genus Aquipseudomonas. The sequence goes on along the minus strand of JAIRVG010000094.1, from coordinate 3,082 downwards.
GGTACATGCGGCCTCCTGGGTTGAATGGATCGTCAAGGAAGCGTTCCGCCGTCAGTTCGGGACGATTCAGGTAGCCGCGGGCCACCTGGGCACCGCCGATGTAAAGCTCGCCGCTGACGCCGACCGGCACCGGCTGCTGGCCTTCGTCGAGGACATAGACACGGGTATTGGCGATCGGCCGGCCAATGTGCAGGGCACCGTTGACCAGAACCCGCCCGGAGGTGGCGACCACCGTGGTTTCGGTCGGGCCATAGTTGTTGATCACCGCGAAGCCCGGATCACGCTCGAACGAGCGCAGGCGGTCGCCGCCCACCAACAGGCTGCGCAAGGTTGGATGCTGGCGTTCGCGGCGCAGCGCCTGTTCGGCCACCGGCGTCGGCAGGAAGCTGACGGCCAACGGTTGTTCCAGCCACCAGTCCAGTAATTCATCCACGTGCTCGTTGCCGACATGCGATGGCGGCAGATGCAGCGTGGCCCCCGCGCACAGCGCCGGCCAGACCTCCCAGGCCATGGCATCGAAGCCGAAGCCGGCGACGCTGGAGGTGTGGGTGCCAGCGCCAACCTGGAAAGCCTGGCAGTGCCAATGCACCAGGTTTGCCAGAGTGTGGTGCTCGACCATCACCCCCTTGGGCTGGCCAGTAGAACCGGATGTGTAGACCACATAGGCTAGTTGCCGGGCATCGAGCCCGGCCACCTGCGGATTGTCCTCCGCTTCACCGACGTGATCGCCCACTTCGTCCAGCACCAGCACGGGTGCGCTGTCGTCCAGCAGGTAGGCAATGCGTTCCGCCGGATAGCCTGGATCCACCGGCACATAGGCGGCGCCGGCCTTGAGCACGGCCAGCAGCGCGATCAAGCGCTCGGCGGTACGTGGCAGACACAGGGCAACCCGGTCGCCAAGCCGCACGCCACGCCCAATCAGGTGATGCGCCAACTGGTTGGCCCGGCGGTTCAACTCGCCATAGCTCAGGGCCTGATCATCCTGGATCAGCGCGATGGCCTCAGGCGCGCTGGCGGCCTGGGCTTCGACCCATGCGTGTACCGTCTGCCCGCGAGGGAATGCCTGGGCGGTCGCGTTGAAATCTTCCAGCAATGACCTGCGTTCATCGGCAGCGAGCAGCGGCAAGCGTTCCACCGCCGTCTCCCGCCCCGCCTCCAGCACATCCAGCAACCGACTCACGGCAGTGGCCATCCACCCGGCCACCCGCGCCGCGCCGATACCGGGCAGCGCCAGGACGCTGAAACCGAAGCCCCGGCCCAGGTCGTTCACGCTCAGGGTCAGCGGATAGTTGCTGCGCTCCTGGCCGTCGAGCAGGCGCACGCCTTCCCACATGCCCTCGCCTTCGCGCGGGGCATCCTCGGCACTGTGGCGGTAGTTGAGCAGCGCACTGAACAGCGGCGAGGACGCGGCCACGCCACTGCAACGCTGGGCCAGGGCCAGCGGGGCATGCTCATGGGCCAGCAGCGCCGACAGGCTGCGGTGGGTCGCGCGCACGGCGTCACGCGCGGCGAGCCTGGTGTCGACCCGCAACGGCAAGGTGTTGATGAACATCCCCAGCGCCCGGTCGGCGCCCTCGCCGCCTTGCAGGCGGCCCATCAGCACGGTGCCGAAGACCACGTCGCTGCGGCCGGCCAGCACCCCGAGCACCCGGGCCCAGGCCAGGTGCATCAGGCTGGCGGCACTGACCCCGAGCTGGCGGGCCTGGCTGCGCAGGCGTCGGGCGACCTCGTCGTCGAGGGCCCTGGACGCGGTTTCCAGGCTCAGGCCATCGCCCTGCACGTCGGCCAGGCCCAGTGGCAGGGTAGGTTCGTCGACGTCGGCGAGCATCGCGCTGAAGAAGGCTTCGTGCTCCGCCGGGTCCGCCAGGCAGGCCTGGGCCACGTAGTTGCGATACGGAACGGCGGCCGGCAAGGTCTCGCCCTGGCTGAACAACAGCGCGCGCATTTCCCGGGCGACCACGTCCATGGCGGTGTGGTCGAGGGTCAGGTGATGGAACAGCAGGACGGCGACCACCTGCTGGTTGGCCGGGTCCAGGCTGTAGTGCAGGCGCGTCAGCGGCGCCCGGGACAGGTCGAGGCGTTGCAGTTGGGGATCGGCATCCAGGTCGTCGACCTCGACCACCGCCATCACGGCCTTGCGCCAGACCACCTGGACCGGCTGCGCCAGCCCCTCCCAGAGCACTGCGGTACGCAGGATGTCATGACGGTCGATGACCTGCTGCAGGGCTCCGGCCCAGGCCAGCAGGCGCTCGATGCTGTCGAAAGCCAGGCGGGTCTGCAGCAGGTAGGGGTCGCCCTGCTCGGCGCTCAGGTGGTGGTAGAGAATGCCTTCCTGCAGCGGGGCCAACGGATAGATTTCCTGCACATTGGCCGCATGACCGGGCACGCTGGCGACGATCCGGTCGATATCGGCCTGGTCCAGGGTGATCAGGCTGAGCATGTCCGGGGTGATGCGGTCGGCGTTGGTTGGCACGCGGTTGGCCGGCACCGTCACTTCACGGCTTCCACCCACGGCCCTGGCCAGGTCGGCCAGCGTCGGCCGGGCGAACAGCACACGCACATCGGCGCCCAGGCCGGCCTTGCGCAGGCGCTCCACCAGAGTCACCGCCAGCAGCGAATGACCGCCCAGCTCGAAGAAGTTGTCGTGCCGCCCTACCCGTTCGACGCCCAGCACCTCGGCCCAGATCGCCGCCATCGCCGTTTCGGTCGGGCCTTGTGGCGCGACATAGGCCTGGCTGAGCAGCGTGGCGGGATCAGGGTCCGGCAGCGCGCGGCGGTCCAGCTTGCCGTGAGGGGTCAAGGGCAACTGATCGAGGCGGATCAGCGCCTGCGGCAGCATATGGGCCGGAAGGCTGGCTTGCAGGGCCTGGCGCAAGGCGTCGAGGTCCACGGGCGCCTGCTCGGTGAACCACACCAGCAGGCGTTCGCCACGTACCAGCGCCACCGCCTCTTCGATACCCGGCTGCGCCGCGACGGCCGCCTCGATTTCACCCAGCTCGACGCGCACGCCGCGAATCTTCACCTGATCGTCATTGCGGCCCAGGTAATCCAGGGTGCCGTCGGCGTTCCAGCGCACCAGGTC
>JAIRVG010000042.1 GCA_031253995.1 Paucimonas sp. | reverse complement strand
ATGTTCAGGCCACGGTTGCTGATGAAGAAGGTGTCGTTGAGGTTGATGCTGCCCCGCGGTCCCGGCAGGGTCAGGAACACCGCGAAGTACCAGAACAGGATCTGCAGCAGCGGCGGGATATTGCGGAAGGTCTCGACATACACCGTGGCCAGCCTGTTGATTATCCAGTTCGGCGACAGCCGCGCCACGCCGATGATGAAGCCGAGCAGCGTGGCGAGGACGATCCCGATGCCGGTGACCAGCAAGGTGTTGAGCAGGCCGATGACGAACACCCGCGCGTAGCTGTTGGCCTCTTCATAGGGGATCAGGTGCTGGGCGATGCCGAAGCCGGCGCTGCGTTCTAGGAAATCGAAGCCGGAGGTGATGCCGCGGTGTTGCAGGTTGGTCTGGGTGTTATGGAACAGGTACAAGCCGACCGCGAGCACGGCGATGACCGTGACCAGCTGGAACAGGATCGCGCGCAGGCGCGGGTCGGCCAGCGACAGCCGGGGCGAAGCGGGAGAGTGACTGGACATGATTCGGACTCTGCGAAACGGGCGAAAACGGGTGTGCCCGGCCACTGGCCGGGCGGTGCCGGCGATCAGCGCACGGGCGGCCCGTATTGCAGGCCGCCCTGGGTCCACAGGGCGTTGAGCCCGCGCTTGATCTTCATGTCGCTGCCCTGGCCGAGGTTGCGCTCGAAGGACTCGCCGTAGTTGCCGACCTGGGAAACGATCTGCACCACCCAGTCGTTGCGCAGGTTGAGGTCCTTGCCGAGGCTGCCGTCGCTGCCCAGCAGGCGGGCGATGTCCGGGTTCCTGGTGCCCTTGGCCAGCTCGCCGACGTTCTTCGAGGTGACCCCCAGTTCCTCGGCATTGAGCATGGCGATCTGGGTCCAGCGCACCACCGAGAACCATTCCTCGTCGCCACGCCGCACGGCGGTGGACAGGGGCTCCTTGGAGATGATTTCCGGCAGCACCGCGTAGTCGTCCGGCGTCGCCAGTTTCAGGCGCTGGCCGTAGAGCTGCGACTGGTCGGCGGTGAGCACGTCGCAGCGCCCGGATTCCAGGGCCTTGAAGGATTCGTCGGAGGTATCGAAGGAGATCGGCGTGAACTTCATGCCGTTGGCGCGGAAGTAGTCGGCCAGGTTCAGCTCGGTGACGGTGCCGGCCTGGATGCAGAAGGTCGCGCCATCCAGTTCGCGGGCGCTGCTGACGTTGAGTTTCTTGCTGGCGAGGAAGCCCTGGCCATCGTAGTAGGCGACCCCGGCGAAGAGGATGCCCATGGCGCCGTCGCGGGCGGCGGTCCAGGTGGTGCTGCGGGACAGCAGGTCGACCTCGCCGGATTGCAGGGCGGTGAAGCGTTCCTTGGCGGTGAGCTGGGTGTAGCGCACCTTGCTGGCGTCGCCGAACAGCGCTGCGGCCACGGCGCGGCAGACATCGACATCGAAGCCGTGGAAATCGCCCTTGGTGTCGGCGAAGGAAAAGCCCGGCAAGCCGTCGCTGATCCCGCATTGCACGAAGCCTTTCTTCTTCACGTTGTCCAGGGTGGTGCCGGCCATGGCCGGGGATGCCAGCAGCGTCGCCAGGGCCAGGGAGGCCAGGCCCAGGAGCGCTTTGCGGGGGGTGTTTGCTTTTTTCATTTTTATCGCCTCGGTTTATTCAGCACGAGCGGGCCCGCCGGTCGAGGGGAGTCGCCGGGGAAACGCGCAGAGCAACAGGGAAAAGGCAGAAAACAGCGGGTGGGCGGTCAGGGCCCGGAGACAACGTGAGTGACGTCGGTAAGTGGCATCGGTCGGCCCTCTTTTTATTGTTGGAATAGCCCCGTGTGTGCCGGGGTCTGGGAGCAACGTAGCGCCAAGGGAAAGAGAGAAAAAGCGAATAATTCTGCAAATAGGCGTAAGCAGAACTTACCAATCGAACTAGCCCGCAAGTGCGCCGCAGTCGGCGTAGGAGCGGATTCATCCGCGATCGGCGGCGCAGCCGTCGTAAACCCTGAGTCCCGAATTCTCCTGACACACCGCGGACTCAGGTTTTATGGCCGCTTCGCGACCAATCGCGGATGAATCCGCTCCCACGCCGTCCCTGCTAAATCAATGAGTTATGTGTTGTTCCATGGGAGCGCAAAGGCTCAGCGAAACGCCTGTGCATGCTCCAGCAGACACTCGATGAACACCCGCAACGCCGGGCTCTTCTTCTCGCCCTTGCGGTAGGCAATGGAAATCCTCCGGCGGATCTCCGGCACCAGCCGGCTCACCCGCGCCCCCGGCATGTCGGTATGGGTGCGCAACCCAGGGAACATGGCAATCGCACACCCCTCGCGAATCATCGCGCTGGTCACCTCGGCGCCCTTGCAGCGGGCAATGATCCTGGGCATGTACCCCGAACGCTGACAGGCCTCGGTCAATATCCGCGTATAGGTCGCGGACGCCGTGTCGATCACCCAGCGTTCCTCCTCCAGCTCCGCCCAGCTCACCTCGTCCAGCCCGGCCAGGCGATGATCCGGGGCCATCATCACGTGGAACACGTCCTCGATCAGCGGCGTCAGCTCGATGCCCGGGTCCAGCAACCCCGGCGGCACGTTCAGGTCGTCGATCAGCGCCACGTCGGTCTGCCAGCTGCGCAAGGCATTCAGCCCCTCCTCCGGCTCCATCTCCTCGAACAGCACGTCCAGCCGGGGATAGGCCGCGCGCAGGCTGCGCATGGTCCGGGGCATCAGCAACGAGGCCACCGAGGGAAATGCCGCCACGCGGATATCCCCCGCCACCACCTTCTTCAACTCGGCCATGTCGGCCCGCGCCGATTCCAGCTCGGCGAAGATGCGGTTGGCCCGCTCCACCAGGGTGCGCCCGGCAATGGTCAGCTCCACCCCGCGCCCACGCCGCTCCACCAGGTCGATACCCACTTCCTGTTCGAGCATGGAGATCTGCTGCGACACCGCCGACGGCGACACATGCAGCGCCTCGGCCACCGCCGCCATGGTCTTGCGCACCGCCAGCTCGCGCAGCGCACCGAGTTTGCCGATATCCATCAGGCCTCCAATCGTTAAGTTCGGCTTACGTATCCTTGAAATATTATTCGCTTTTTTTGAGTTTTCGCCAGCGATAGGCTGGAAAAAACCCAACAAAAGGTACCGCCGCAATGACGCATTCCTACTTCAACGACAACCTCGCATTGCGCGACCCGCTGATCTTCAAGGCCCTGGCTGACGAGAAGAAACGCCAGCAAGGCCAGATCGAGCTGATCGCTTCGGAGAACTCGGTGAGCCAGGCCTCGCTGGAAGCCCTCGGTTCGGTGATCACCAACAAGACCGTCGAAGGCTATCCGGGCAAGCGCTTCCACGGCGGCGCCGATTTCGCCGACGTAGTGGAGCAGGCCGCCATCGACCGCGCCAAGGCGCTGTTCGGCTGCGAGTACGTCAACGTCCAGCCGCACTCGGGCACCCAGGCCAACCAGGCGGTGTTCTTCGCCCTGCTACAACCCGGCGACACGGTGCTGAGCCTGGACCTGGCCGCCGGCGGCCACCTCAGCCACGGCGCCAAGCCCAACCAGTCGGGGCGCTGGTTCAACATCGTCTCTTATGGCGTGCACCGCGACACCGGCCGCATCGACTACGACCACGTCGAGGCCCTGGCCCTGGAGCACAAGCCCAAGCTGCTGATCTCCGGCGGTTCGTCGTACCCGCGGGAGATCGACTTCGCGCGGATGCGCACCATCGCCGACAAGGTCGGCGCCACCTACCTGGTGGACATGGCCCACTTCGCCGGCCTGGTGGCCGCCGGCGTGCACCCGTCGCCCGTCCCCCACGCCGACTTCGTCACCTGCACCACCACCAAGACCCTGCGCGGTTCCCGTGGCGGCCTGGTGATGACCAACCGCGAAGATCTCTTCAAGAAACTGCAACCTGCCGTGTTCCCTGGCGTGCAGGGCAGCGCGCACCTGGCCACCATCGCCGGCAAGGCGGTGTGCCTGGGCGAAGCCCTGAGCGATGAATTCAAGACCTACGGCGCCAATGTCCAGGCCAACGCCCGGCTGCTGGCCAAGGTCCTGCAGGACCGCGGCGTGCGCATCGTCAGCGGCGGCACCGACACCCACGTGGTGCTGGTGGACGTGTCGTCCAAGGACCTCACCGGCCAGCAGGCCCAGGACGCCCTGTCGGCGATCAACATCACCTCGAACAAGAACCCGATCCCCTTCGACAGCGCGCGCCCGTCGGAGTGGAAAGGCCTGCGCCTGGGTTCCTCGGCCGGCACCACCCGTGGCTTCGGCGCCGACGAGTTCGCGGTGATCGGCAGCCTGATCGCCGACATCTTCGAGGCCCAGGCCGCCGATGAGGCGACCCGCGCCAAGGTCATCGAAGAGAGCCGCGCCACCGTCGCCCGCCTGTGCGGCGAGTTCCCGATCTACGCTTGAGAACCGTCGGCGGGACGTCGGTCCCGCCCCCCTCTCCCGCTGCTGCAGGAAACCCGAAATGAGCGTTCAACTCCCTGATGATCCCGCCCGCGACGACGTCCTCGCCGGGCGCCCGGCGCTGTGGCTGAACCCCGGCCTCAAGGCCGCTGGCATCGCCGAACCCGGCCTGCCGGTGCGCGCCACCCAGGTCGCCGAGGCCGAGGCCAACTGGCAGCGCCTGGCGCCGCTGCTGCAGACCTGTTTCCCGGAACTGGCCAAGGCCGGCGGGCGCATCCAGTCCGCGCTGATCGAAGCCCATGGCTTGCGTGATGCCCTGGGCTATCAAGGCGCCGAGTACGGCCGGGTGTTCGTCAAGGCCGACGGCGACCTGCCGGTGGCCGGCTCGATCAAGGCCCGTGGCGGTGTCTACGAAGTGTTCATGCATGCCCTGAAGATGGCGGAAAAACGCGGCATCCTCACCCCCGGCGGCGATGTCACCGTGCTCGTCGGCGAGCAGGCCCGCGCCCTCTTTGCCCAGCACACCATCGCCGTGGGCAGCACCGGCAACCTGGGCCTGAGCGTCGGCATTGCCGCCCGTGCCCTGGGCTTCCGCGCCGTGGTGCACATGTCGGCGGATGCCAAGCAGTGGAAGGTCGAGCGCCTGACCCGCCTTGGCGTCGAAGTGGTCCAGCACCAGGCCGACTACACCACCGCAGTCGAAGCGGCACGGATCGACGCCGAAGCCGACCCGAGCATCTACTTCGTCGATGACGAACGCTCGCAGATGCTGTTCTTCGGCTACAGCGCCGCCGCCAGCGAACTGGCCACGCAACTGGATGCCGCCGGGGTCACGGTGGATGCCGAGCACCCGCTGTTCATCTACCTGCCCTGCGGCATCGGCGGTGCTCCGGGCGGCGCGGCCTACGGCCTGAAGGCGATCTTCGGCGACGCCGCCCATGCCTTCTTCGTCGAGCCGGTGCAGTCGCCCTGCGCCCTGGTGCACATGATGAGCGGCGCCGAGGAACTGGTGTCGGTCTACGACGTCGGCCTGACCAATCGCACCGAAGCCGACGGCATGGCCGTGGCGCGCATGTCCGGGTTCGTCGCCGAGGTGATGGGGCCGCTGCTTTCCGGCGTGTTCACCGTGGCCGACGACGACCTGTTCCGCTGGCTATGGCACGCGCACAACACCCAGGCCATCCGCCTCGAACCCTCCGCCGCAGCGGGCTTTGCCGGTCCCGGATTCATCGTCGCCAGCCCGCGCGGGCGCGATTACCTGCGTGCCCAGGGCCTGCAGGACAAGGCTGCCCAGGCCACCCACGTGGTCTGGACCACCGGCGGCGCCTTCGTGCCCGAAGAGCAGTACCAGCAGTTCCTCAAGCAGGGCGCGGCCCTGGCCGGCGCCTGAACGCTGCGCAAAACCCAGAACAACAAGACAACGAGGTAACCCCATGAACGAGCCCTTCCTGGCCGAGCGCATCGACGGCAAAGGCTTCGCCGCCGACCTGGTCGAGCGCCTGCGCGACGATGTCGACGACCTGCGCGCCCGTACCGGCCGCACCCCAGGCCTTGCCGTGGTGCTGGTCGGCGAAGACCCGGCCAGCGCCGTGTACGTCGGTGCCAAGTACCGCCAGACCGTGGCCGTCGGCATGCAGTCCTTCGTCCACCGCCTGCCGGCGCAGACCCGCCAGGACGAACTGATGGCCCTGCTCGACCAGCTCAACGCCGACCCCGAGGTCAACGGCATCCTGGTCCAGCTGCCGCTGCCGGCGCACCTCGATGCCAACGCGGTGATCAACGCCATCGACCCGGACAAGGACGTCGACGGTTTCCACATCCTCAACGCCGGCCGCCTCGCCACTGGCCAGGACGCCCTGGTGCCCTGCACGCCGCTGGGCTGCCTGATGCTGCTCAAGGACCGCCTTGGCAGCCTGGCCGGGCTCAATGCGGTGGTGGTGGGCAAGTCGAACATCGTCGGCAAGCCCATGGCCCAGTTGCTGATGGCGGAGAACTGCACGGTGACCGTGGCCCACTCCAGGAGCGCCGACGTCCCGGCCCTGTGCCGCAGCGCCGACATCCTCGTGGTCGCCGTCGGCCGCGCCGAGCTGGTGCGTGGCGACTGGATCAAGCCCGGCGCGGTGGTGATCGATGTGGGCATCAACCGCATCGAGCGCGACGGCCGTTCGCGCATCGTCGGAGATGTCGCCCATGACGAAGCCGGGCATGCCGCCGCCATCACCCCGGTACCGGGCGGCGTCGGGCCGATGACCATCGCCTGCCTGCTGGCCAACACCGTCACGGCGTTCCAGCGCCAGCACCACCTCGCCCTCCAGAAGGCCGCCGTGGCCGTTTAAGGTGAATCGAACATGACCAAGAACAAACCCAACTACGTTTTGCGCGTCACCTGCCCGTCGATCCGTGGCGTCACTGCGGCGATCACCACCTTCCTCTCGGCGCGCGGCTGCAACATCCGCGACAGCGCCCAGTTCGACGACGAAAGCACCAACCACTACTTCATGCGCATCACCTTCCGCTGCGACGACGGTTATTCGCTGCAGGACCTGGACCGCGAGTTCCAGCCGCTGGTGGAGCAGTTCCAGATGGACCACGAGTTCTTCGACGAGCGCACCAAGCGCAAGGTCATCCTCATGGTCTCGCGCTTCGGCCACTGCCTGAACGACCTGCTCTACCGCTGGGGCATCGGTGCCCTGCCGATCGATATCGTCGGGGTGATCTCCAACCACCTGGACTTCCAGAAGGTGGTCGAGGGCCATGGCATTCCCTATCACCACATCCGCGTGACCCAGGAAAACAAGGCCGAGGCCGAAGCCGAGCAGATGCGCATCGTGCGCGCCGCCGGCGCCGAGCTGATCGTGCTGGCGCGCTACATGCAGATCCTCTCCGACGAGATGTGCCAGCAGATGTCGGGCCGGATCATCAACATCCACCACTCGTTCCTGCCGTCGTTCAAGGGCGGCAGCCCGTACAAGCAGGCCTTCGACCGCGGCGTGAAGCTGATCGGCGCTACCTCGCACTTCGTCACCGCCGACCTCGACGAAGGGCCGATCATCGAGCAGGACATCGTGCGCATCACCCACGCGCAAAGCCCCGACGACTATGTGTCGCTGGGCCGCGACGTGGAAAGCCAGGTACTGGCCCGGGCCATCCACGCCTACGTGCATGGCCGGGTGTTCCTCAACGACAACAAGACGATCGTGTTCCCGCCCTCGCCGGACTCGTACTCGTCCGAGACCATCGGCTAGGCAGCGCTCGCTGTCCGGCCAATGGCACCCGCGTGTTTGACCAAGCCTTCGGGTGACCACCGCCCCCGCCCGGATTCCCGTTCCGGGCGGGGGCCTCCTTTTACTTCCCCTCCCTGAAGTAGCACTACCAAGAAAAACAAGGTGCGAGGCATAGCAATGCAAGAAACGACCTGGCTGTTAGGGGTTCTCTTTTCATCGATCGTTCTTATCGTCTTCCTGATCATGAAGGTCAGGCTCCACGCCTTCCTGGCCCTGATCATCGCCTGCTTCGTGGTGGGCTTCGGCTCCGGCATGCCAGCGGCGAAGATCGTTGCTTCGCTGGAAGCCGGCATCGGCGGCACCCTCGGTTTCCTGATCGCGATCATTGGCCTGGGCGGTATCCTCGGCAAGATGCTGGAAGCGTCCGGCGGCGCCGAGCGCCTGGCCAAGACCCTGCTGGACAACCTCGGCTCGCGCCGGGCGCACTGGGTGATGGCCATCGTCGGCGCCATCGCCGGGATCCCGGTGTTCTTCGAGGTGGGCTTCGTCCTGCTGATCCCGCTGGTCTACGTGGTCGCCCGGGAAACGAAGATCAACCTGATGTACCTGGGCATTCCCCTGGCCATCTCGCTGATGACCATCCACTGCATCCTGCCGCCGCACCCGGCGGCCATGGCCATTACCGGCATGCTGCATGCCGATGTCGGCACGGTGATCCTCTACGGCCTGCTGGTGGGCATCCCGACCATGATCATCGCCGGGCCGATCTGGGTCAGCCTGTTCTGCGCCCGCGACGGCAGCGCCCGGCAGCAGGCGTTCCTCGAATCCCACGGCAAGCAAGAGGCCGCCGAGCGGACGCTGCCGGGCATCGGTATCACCCTGCTGACCATCGCCCTGCCCTTGTTGCTGATGGTGTTCAAGACCGTCGCCGCCGGGCTGCCGGCCGGGCCGGTGCAGCACGTGGCGCAGTTCGTCGGCAACCCGCTGACCGCGCTGATGATCTCGGTGGCCTTCGCCTACTGGTCCCTCGGCCTGCGCCAGGGGCGGAGCATGGGCCAGTTGCTGGAAACCACCCAGCGCAGCTTCCCGGCCCTGGCCAACATCATCTTCGTCATCGGTGCCGGCGGCGCGTTCAACGCGGTGCTGATCGAGAGCGGCGTGGGCAAGGCGATCTCCAGCCTGCTGGCGGACAGCGACATCAACCTGATCGTGCTGGCCTGGTTCATCGCTTGGCTGATGCACTTCGCCGTGGGGTCGGCGACGGTGGCGATGGTCAGTGCAGCGAGCATGATCAACCCGATGCTGGCTGCCGACCCGCACCTCAAGCCGGAGATCCTGGTGATCGCCATCGGCGCGGGATCGATTGGCTGGGCCCACGTCACCGACTCGGCGTTCTGGGTGGTCAAGGAGTACTTGAACGTGTCGCTTTCAGAAGCGCTGAAAAAGTTCACCGGCGGTACCGTGGTGGCCTCGCTCGTCGCGTTGCTGGCGACGCTGCTACTGAACTACACCCTGGGCTGAGTCCCGGGCATCGCGCCACGGACGGCGCCTTTTTGCGAGCCAGACGGCCATGACAGACCACCGCGTATTCCTTGGCGTGGGCAGCAATGTCCAGCGGGAGAGCCATATCGATATCGCCTTGAACATGCTCGGGGAGCACCTGCTGGACATGCGTTGCTCGCCGGTGTACGAGAGCGAATCGCTGGACGGGGAGCATCCGCCGTTCTTCAACCTGGTGGTGTCGGCCAGCACCCGCCTGTCGGCCCGCGAGCTGATTGCCTGGATCAAGGAAATCGAGGAACTGCACGGGCGGCGGCGTGGGGCGCAGAGCCTGATCGCGCTGGATATCGACCTGTTGCTGTTCGATGATTTCGCCGGGCTGGTGGATGGAGTGCGGGTGCCGCGAGGGGAGATTCTGACGCGGGCATTCGTGTTGTATCCGTTGCAGTTGCTGGCGCCGCAGTTGAGGCATCCGGAGTTCGGGTTGAGCATGGCGGAGCTGTGGACGCAACTGAGGCCGGGACCTGCATTGGCACCTGTCAGATTCCCGTTTGGCTTCGAGGGCCTCATCCCGGGCAAACCTCCAACGGAACAACACATGTCCCTGAATTAACCGGGCCCCTGTGGGAGAGACGACAGATCCATTTCTGCCCCACTCAACTCCGGCATTCCCATGACTTTCCCTTTCCAGCCCCATGCTAGAAAGGCACCTTCCCCCGCACCGGAAGGTAGAAATGTCCGCCGCATCCCGCTTCACCCTGTTCTGCATCGCCTGCTTCCTGCTGTCCATCTCCTACGGCGCCACCTTCCTCCTCTCGCTGCTGGTCCATTCCTTCGGCGGCAGTGAGCGGGACGCGGGCCAGGTGTTCGCCGTGGCCATGGTCAGCACCCTGCTGGCGGTGCTCGGCTCCGGCCACCTGATGCAGCGCATCGGCGCCGCCCGCAGCGTCGCCGTGGCCGCGCTGTGCCTGGTGGCGGCCTCACTGGGGTTCGCCACGGTCCCCGGCCTCGGCACGCCGCTGCTGGCCTGCGGCGTGTTGCTGGGCATCGGCTGGGGCATCTTCTACACCGTCGGCCCGATCATGGTCGCGGCCATGGTCGACCCCACTCGCCGTACCCACTGCTTCGCCCTGCTTTCCGGCAGCATGCTCACCGGCATCGGCAGCGGTCCGCTGCTCGGCAAACTGGCCGCGCTGGCAGGCCTGCCGGTGCAGGTGGCGTTCTTCTGCGCGGCGCTGGCGGCGGCGCTCAGCGGTGCCTATTTCTGGCGCCTGGGCAGCGGCCAGCAAGCGCGTCCCGCCGACCCGGTACATATCAGCCTCGCCGCCACCGCCCGGGTACTTCGCTCGCGCTCGGCATTCTCCATCCTGCTGGTGGGCCTGGGCGGTGCGATCTTCGGTGGCCTGGGCAGCTTCCAGACCAGTTATGCCGCCAGTCTCGGGCTGGATTACTCGCTGTTCTTCATCGGTTTCATGGGCGCGGCGATCTGCTGTCGGCTGCTGGTGGCGGGATGGGTGGTGAAGCGCAATCCGTTCGCCAGCTCCTGGGTACTGACGACCCTGATGCTGGTGGCGGTGCTCGGCTTCGGGCAGTGGGTGCAGGGCAGTGTCGGCTATGTGCTGACGGCGGCGCTGCTCGGCGTCGGGTATGGGCTCAACTACTCGGTGATCAATGGCCTGGCAGCCAACGAGGCACCCGAGCGGCTGACGGCGCAGGCGTTGCTGCTGTTCAGCCTGGCGTATTTCATCGGGGTGTTCGGGTTTCCCTTCGTCGCCGGGAAGCTGATCGGACAGGCCGGGGTGCAGGGAATGCTGGTGGGGGTCTGGGTGATTGCCGGGGTGGTATGGCTGGTCAGTGGTGGTCGCTGGCTGGCCTGGCGTTTTGGTGGCGAGCGTCAAGCGTCTACAAGGGCGTGATGGAGTCCCCCATCAGGGCTTGGATGTGCTCGCCTCAAGATGTGCAGCGCCCTTGAGATCGAGCGCCGCGCGAGCGGCGCATCGCGGGTGAACCCCACAGGGTGGCTAAATCAACGGTGCCTGAGCCGCCAGCGAATGAAAATCCGCGTGTTTTCATCGGGCGCCGCCTGGGCAAGGGCGTCCAGCAGCAAGGTATCTGCACCGATCTGGATATCCAGCGCTGGCCATTCGACGGTCCATCCTCCATTACCCAAGGTGGCACCTTCGAATTCGTTGCCTTTGGAAAGAGGCGCCAAGCCTGGAGAGGTTGCAAGTGCCCTGCCCATGTCGAGATCGAACCGCTGACCATCGGTAAAAGTGAGCTCAAGGTGTCCGCCCGACAGCGGCCGAACAGCTCGGAGGCGAGGACGTTTCGTCGATACCATTTCATTAACTCCTTCAACAGAGCGGCCATGCTAGCGACGAGAACCGGAAGAAAACCATCAAGCAGCTGTCGCAAAAAGCCACGAAACTTCACCCATCTCCGACTTTCTTGTAGGCAATTTCCCAAGCATACTCCGCAGCCCTCTCAGCTGTTGCGCACGAGGGAAATGCTGCCTAGTCTTCGCCAGTCGTTGAAGTCTGACGATCGGCTTTGACAGGCCGCAAACCTCAAAATGTGCGCCAGCTATCGCTATGGCGGCTGTGCGCGTGGGCATCTTCGGATGCGCCAGGGGTTTGCCTTTTTGACCTGGTCTGTCAACCCGTGCACAGCTGCCACCCTCTTGTTTGACAGCTAGACCGTGGCGGCATCATCAATCTCAAAAGGGATGTAGCCATGAAAAAACGTGTACCCGATCCTCCACGCCTCACTACCACCCACACCCACTTCGCCACCACCCACCGCAGCCATGCCCCGCTGTTCGCCGTCTGCGCCGGCATCCACGTGGACGACGCCTTGATGCACATCGCATCTGCCTTGAAATCCGCCAACGAAACCAACCTGCAGCTGTGCGACCTCGCCGACCGGAAATACGGTGACTTGCTATGGGCGACCCAGCAATCGCTGGAGATTGCCCAGGCGCTGGTGGGTTCGCTGTTGAGCAGCATCGAGCAGCACAAACTGGCTGAGTAGACCAACCGGTTCCGGTGTTGAGGCAACCGGCCAATCGCTGGCAAGCCAGCTCCCACAGGTTTCGCGTCGTGCGCAAGTCTTGTAGCTGACACAAAACCCTGTGGGAGCTGGCTTGCCAGCGATGAGGCCCGGTTTGACACCAGCAACATCTCTCGGCTAGAAACACCCCGCCTCTGCCCATAACAACAAAACCATGACCACCACCCCGATTCCCATCCTCGACCTAGGCCGCGACTACGACCAGCGCTACGCCGACGCCGACCTGCACTACGACGCCCACGGCCGCCTCTGCGCCGTGTTCGGCCGCAACGTCGCGGTGCACCGCCACGACCGCTTCTTCCAGCTGCACTACATGACCTGCGGCCAGGTCCACGTCTACCTCGACGACACCCCCTACCGCCTGCAAGGCCCGATGCTGTTCTTCACCCCGCCGGGCATCCCCCACGCCTTCGTCACCGACGCCGACTGCGAAGGCCACGTGATCACCCTGCGCCAGCCCTGGGTCTGGCAGATGTTCAGCGACGGCAAGCGCGCCCCGGACCCGCGCCTGGAAATCCCCCTGTGTGTCAGCCTCGCCGACCTGCCCGGCGAACTGGCCGCCGAGGCCGCGCAGATCGACCAGCTCTTCCACCTCCTGCAACGTGAATTCCGCAGCGACCTCCCCGGCCGCGACCTCAACCTGCAGGCCCTGGTGCGCCTGATCCTGGTCACCCTGCTGCGCCTCACCGGCAACGCCCAGCCCGACTGGCAGGTCAACCGCCCCGACCTGCTGCTGTTCCACCGCTTCAACCTGCTGGTGGAACAGCACTTCCAGGAACACTGGCCGATGCCCCGCTACGCCGAGCTGCTGGGCCTGACCACCGCTCGCCTCAACCTGGTCTGCCGGCGCATCGCGCAGATGTCGGCCAAGCGCGTGGTATGGGAGCGCCAGGCCCAGGAAGCGCGGCGCCTGCTGCTGCACAGCGGGATGTCGATCAACGAGATCTGCTATGAGCTGGGATTCAAGGACCCTGGCTACTTCTCGCGTTTCTTTACCCAGCAGGTGGGGATGAGTCCTCGGGACTTCCGAAATCAGGGACTTCCTCGACCCGCAGGAACGTGACCGTCGCACCGGACCGGCGGCAACCATGGCAAATCGCTAGCCCTGACGACGGAGAGACTGCAAAATAGACGCCATTGATTCGCACGACAGGGAAGTTTCGAATGCCTCGGCACTCTTCAAGCATGATCGTCCCCCGGTCATGGCCTGCCCCCGTTTCCCCATCCGCTGCGTCATGCCATGAACAGGTAACGACTCCCTGCTTCATTGACCTCCAGGCTTCCCCCCCTTGCCACCGCCGAGACGTCCACGCGTGCGTCGCTGCCGCCTGCTCATGAAAGGAACGTACCAATGGATACCGAACTGCTTGCCCAGTTGCTGCCGCAGCGGGATGACTGGTTGCAGGACCTGATTCAGCCGCCGGCCCTGAGTTTCTCTCCCGCGCGGATCAGCCAGCCTCAGGTGCGCCTGATCCGGCTGGATGAAATCAACGACGAGGGCCACCAGGCCTACCGCCAGGCACTGGCCAACGTCTTCGCCTCGCTCGACCCGAACGTTCCGGTGCGCCTGGTCTACCTCCTCGACGGCAGCCCGTCGGGTGTTGCGCTGTATTACGGGGTCACCACCGATTCGGCGGCGACCGACCTGCATGAGGCCATGAAGAACCTGCGCGGTGCATTGGAAGGGCAATTGCCCGGCATCAACTTCGGCGAGAAGGTCGTGCATGAGACCAGCAGGGCGCTGATTGATCGCTTCAGCCAGGCCGCCTTCCAAGGCGTGATGCTCGGCGCCCCCACCGGACCTTCGTCCAACGACAGTGGCGAAGAGCAGAGCTTCCAGGGACTCGACCGCCTGGTACGCGCCCTGCAATCCGGCAGCCGCAACGATGATCAGAATCATGGCCGCTGGCAGTTGGCGGTGACCAGCCAGCCCTTGACCCGCCAGGAGATTCGCCGGCATCTGGACGCTGCCTACGCCCTGTCGTCGCGACTGGGTGCCATGGTGCGGACCAGCGTGCAGACCGGCGGCAACACCAGCCGGCAGACCAGCGTGTCCACCGGCACCAGCGATTCGCTGGGGGTCAGCACCAACGAGTCCGACACCCGCGGCAAGAACGACGGCGCCTCGGAAAGCTGGAATCGCGGAATGTCCTCCAGCAAGAGCGGCGCGTCTCGCTCCAGCAACTCCGGCGAGAACAGCTCGTCGCACTCCAGCAGCAGCAACTCAGGCGAGGGTCAGAGCAAGACCGTCGGCACCAGCACCAGCCGCACCACCGGCAGCGGCAGCTCCCATACCACCAGCACCTCCGAGAACCACAGCCTCTCCGATACCCGGGGCAGCAACCTGGGCATCACCCAGGAAATTGCCAACAAGCACGCCCAGCACCTGGTCGACTACCTGGACAAGCAACTGATCAATCGCCTGCAGAAAGGCCTGACCAAGGGGCTGTTCCACAGCGCCGTGTACCTGGCGGCGGAAGACAGCACCACCTACCAGCGCCTCAGGAACACCCTGCGCGCCACCTATCAGGGCAGTGAGACCACCCTCAGTCCGCTGGAGGTGTACGACCTGCCCGATCGCGCCCACGGCCAGTTCCTGCGCCTGCCCACCCTGGCCATCGACCAGTCGCCGGAGGCCCTGCTGTTCCACAGCTTGAAAGGCAGCGACCAGGACGGTTTCGGCAGCCTGCTCACCGCGGATGAGCTGGCTATCGTCGCCGGCCTGCCACAGCAGGAACTGCAGGGCGTGCGGCGGCGCAAGACGGTCAATTTCGTGGTGGACCTGCCCGACGTCGAACAGCGCTCGACCCTCGACCTGGGCATGGTCATAGACCGCGGCCGGCGTTACCCCAACAACCGCGTGCGCCTGTCGCGCAGCGACCTCAACAAGCATGTGTTCGTCACCGGCGTGACCGGCGCCGGCAAGACCACCACCTGCCTCAACCTGCTGCTGGAGTCCGGCTTGCCGTTCCTCGTCATCGAGCCGGCCAAGACCGAATACCGCGAGCTGGCGCAGCATCTGGGCGAGCAGATTGACTATTACCGTCCCAATGGCGACGACCACCAGAGCCTGCGCCTGAACCCCTTCGCCCTCATTCGCAGGACCCAGCGCATCAAGAGCCATGCCGGGTTCCTGAAGAACGCCTTCACTGCGGTCTTCCCCATGGAAGCCTCGATGCCGATGATGGTCGAGGCCGCTATCCTCGCGGCCTACGAGGAAAAGGGCTGGGACATCGACGACAACGAGTTTCTCCCGGACGTCGACCCCTTCGATCCCGCCAGCCGTGCCTGGCCGACCCTGAGCGACATGATCAACCAGCTCGACCGGCTGATCCCGCTGTACGGGCTGGGTCGGGAGCTGGAGGAAAAGTACCGCGGCTCGCTGGTCTCGCGTTTGCGCAGCCTGACCGATGGCACCCTCGGCCGGGTGCTCGATGTCCCCCAGTCGATCGACTTCGAGGCGCTGATCCAGCGCCGCGCCGTGGTCGAACTGGAAGAACTGCAAGGCGGCGAGGAAAAGGCCCTGCTCATGGCCCTGCTGCTGGGCGCCCTCAACGAAACCATGCGCGAGCGCCACGCACGCGACGCCGATTTCCGCCAACTCACCCTCATCGAGGAAGCCCATCGCCTGCTGTCGCGTCCCGAGCCGGGTGACAAGGCCGCCGCCATGGCCGTGGAATCCTTCGCCGACATGCTGGCCGAAGTGCGCAAGTACGGGACCGGCCTGATCATCGCCGACCAGATCCCGGCCAAGCTGATCCCCGACGTGATCAAGAACACCCACTGCAAGATCGTCCACCGCCTGTTCGCCGAAGACGACCGCCGCTCCATGGGCGAGGCGATGATGATGGACGAGGAACAACGCGCGTTCCTGCCCAACCTCAGCACCGGCGAGGCCATCGTGTTCTGTGGTGGCTGGCATGGCCCGGCCCACGCGGCGATCCGCAACGACCGCGCGCAGAGCGACAACCGCGCCACCCTCGACCTGGGCAAGCGCTGCATCGCCCAGCTATGGCGCGAGCGCCAGCGCTACTACCCGCAGTTGTGCAACCTGGGCTGGCTCGATCGCGACATCAGCGATGCCGGGCACTTCGCCGAGCTGGTGCGGGAAACCCGCCAGGCCCATAACCAGTTGCTGCACCTGCTGGACCACGAGGCCCGGCCGCAACGCGCCGAGAATGCTTTCGCCCGGCTCAAGGCATGGCATGCGCGCTGGCAGGAACGGGTCGCCCCGGCGGCGCAGTCGTGTTACCGGCAATGGCGTGCCGAGCAGGTGGCCGGTGCCTGGCCTGAGTCCCTGCTCGTCGCTGCCTGGATGGCACTGATGCTGGATGCCAACCCCTGTGCCCGAGCCGATCAGAAAGACATCCAGCCACTGGCGGAGGCGAGCAACCGCGACACATTCTGCGCAGCGAGCGAGACACTCTTCGGCCTGCTGGCCGACAGCAACGACCTGGCAACGCTGCTGCAGGGCATGCAGTCGCTCCGCGCCCGGGATCTGCGCAAACACACGCAGCACCTGATCCGCTTCAAGCATTTCTAGATATCAACAGGAGTACACCACCATGGTCTTCGGCATGATCATCAGCAGTCTCAGCAGCGTTGCCAGCACTATCGGCAGCGTCGTCGGCAGTATCGGCAGTTCCCTGTCCTCCTTCGCCACCAGCGTCGCCCCGGTGATCGGCCGGGTCATCGAGGCGGTCAAGCCGATGGCGGGTTTCATCAGCCAGTTCGCCAACATCTTTCTCCAGGCGATGAACATCCTCAAGCCGGAGGAAAAGGTCGAGGACCTCGGCGAGCGCGCCCTGCAAGCTGCGGATGAAGGCATCACCTCCGATGGTTTCGAGAACTTCTCCGACTACCTGGATGCCCTGCGCAACTTCGACCTCGACGAAGAGGCCAGCGCGCAGCGCAACCCGGTGGTGAAACTGGTCGCGGGCCTGGGGGTCGGCAGCGCCGGGCTGGAGCAACGCTTCAATGCCCAGCAAGGCAGCCTGGGCAGCATCTGGGTGCTGCCGATAACCAACCCGGCGTACTTCACCCCGGAGCGCATGCAACACCTGGTCGAAGCCGGACGCCTGGGCGGCAATATCCTCGCCTACCTGGAAAACCGCCTTTCCGGCGGCGACGCCCGCGCGTTCGA
This sequence comes from Paucimonas sp., assembly GCA_031253995.1. Classification (GTDB taxonomy): domain Bacteria; phylum Pseudomonadota; class Gammaproteobacteria; order Pseudomonadales; family Pseudomonadaceae; genus Aquipseudomonas. The sequence continues at coordinate 7,063 of JAIRVG010000042.1, read as the reverse complement.
GAAGAAACTGGAGTTCACCGCCGACGGCAAGGCGATGGACGACGGCGAGCTGGGTTCGCTGTACGGCGCGCTCGATAGCGCCCAGGGCAAGTGGGCGGAGCTGGCCAAGCAGCTCGACCAACGCGATGCCTCCCGCCAGGGAGACGCCTGAGCATGCCGTACCAACCTGACACGCACCTGGTGCTGGTGTTGCTTGGCGGGCAACTGAGCGCATGGGCGGTATCGACGGTCACGCCGGCGCGGGAACTGCTGCTGCAAGCCCAGCCTCAACTGCCGGTGAGCACCGCGCCTGCACTGGCCGGTGCATTGATCGATGTGAGGGAGCGCCTTGACGGCGAAGGTATCGACCCGGTGGCCTTGCACTGGTTGCTGGATGACGCCGGGCGCCGCCTGGCGACGGCGGTCTGCGCCCGGGACGGCGACGGATTGTCGATGCCCTGGCAGATGCTCGACTGGCACTGGCTGGCCAAGCGTTTCGGCCTGCCGGCCGACGCGAGCCCAGGCAGCGAACACCTGCAACACGAAGTGCTGCCCTGGCTGGTGTGCAACGACGGCAGCGAAGAACGCCAGCAGCAGCGCGACGCACTGCACCGCGAGCATGAGGACGAAGCCCAGCGCCTGCAGAGCGAGCGCTCTCGCCTGCAACTCGACAACGAACGGCTGCGGGCACAGAACCAGGCCGTGCAACGTGTGGATGCCGAACGCCTGGCCTCGTTCCTGCCAGCCTTGTTCCCCCGGGTCTTCACCCTGATCGGCCCGGTCGACCTGGCCTTGCTGTGCGGGCGCCTGGAACCCCTGGCCATCCCCAATCCCTACCCGGAGCCCAGCGAGGAAACCCTTCGCGTGCTGCAGAAGCGCTTCCGCGACCTGCCCCGCGACCTGCAGCAGCAGGTCGTCGACTTCGTCGCCCACCTGCCGCAGCGCCAGCGCCTGGTGGTACGTGCGGAAATGCGCGGGTTGGTCACTGAACTGGAAGAGGGTTGAAGCATGGACAGGATGTCGCAGGAAGAACTGGACAGGCTCGAAGCCCAATGGAACAGCGAGCGCCCTGGCCGTGACGACGGCCTGAATCTCGCCGATCTCAGGTTTCTGCTGGAACGCTTCGCACCGCTGCAAGCATTGATTCGCGAGATTGCCACAGGCGCCGCGACTCCCGCATCAGAGGCAAGCCTGCAGCAGGACAATGATCGACTGCGCCAGTCGTGCAGCGACCTGGAAAGCCAACTGGACAGCGTGAAAGCAAAACTGCAGCACTGCCAGTCGGAGCTGGCGCGCCAGGCCGATGCGCCTGCGGCAGTGACTTTCCTGCGCCGCGAGGACGAACTGGCCCGGCAGTTGGGGCTGGACGGATTGCCAGCGGACAATCTCGAAGCCTTGACCCGGATCGTGGCGGTGCTTGCCCAGCAGGAGAACCTGGAGCGCCTGTGGCATGCGCTCAAGGACCGCTGCGAAACCCAAGAGCGCAGCGCCAGCGATGCCGAGCAGGCCCTGCTGGACAGCGCCCTCGGCTGGTACAACCACAACTGGCGCACTCGCCCGTGGCGCCTTGCCAACGCCCGCATCGGTGCCAGCTACGACTACGAGCAGCACCTGCGCAGCCGCCATACCGCCAGCGGCGATACCCTCGCCAGCCTGTACCTGCCGGGCATCGTCGACGGCAGCGGCAGGGCCGTGTGCAAAACCCTGGTCACTACTCATTGAAGCCATTTCCATGACCACAGAACAACGATCCAGCAACGGGTTCGATATAGAAGAACGGCACGCGGACAATCTGGCCGACTTCCAGGAGCACCTGGGTAAAAGCCGCTTCTGGTACCTGCTGCCGCACAACACCAGCCAGGTCGAAAACGCCCTGAGCATCTTCGACGCCCAGACCGGGCTGCGCTACCCCACCAGTGACAAGCTGCGCGCGTTTCTCGACGTGCATCCTTTCACCTATCTCCGGTGGACCGAGAGCACAAACAATCTGGCGACCCTCCACAGCAGCTCTCTGTTTCTGTGGAACCACTCCGCAAGCGACACGCCGCGAACCCTCTCCCAAAGCCGACCGATCGTCAGCCAGGGCCGCTGGGCCGGGCTGGAAGGCTGGCGCCTGCCGACCGTAAGAGAGTTGAAGTCGTTCGCCACCGGCAAGGGCAACCCCCACCGCTCCGGCCAGGCGTACCGCATGGCAACCGTGACGGGCGATACGAAATCGATGTGGCAGACGACGGAAGACTGCTGCGATACCGATAACGGTCGCTGGAGCACCAGTACGATCTATGCCGGCGCCATCTTCTCCTGCAACCCTCTCTGGGTAGGGGCCAGCGATGCCAAGCTGCTGCTCAGCCTGGCCAGCCACGGCTGGCAACTGGTGACACCGGAAGGGCAATTGTTCGGCCCGGACCGCAGCTGGAACAACATGTCGCACGAAAAGCTGCTGGCCACGCTGCTGCAGGAGAAGACCTACCTGCGCGCCGTAGGCTACGAACAACTGTCATTCAATCCGCACCAGCATTCGGTCACCTCGCAACTGGCCGACCTGGACCACACCCCTTGCCGGCTGCCCAAGCTCGACAACGCGCAACTGTCCGATCCTGAAAAAGGCCTGTGGGAGCTCTGGGGCGAGCCTGCCGAGGCCCTCGCCCGCTTCGGCCATGTCGCCCGCGACCCGGGCCGGGACCTGCAACGCCGCGCCGTGGCCATCGACTTCGGCACCAGCAGCACGGTGGTGGCCATGGACACCAGCAGTGGCGGGCGCGAACTGCTGCGCATCGGCGTGCGCGATTTCTACCAGCGAGTCCAGCCCCGCGACTTCGAAAACCCCACCGTGCTCGAATGCGTGGACTACACGGCGTTCGAGGCGGCCTGGCTGGAGCGCGCCTACCGCCCGGCGCTGGACTGGAGCTGGATGCGCGCGGCCCATGAGGCGCAGAGCAACTTCCGCGACAACCCGGGCGATGTCGCGATACTCGCCAGCATCCTGCCGCGCCTCAAGCAATGGGCCCTGCGCTCCATCGAACAGCGCCGGCTGCGCATGACCGACCGCAACAACCGTGAGCTGGAACTGGCCCCGCACCACGAGCGCAATCCACTGCGCGGCCAGCCCCTGGCGCTGTCGGCCGACTACCCGTTCGACCCCATCGAGCTGTATGCCTGGTACCTCGGCATGGCGATCAACTGGCGCGGTCGCGGGCTGTTCCTCAAGTACTACCTGTCCTTCCCGGTGAAGTACCCACGCAACGTCAAGGATCGCATCCTCGCCAGCTTCCGCCGCGGCCTGCAGCGCAGCCTGCCGGGCAGCCTGGTGGAACACCATCCGCAGGTGCTCAACGATTTCGAGGTCAACGACCTGGCCAGCGAGCCGGCGGCCTATGCCGCCGCCGCACTGCCGCACCTGGGCGTCGAGCCCAGCGAGGAAGGAGTGCCTTACGCCGTGTTCGACTTCGGCGGCGGCACCAGCGACTTCGACTACGGCCTGCTGCGCTGGGCCACGGAGGAAGAGGAAGACCAGGGCTATGAGCGGGTGTTCGAACACCTGGCCAGCAGCGGCGACAACTTCCTCGGTGGCGAGAACCTGCTGGAGCACCTGGTCTACCACAGCCTGCACGCCAACCTCGATGTCCTGCGCGATGCGCGCATCCAGTTCACCCAGCCAATGGACGCCCAGGCCTTCGCCGGCAGCGAAGCGTTCATCGCGCCGACCCAGGCTGCGCAGACCAATACCATCATGCTCGCCGCCAAGCTGCGGCCTTTCCTGGAAAGCGCCACGCCGGCCCTTGCAGCGCAGCTCAAGCTGGACCTGATCGATACCAACGGCAACAAGAAGCTCTGCGAACTGAGCCTGGATGCGGAGGCGCTCGACGAGCTGCTGGCAAGCCGCATCCGCCGCGGCGTGGAAGCCTTCCTCGGCGAACTGGCACGCATCCGCCACCTGTTGCCCGCAGGCGCAACCGTGCATGTGCTGCTGGCCGGCAACGGCAGCCGTTCGCGGCATGTGCAGCGCCTGTTCGATAAAGACGGCAACGTCTGGGACAACGACTGGGAGGACCTGCTGGAGCAGGCCTTCGGTGACCAGCGACCGAGCATCGAGGTCCATCAGCCGTTGCCGATGGACATGGAGAACCCTCACGCCCCGACCACCAAGACCGGCGTCGCGCTGGGCCTGCTGCGCCTGGTACCGGGGAAGAACACCCTGCTGCTCGATCACGTGCAGCAACGTCACGGGGGTCAGGCACCCTTCGCCTGGTTCGTCGGGCGCCTGCGCCGCGGACGCTTCGATCCGGCATTGTCGCCGAGCACGAGCTACGGCCACTGGCATGACCTCGGCCCCTTGCAGCAGGGCGTGTTCAACCTCTACGCCAGCACCAGCCCGCGCTCCCACCAGGGCCTGGCCGAGGGCGACCCGGAACTGCGCATGCACCGCCTGGACTTCCCGGCGGCGATGCCCGGTGCACGCTTGTTCGCCCGCGCCGTGGCTCCCGATGCCGTGCAACTGGCCACCGCCGCAGACAGCGCCGCCATCGACGAGGAAACCCTGACTCGCATGGTCCTGGAATGACCTGAGCAGAGCCCGATCGTCATCGGCGTGCACCCCGGCGCACGTCGATGACGATCACCCTGCCCTTACGAAAAATACAAGTTCCCCGCCCTAACCTTCATTCATCTCGAAACACCGAACCTCCATCATGCTGGCCAGCCCCCAAGGCTTCCGATAACTACAATCAGCGGAGACCCAGCATGCACACTGCCCGCCCCTTCACCGGCGCCGAGTACCTCGAAAGCCTGCGTGACGATCGCGAAATCTACATCTACGGCGACCGCGTCAAGGACGTCACCACCCACCCGGCCTTCCGCAACTCCGCCGCCTCCATCGCCCGCCTCTACGACGCCCTGCACGACCCGGAACACCACGAGCAACTGTGCTGGCCGACCGACACCGGCAACGGCGGCTACACCCACAAGTTCTTCCGCATCGCCGAGACCGCCGAGCAACTGCGCGAGCAGCGCGACGCCATCGCCGCCTGGGCGCGGCTGTCCTACGGCTGGATGGGCCGCACCCCGGACTACAAGGCCGCCTTCGGCGCGGTGCTGGGCGCCAACCCGGAGTTCTATGGCGAATACGCCGACAACGCCCGGGCCTGGTACAAGCGCATCCAGGAGTCATGCCTGTACCTCAACCACGCCATCGTCAACCCGCCCATCGACCGCGACAAACCCAGCGACGAAGTGAAGGACGTGTTCATCCGCGCAGTCCGCGAGGTGGAAGGCGGGATCATCGTCAAGGGCGCCAAGGTGGTGGCGACCAACTCGGCCCTGACCCACTACAACTTCATCGGCTTCGGCTCGGCCCAGGTGATGGGCGACGACCCGGACTTCGCCCTGATGTTCCTCGCACCGATGAACAGCCCGGGCCTGAAGCTGATCTGCCGGCCGTCCTACGAGCTGCAGGCCGGGCTGACCGGCTCGCCGTTCGACTACCCGCTGTCGAGCCGCTTCGACGAAAACGACGCGATCCTGATACTCGACGATGTCTTCGTGCCCTGGGAAAACGTGCTGGTCTACCGCGACTACGACCGCTGCCGCCGCTTCGCCAGCGCCGGCGGCTTCGGTCGGCTGTACCCGATGCAGGGCTGCACCCGCCTGGCGGTGAAACTGGACTTTATTGCCGGCCTGCTGACCAAGGCCCTGGAGTGCACCGGTTCCCTGGACTTTCGCGGCGTGTCGGCGCAGGTCGGCGAGGTGATCGCCTGGCGCAACCTGTTCTGGTCGCTGACCGACGCCATGTGCGGCGCGCCGGAGCGCCAGGACAACTGGAGCACCCCGGCGCTGCTGCCGAGCAACCAGGCGCAGCAGGTCTACCGGGTGATGGCGCCGACCGCCTACCCGGCGATCAAGAAGATCATCGAGCAGACCGTGGCCAGCGGCCTGATCTACCTGCCCAGCGGCGTGCGCGACTTCGCCAACCCTGAGCTGGACAAGTACCTGGCCACCTACTGCCGTGGTTCCGGCGGCATGGACCATCGCCAGCGGGTGAAGATCCTCAAGCTGCTGTGGGACGCCATCGGCAGCGAGTTCGGCGGACGTCATGAGCTGTACGAGATCAACTACGCCGGCAACCAGGACGATATCCGCCTGCAGACCTTGGCCTATGCCCGCGCCAGCGGCGCCATGGCCGGCATGCAGGGGCTGGTGGAGCAGTGCCTGTCCGACTACGACGAGAAAGGCTGGAGCGTGCCGCACCTGCACAATCCGGACGACATCAACGCGCTGGAGCGGATCCGCCAATGAACAGCCAACAGCAAGCGTTTCGCGAGGCCATGGCGCACCTGTCGGCTGCGGTCAGCGTGATCACCAGCTACGGCCCGGCCGGGCGCTGCGGCATCACCGCCACGGCGGTGTGCTCGGTGACCGACACGCCGCCGACCCTGCTGGTGTGCGTCAACCGCAACAGTGCGCTGAATGCGGTGATCAAGGCCAATGGCCGGCTCTGCGTCAATGTACTGGCCAGCGAGCATGAGGACGTGGCGCGGCATTTCGCCGGGATTACCCAGGTGACCATGGAGCAGCGCTTTGGGCTGCATGACTGGCAGTTGCAGGATGCGGCGCAGCCCAGGCTGAGCGATGCCCTGGCCAATCTGGAGGGTCGGGTGAGCCAGGTGCAGGAGGTGGGGACCCACTCGGTGTTGCTGGTGGAGCTGGACGATATCCAGGTGCGCGAAGGGGGTGACGGGCTGGTGTATTTCAGCCGGGCATTTCATCCGCTGGTGCGGCCGAGCGCGGCCTTGTAGGAGCGCTGTGTTTGGGTTGGTTCTGGATATTGTGTGTTGATCCATTTGCGATGGCGACGCTGAGTCACCTTTTCGCCCCCCCGGCGACCCACTTTTGAAAAGCGCAAAAGTGGGCAAAACGCTTTCGCTCCTGCATCCGGCCCTCCGCTTCGCTACGGGTTCCCTCCCTCCGCGCTGATTCCGGGGGCCGCGCCATACGGGCTCCTGCCCTATGGCGCTTTCCGGGCCATCCATGGCCCTCCACCCCCTACATCAGCGCTCCACTCGGCCTCCTGATGTCGCAGGTAGATCAA